>JAFYWC010000117.1 GCA_017546585.1 Bacteroidales bacterium
CCTGCCGCGCAGTATTTGCCGGTGTATGCTCCGATGCCGTCAGCATCTGCATATCCGTTCTGTGCAAGCACTACATATTTTCCCTGAGGGATCTCGATCTTCACGTTCTTCTTCGATCCGTTGAGAACGACAACGAGTGACTTCGCCGAGTCGATGCCCTCGAGTCCGCTGATGCGGAATGCTACGACGCAAGGGTCGTTAACCTCGATGAACTGAAGTTTCTCACGCACGAGAGCGGCATCGCCGAGGCAGAAGCCCGGATGTGCGTGACGGATTGCAGCAAGGCCTGCATAGTAGTCAACGAGATCCTTGTACTGAGTCTTGTATGTCCAGTCAATCGCATTGATAGAGTCAGGTCTGTTGTAGCTGTTCTTCACGCCCTGCTTGTGGCGATAGAGCTCTTCTCCATTGAAAATGAACGGAATACCCTGCGATGTATACATTGCTGTCTGAGCGAGCTTCACCATTGCGAGGCGCTCCTTCTCAGTCGCCTTTGTAGCTTCCTCGAGACGGTCACGGAGACAGTGGTCATCGTGGCAGCTTGCGTAGCTTACGTGCTGGAGCGGGTTGCTTGTCCAAGCCTCGACTGTCACCTGAGGGTGCTCGATACCTCCGACGATACCGAACTCCACGTTAGCCTTGTTTCCGGCAACACCGTCCATAAAGCCGGCGTTCTCACAGCCGAGAGGTCCGCGAACAGCGTCACGGATGTTGTCGCTGAACGCTCCTACCTTGTCAAGCATATAATTGTTTGCCTTGAGGGCGATCTTCTCTGAAGGATAAGCCGGAGCCTGTGCTGCCCAACCCTCACCGTAGATCACGACGTTCGGATCGATGGCGTGGAGACGCTCGCTGATCTCGTTCATAGTGTCGATGTCGTGGATGGCCATAAGGTCGAAGCGGAAACCGTCGATGTGATACTCCTTCATCCACCACTCGAGAGACTCGATCATATACTTGCGGAACATCTCCTGCTCAGATGCAGTCTCGTTGCCGCAGCCTGAACCGTCAAAGAACGATCCGTCCTCGCGCATACGGTAGAAGTAACCAGGCATTGTGCGCTCGAAACCTGTCTTCGAAGCGTCTGTAGTGTGGTTGTACACCACGTCGAGGATCACGCGGAAGCCTGCCTTGTGGAGAGCCTGGATCATCTGCTTGAACTCCTTGATACGGGTTACAGGGTTGTATGGATCTGTCGAGTATGATCCCTCTACAGCGTTGTAGTTGAACGGATCATAACCCCAGTTGTACTGGTTGTTCTCAAGGTGAGTCTCATCTACTGTGATGAAGTCGGTAGACGGAAGGAGCTGCACATAAGTCACTCCGATCTCCTTGAGGTGGTCGATACCTGTTGAGAGTCCGTCTGGGTTCTTTGTTCCCTCCTCAGTGAGAGCGAGGTACTTACCCTTGTTGGTCACACCTGAAGTCTGGTGGATAGAGAAATCCCTGTGATGCATCTCGTAGACGATGATGTCCGAAGGCTTGATCTCAGGACTCTTGTCCTCTGCCCATCCTTCCGGATTTGTCTCATTCCAATCTACCACTGCGCCTCTCCAGCCGTTCACTCCGACTGCCTTCGCAGCGATGCCGGCAGTCTCCTCGAGCCACTGGCCGTTCTTCTTCACCTGGAAGGTATAGAGAGCGCCCTTGACATCCTCCCTTACAGTCGCCTTCCAGAGTCCGTCCTTTCCGAGTCGCATATCGACTGTCTTGAAAGGAGTCTCATCTGAAGCAGTGTTGTAAAGCTTGAGCTGAGCGTCGTCAGCATCCGGTGCCCATACTGCAAATTCTGTCTTGTTGCCCTTGTACACACACTCTTCAAGTGTTGCCGCAGGGACTGTAAGTGCGCCGTCTGAAGCGCAAGAGACCATTAAGGCCGCAGCCATTGTTCCCATCAGAAAATTCCTCATTGCTATCATAAATTTTTAGTCTTATTAATCGTTCCACTATGCGCATAGGCGCACATTTTACGAATATAGCCATTTTTCTTATATATTGAAAATATATAAGCGGAACTGTTGGAAGAACTTGACGAACGGCCATAATTTCCGGACGAATCACCACCGACAGCGAGCGTGAAATGCAAAGCACTACAGCACAGCTACTTACAGAAACTGCGTGCCGCCAAAGGGGAGCACGCAGAGTCAGCAAGAAGCTGAAGATCAAAGGCTTACATTTCACGGTCAATAGCCGGGATTCTGGACGAGGGCCTTGTTGGTGGCGAGTTCGGTCGGAGGGAGCGGGAAGAGGCACTTGTAGGCCGGGAAGGCGGCGCCGGCGTAGGCGCTGCCGCCCTTATACGGCCAGAGGAGTGCCTCTGTATTGTACACTCCGAAGCGGATAAGGTCGGTGCGGCGGTGAGCCTCCCAGAGGAGCTCGCGGGCACGCTCCGCGAGGAGGAAATCAGGAGTGATTTCCGACGGAGGAGCGACCCCGGCGCGGGTGGCAAGGGCCTGCATATACGGAAGTGCCTCATCCGGAACCCCAAGGTTCATACAGACCTCAGCGTAGATCAGATAGATTTCCGCAAGGCGGATCATCGGAAAGTCCACATTGGAGTTGCTCATAGTCGCCGACTGCGGAAGGTATGACTGATTGGTCTCATTCGAAGGTATGTTATTGAATTTCAAACAAGTCCATCCGTTCATAAAGCTGTACAGAGCATCCTCCATAGACTCGCTGCGCCCCTTTATGTAGAAGATCTCTCCCCTTCTGTCGGAGGTCTGATACTCCCCAGTCTGATAATTCTGACCCGAGACTCCGTAGTATTTTGATACGAATTCATATGGAGTCCTCAGACCAGCCCAGCCGTTGACCTGACCGTTTGGTCTGGACGAATCCGTAATGTCTGTCGAGGCCATCGATGCACTCAGGATATAGGTCGTACCGCCATAGGAGTTGATATAGTTGTTATCATAGTCGACAGCCCACAGGAACTCCTGACGCGCTGACGCATTCTGGCCGTTATCACCCCTGAAAAGGTTGGCGTATGAAGGACTCAGCTGATAACCCATTGCGAATATCTCCTCGCATAACGACTTAGCTTCCGAGGACATATTAACTCCTGTGTACACCTTGGCATTCAAGTACATACGCGCCAGGAGGCCGGCAGCAGAACCTCTATCTGCGCGCGGATAAAGAGAATGTGCAGAGAGCATTGGACTATCATCTGCCACCAATGACTTCAACTCCCCTACACAGAAGTCAAACACTTGCTGACGAGGGGCCTGGGAAGGGAAATATGTTCCTCCGAAAGGTGAATTCTCTGTAGTGAAAGGTACATTTCCGAAGCAGTCGAGAGCCATCCAGTATAGGTAGGCTCTGATGAATCGGGCCTCGGCACGGTATGTCTGGATTGTAGCCGCAAGATCCGCGGACACTCCGCGAGAGGCCAGTTTATCAGGCGTGGTCTGACGAAGGTACTCGTTTACAAAGGCCACCCCCTGGAGAGTGCGGACATAGACTGCATAGATTGCGTCATTCTGGACTCCGGTCCAAGTGTTCGTGTTAAGGGCACGCACCCAGGCGTCGTTTTCCCACGAACATTTGGCCTCATCGGTCGTGATCTCCTGGACTGACCAGAAGGCGCGGATCAGCTCCGACGCTCCGCCGTCCATCGGTTGCATATCTGTCAAGTCATTTGTGACGAACTGGAAGTAAAGGCGTGTAAGGCCTGCAAGGTAAGCCTCTTCTGAGTTACCGTAGACATATTCGGATACCGGTTCCGTCTTGTCAAGCGGAAGTGTATCCAGATTCTGCACACAGGAGGTAAGGAGTGCGGCCAAGGCCGCTATGTATATCATTCGTTTCATATTGTATTCTTGTTTATGAGATTGCCACAGCCCTGAAGGGCTTCGCAATGACGTATCCGACGAGTGTACACGTCATTGCGAGGAGCGATAGCGACGTGGCAATCTCGATACCTTTTAGAATTTTACATTCAGGCGGAGGGAGCAGGTGCGGGAACGCGGCCACATAGTGTTGTCGATTCCATTCTCGGAAGTGGTTTCCGGATCCGGACCGCTGTAGCCGGTCAGTATGAAGACGTTCTGCATACTGAGCGCAAGGCGTATGGTCGAGCCCCATTTTCCTATATCCCTGAAGGTGTATCCTAAGTTCACATCATCAAGGCGGAAGAAGGAACCGTTCTCCAGGAAGTAGTCAGAATACCACTGCTGAGCGCTGTTCGGCTCTATAAATCCGGTGGTCTTCACCAGTCTGGCCTGATTAGGAAGCGCTCCTGAATTAAGGTCCAGACTTGCTGTAGAGTTCGCCGAAGCAAAGTCATTGAATATCCACACACCTGCCGAGCCGTGTCCGTTCAGTCCGAAGTCCCAGTTCTTGTACCCCACTTTAAGGTTGAGTCCATAGTAGAACTTCGGAGCCGGACTCTTACCCGTCATATATCGGTCTCCCTCAGTAATCTCCCCATCACCATCCAGATCCTCAAACTGATTCTGGAGCGGCTTTCCGTCCGCATCATACTTCTGTTTATAGGTATAGTATGTATATGGGGCATAACCGACCATCTGACGTGAGAGATATCCGCCTGTTCCTTTGGATATGGTACCAGTCTCTATGTAGTAGTTATCATCTTCAGTCACATTGAGTTTCGTAAAGACTGTCTCCTGGAATGTGCCATTGAAGCCGACCTGGACGCTCCACAGACCGGTCTGCACCGGGATTCCGCTGACAGAGAACTCCAGACCCTTGTTACGGATCGAACCGATGTTCGTCATCAGTTTATTTCCGAAATTCGAGCCCATAGGCACCTGGACGGAATTGAGCAGATCCTTCGTGTCGCGCAGGTATGCGTCTATGCTACCGCTCAACCTGTCATTGAAGAATCCATAGTCGAGGCCCACGTTATATGTAGTCGTAGTTTCCCACTTGATCATAGGGTCATACGCCTGCGGCGTGAGCATATTCATAAAATTCTCATCACCCATATTATACATATAAGACGGGTTGTTCGACATATTGTATCGTGCCATATAGACATAGTCTCCGATACCGTCCTGCTGACCGGTCTGGCCGATAGAAAACCTGAGTTTCAATGCAGAAACCGCCTTGACATCCTTGAGGAAAGGCTCGTGAGCAATGTTCCACGCAAAGGCTCCAGATGGGAAAAATCCCCATCTATGAGCCGCAGCAAACTTGCTGGAGCCGTCTCCACGGGCTGTGAATGTGAAGACATATCTGGAATCAATCGAGTAGTTCACACGTCCGTAGAAGGACACCAGAAAGTTCTCATTCCTATACATCAGATACCTCGAATCGACAGTCTCACCCGGATTCAGGTTCGGCTTATGAGTTACATTGAAATAATTTATGCTTCGGTTTGCCGCGTAATTGTTCTGCCAAGAATAACCGGCCACTGCATCCACGCTGTTGATTCCCCAGGAATCCTTGAATGCCGCATAGGCCTCAAAAGTCTGGCTGCGGCTGAGATTATAGCCACGATTATATCTGCCGACACCAAGATTGGCGGTGTCGGTATAGGCCTGGAATGAACCAGGAACCACTCCGTTATATGAATCTGTGACGGTGATGTCCAATCCGGCGCTGACGTTAAAGCTCAGGTCTTCGAAGCCATTAACCTTATAATATACAGCCGCACGGCCTATGAAACGCAGAGATTCCGCATCACTCAAATTATCATAAAGCATCGAGAGAGGGCTCGGCCCCACGAGCACATTAGGCGCGAAGAGGTTACCTTTGCCGTTACCATAGTTCCAATATCCGTTTGTGGTCGAATAGTCGATCGTGCCGTCTGAATTTACCCAATACGGATACTGAGTCGGATTGAAGAATGCCGCAGTCTGCACTGTGCCTCCGTCGGAATAGTCCTGGTACGAGTACACTCCCTTGGCATTGAGGTCGAGGCGAAGATGCTTGTCGAAGAAATCCGGAGAGAGGGTGACATCCACCGTTCCCCTATCATATCGAGCTTCCTTCAGAGTACCCTGCTGGCCCAGGTATGCAACTGACGCCCTGTACGGCATCCTGTTGCGGAAGTTTCCCGACACACTTACACTCTGATCAGTCACAAAAGCCGGACGAAAGATCAGGTCCTGCCAATCTGTGAGCGCATTTCCCATCAGTTCTTGTATCCTATCCCCTGTCGGAGTTCCTGCAGGATAGATCTGCGAATAAAAATCCACAAGCTCTGACGGCGACATCACCGGCACCTTGCCGGAAATATGCTGAAGGCTCGCCGAACCGGAATAGGTAACTTTCGGCTTACCTCCATATCCTTTCTTTGTCGTGATTATGATTACGCCGTTAGACGCTCGCGAACCATAGATTGCCGAGGCCGAAGCATCCTTCAAGACTGTAAATGATTCGATATCATCGGGATTGAGCAGGTCCAACGGATTTGACATAGCCCCACCCGCACCTTGTGCTATCGGGACACCATCTATGACGACAAGAGGGTCATTCGAGGCATTCAAGGACGCTGATCCCCTGATTCGGATTCGGGAGCCAGAGCCTGGTCCTCCATCGCCCGGGGTAACGAGCAAGCCCGGAATCTTACCTTTAATCATATCCTGAGTATTCACGACCGCACCACGATTCAAGTCGTCCGACTTGATGGCAGAGACCGAACCGGTCACGTCATCCTTCTTCACAGTTCCGTATCCAATGACAACTACCTCGTCTATAAATTCGGAGTCTTCCTTAAGGGTGACTGTTGCAGGCACTTGGGAAGCCTTGAAGATCTGAGGCGCATAGCCGATACAACTGACCTCCACCGATGATTCTGGGCTGGCTACCTTCAAGGTAAACTCACCATCCAAGCCGGTCGTCGTGCCGTTCTGTGTCCCCAGTTCCACCACCGTCGCTCCTACAACCGGTCCATACTGGTCATTGACTGTCGCACTGACCCCGTATCCGCCCTGAGCAGACAAAATGACGCCACCTGCACACAACAGTGCAAGTGACGTCAGTATATTCTTAAACCTGTCCATATAAGTCCGTTTATAATTATTCAAAATTATCTCACGGACTCTCCCATTCAATCCTCAGACCAAAGGGAGGATGGACAATGATTATTTAGTGAGGAGGCGGAACTCTCCCTGCTTGAGGGTGATCGAGCCAGAGGCTGTACCTCCGTTGATCTCGTCAGTCCAGGTACCCGACGGAAGGGTATATGACTGGGTTGTCTTCGAGAAGTTTCCTACCACGTGGAAAGTGTTGCCGTCCACCGAGCAGGTGATCTTCTTGATCTCGCCTGTAGGAGTCCACTCGAACTTTGCATCCTTGTCGAAGTAGCGAGGATTCTCCTTGCGGAACTTCAGGAGGGCAGCATAAGTGTCGTAAAGAGCCTTACGTGCAGGAACTGCGAGATACTCGTCTGTCACTACCGGCTTCTCACCTGTACGGCCGTTATGCTCGATTGTATAATCGTAACCGATCTCACCGAACTGCCAGATCATCTTAGGACCAGGAACTGTGAGGAAGAATGCTGCAGAAGCACCTGCACGACGCATTGCAACTGTAAGAGCATCCTCTGCAGGACCACTGCCACCGCCTACTGAAGGGTCTGCAGGACGCTGGCCTGAATTCATAACCCATACTGTCTCTGCATCAACACTGAAATAGAAGTCGTATGTGCCTGCGTTTGCGATATACATATCCTTTGAGCCGTTGCCGTTTGTCATCTTGTAGCCCTGGCCGATTGTAAGCTTGTAGTTGTCTGAAGAAGCACCGTAGTTGAATGCATCATTCCACTCGCCTGCCTTACGGATCTTGAAGCGGTCGTTAGCCTTCACCGAAACATTCTTCACTGAGAAGAACACACCGTCCTTTGACATAATCTTGTCGTTGTTCCAGTCGTCACCGAGACCGATCACACCCCAGGTAACCGAAGACGCATCAGCACCTGCGCCGTAGCAGAGACGCTCCTCGTCGTGGCTCTCCATATATCCCACATAACCTCCGAAAGGCTTTGTAGAATACATATTGCCGAAGTTTCCGGTACCTCCGCTCACAGCAGAACGGTACTCGTGGTTCACGTTTCTCCAAAGCTGCATTCCGTGGTTTGCGAGGACTTCCTCCTCATCCCAGTCGGAGAGGTGCTCGAAGATTACCACAGCATTGTCGTTCACTGACCAGATGTGATCCGCATATCCCTTGAGGATATCTACACGAGACTGGTCATAACGTCCCCAGGCTCCGACATCAGGATCTGTCATATTCTGAGTGAATCCCTTTGTAAGGTCGAAACGGAATCCGTCCACATCATACTCAGTAAGGAGATACTCAAGGCTGCGCTTCACGTGCTCCTTCACCATCGCATTCTCGTGGTTCATATCGTGATATACATTGTACGGATGGGTCGGATACTCGTTGAACCAAGGGTTGTTTGACGCAGTTCTGTCTCCTGCCCACCAGAGCTTTGCCCAAGGGTGTGAACCTGTAGCGTGGTTATACACAACGTCAACGATCACTGCAAGGCCACGTCTGTGGCACTCGTCGATGAACTCCTTGTATTGTTCGCGTGTACCATAATACTTGTCGAGAGCAAACCAGTGGTTAGGGTTGTAACCCCAGCTGAGGTTGCCGTCGAACTCCTGGATAGGCATAAGCTGAACCGCTGTCACACCGAGGTTCTCGATGTAGTCAAGCTCAGCCATAGCGCCTGCGATGTTCTGACTCTTTGTGAAGTCGCGGAAAAGCATCTCATAGATCACGAGGTCGTTCTTGTCCTCGACCTTGAAGTCAGAGTGCTTCCAGTTGTATGCTGGCCTGTTGATCTGGAATGCAGAAACAAGCTGCTTCGCTCCCTCCGGGAACGCAGGTACACCCTGGATATACTGGTCGTTCCACTCGTCATATACGATCTCTGTATAAGGATCACTTGCATAGATGTCACTGCCGGAACCAGTTCCAAGACGGTACTGGAAACGATACTCCTTGTCCGCATCGAAACCGTCGAGGGTGATCCACCACTTGCCTGTTGTAGGATCATAGTACATAGATCCCTCAGGTACTCTTGTCCAGTTGTTCCAGTCACCTACGATGAAGCAGTAGTTGTGGCGCTGTCCTGCTGTGTCCATATCGTGGAAGACGAATGTCACCGAACCGTCAGCATTGTAGTTGATGCCGTCCTTTGCTCCCTCAGGAAGTCTCTTTGTCTGGATCGCACCCGGATCGAACACCTCCGCCTGATACTTGTCATCCTGTACCGAGCAGAACTGGTCGCTGTCGTGGCTCTTTGTATTTCCGTCGCCTGTTCTTACGATGAGGGCAATCTTGGTGAGAGGAGTCTCACCGCTGCCGAAATACTCACGGATTGAAGGCTCCATCTTGAACTCCCAGTGGTTGTCTGCAACCTTCTTGAAGTGAGTCTTCTCCTCTGTTGTGCCCCAGTCTGTAGGAACGAACTTCCACTCGCCGTCAACCACTACTCCGAAATGGCCGTAAAGCTCACCTGAATAGTTGTAGAGGGCATTGTCGGAAGCAGGCTTGAATACGATTGTACAAGGCTTGTCCGCATTAGGATATGCAGGATCCACAGTGATTCCCGAAGCAGGATCCGGAGCAACGGCATCTGCCGGAGGAGTAACGATCTCCTCTGCACTGCCGGCCGCCTGTCTTACAGTAACCTCGATCGACTGACCGGAGCTGCTGAATGTGATCTTGCCTGAACGCTCCTGCGGAGAGTTTGCTGTCACATTGACCTCCACATTGCCGGAAGTCTTGCCGATGGTCTTGGATGTAGAAAGCCAAGAAGTTGCGGATGCTTCCACCTTAAGAACCCAGGTGGTACCCTCGCCTACAGTCACTGAAACAGTCTGTGAACCGGCGTCACCGCTGAACTCCAACGCAGTCGGAGTCACTGCGAACTGTCTAAGTTCCTTGTTACATCCCACGGCGATAAGAGCCATGGTCATAATTGCAAAAAGAATTCTTTTCATTATATACTATATTCAATATTATTCATAAGATTGCCACGCTTCGCTCGCAATGACGTTGTGGCAGACGTCAAGCCCGACTTGATCGGGCATCTTAGAAACCGGCGGTCCGGTCAGGGGCCGCCGGCTTATATAAAGACAAATCAGATTACATTGCGATTGCCTGTGACACCACTGTCACTGGGCTTGCAGCAACTGTTGCCGGATGGTTCTCGATATAGAAATCGTAGCAGTCGAATGTACAAGTTGTCTCAGTAAGGTCATAGTATGAGATGTACATATCCGAACGTACGAGCTCACCTGTCACGTAGTCAGCAGAGTAAAGCCAGATCTTACCTGAAGTAGCGTCTGTCTCCTCAACCTCATAGTAACCCTCAATCTGAGCATACCACATATCAACTCCGAAGAGAGGCATATAGTTGATAGCTGCCATACAGTAGTTCTCGATAGTGACACCGAGGTCGATCACTGCCTCCATAGAGTCCATACCGTACTGCCAAGCCATACCCTTCCAGTCGAAGATCCACTGCTTTCCTGCTACAGAGAATGAGCCTGCAGCTGCCTCAGAAGCGAATACAACCTTTACATCAGAGTGGTTGCTTCCGTCCCAAGCGAAAGTGATTGTAGCTGTATAAGTACCTGCCTCGTCAGCAACGAAGTTGTCAGAACCTGAAACCTTGAGACCCTCTACAGTTGCACCGCCTACGCCGATCCACTGTCCGTTGATACGAACCTTGAACTCGTCGCCTGCAGCAACTGCGAAGTTCTTGAGCTGGAACTCATATGTACCTGAGAAAGTCTTCTCGTCTGTAACGTTCTTGCTTACGAAAGCTGCTCTGTCGTTTGCATCGAATGAAGGATCATCCCAACCGATTGCACCACCTGAGAAACCTACTACGAATGACTCTGCAGAAGGGTCAGTGTAAACCTTCTGTGCTGCACCTGCATCAGCAGGAGTCTTGCCAGGAGTCATTACATAGAATGCAGAGAGGTCATTTGCGAGGTATACATCGAATGAACCGCCCTCAGCGATAGATGAGTTCTGCTTTCCGCCTGTACCGTCGATGAGATCGAGCTTAGCGTCGATAGTGATCTGGCCCTCATAAGTGAGCTCTACACCCCAAGCTTCGCCCTTTCTGAACTTGAACTGGTCACCGGCTGCGAACTGTACACCCTTAGCAACGCTGTAGTCACCTGAAACGTAGAGAACCACGTTGTTTGACCAGTTGTTACAAGCTGCAAGTGATCCGATAAGGCCCCACTCAGCAGCTACAGGAGCCTCAGCTCCACCAGGGTAAGAACCGTCGTTGATGAACCAAGCCTTAGCATTTACTGGATCGAGGTATACATCGTATGTACCTGCAGGTACGTTGATGTTCGCACCGTCCTGTGCAAGAGCGATCTCAGCGTTTGCTGCAAACTCAGCGCCCTCTGCATAACCGAAGTTCACACCCCAGTCAGCATCCTTACGGAACTTGAGCTCACCCTCGAGCTCAGCGCCCTTCACAACATAGTAGTCACCCTCAGCAGTAAGAGCGAGGTCACCGCCCCAGCCGTTGAATCCGCCGATGAGACCCCAGCCCTGGAATGGCTCTGGTTCTGGCTCCGGCTCTGGAGTAGTTGTACCGCCAACAGGCTCATCCTTGCCGAACATACCCTTGTTGAGCTCGAATGTCATTTCAGCCTTGTTGTTCATATTAACGTATACACGGTAGTTACCTGCAGTAACAGGGATATTGTCAGCACCAGCCTCGAGAACGCCGTCCTTCACACCCCAGTTGACATCCCAACCTGCGTCTGCACGGAACTTGAAGCCTCCGTCTGCAGGGAACTCAACGTCAGCGTAGAAGCGCTGCTTAGCCTCGTTGAATGACATTACCACGTCAGCACCCCAACCGTTGAAGTCACCGATCACACCGAGCTGATCGAATGAGAAGTCAGCAGTAAGAGTGAGTGCACGGTCGAATGTAAGGTGATAGTAACGCTTAGCCTGGTAAACGTTGATGTTGTCACCGCCACCTGCTACGAGAGTGATAGTCTTGGACTCAGCATCGTGTGGACCGCTCATAGAGTGCTCGTCCTTACCCCACGCACCGCCAGTGATCTTGAACTCGTTGGAAGCGTGATCCTCACCGAAGTCAACGATACCCTGGTAAACAGCGTCAGTAGCCTCGAAGTCGAAGAGGTACTGGTTCTTGTCGTGTGACCAGCCGTTGTATGAACCTACAACGAAGAGCTTAGCATACTGCTTCTCAGCTGCAGTCACCTTGCAGGCTACTGCGATAGAGTTTGAGTATACAGGAGCATACTCGCCGATCTTTGCGCTGACAGTGAAGAGGACATCCTCCTCAACGCCGTCGTTGAGCTTGAGGTCGTTGAAGAGAATACCGTTGAGAGTCTCGTAATCAACCTCAGCAGTAGTATTTGTAAGACCTGAAGTGATGGAAACAGTTGTCTCCGGAGCCGCAGCGGTAGCAGCGAGGAGAGAGTAGTTTACCTGAGTAGCTACACCGAAATCGGCAGCAGACCAACTGAAGGCAACCTTACCGTCCACCATATTGGTAGGTGTGATCTCGATAGGTCCCTCAACAGCCTCGAGAACAGGAGCCACGACATCCTCTGGAGCCGCGATCATATTCATCTCTGGCTGGTAGCAGCCTGCGAGCATAGCGACCGCAGCTGCCATCGAAAAGAAATATTTTGTGATTTTCATATTCTTTGAACTGTTTTATGACTATCTCGCGTAACCAGGGTTCTGCTGGAGATCAAGGTTTGTAGCAAGCTCAGTCGATGGAACAGGGAATACATTGAAGTGTGTAGGAAGATCCTGACCCTTGAAGTTACCGCCCTTGTAAGTCCAGTTGTAACCACTGATCCACTTGCCGAAACGGATAAGGTCTGTACGACGGTGTGCCTCCCACATAAGCTCGCGGGCACGCTCCTCGAAGAGGAACTCCTCAGTGATCGCTGCTGGAGCAGCAACACCGGCACGCTCAGCAAGAGCAGCCACCTGTGCAGAAGCGTCGCCACCTGCGTGCATACAAGCCTCAGCATAGATGAGGTGGATCTCACCGAGACGGATGAGAGGCCAGTCGATGTCAGCGTTGTTCTTTGTTGCAGCAGTTGCAGCATACTCTACAGCATCCATATCGTGAGGAACGTTGTTGAACTTGATGCAAGACCAACCGTTGAGGAATGTGTTGAGGTTGTTCTCCATAGACTCTGTACGGCCCTTGATGTAGAAGTAGTCGGCACGTTTGTCAGTATTGGTGTACTCACCAGTCTCGTAGTCAGGGTTCTTTACGTCAGTGAAGAACTTCGCAACATACTCGTAAGGAACACGGTTACCTGCCCAACCACCGTTGATACCGATGATGTTCACAGCGCCGTCGTCACCTGAGAGAGTAGAGAGAGTGAGGTAAGTTGTACCGCCGTATGACTGAGTGTTCTCAGCATCGTATGAAGCAGCGAAAAGGAACTCGCCCATTGCATCCGGATTCTCACCGTTGTCACCGCGGAAAAGCTCTGCGTGAGTAGGAGCAAGCTTGTAGCCAAGACGGTAGATATCCTCACAAGCCTTCTTAGCCTCTGCCCACATTGCAGTACCGGTATAAACCTTAGCGTTGAGATAAACACGAGCAAGGAGACCAAGGCAAGAGCCCTTGTCAGCACGTGGATAGTTTGACTGTGCTGCAGGCATTGCGCTGCCCTCTGAAGCAAGGTCAGTGAGCTCGCTTACGATGAAGTTGAAGATCTCTGTTGCAGAAGCCTGAGGAGGATTGTAGCCGCCACCGAACTGAGTGTTCTCAGTTGAGAAAGGAACCTGTCCGAAAGTATCCATAGCAGCCCAATAGAAGAATGCACGGAGGAAACGTGCCTCTGCACGATACTCCTGCACCTTAGCCTTTACAGCATCAGAACAGCCTCTTGTAGAAAGGTTGGCGTCAGATGTCTGACGGAGATACTCATTTACATAAGTGATACCCTGGAGAGTACGTACGTATACTGCGTAAACAGCGTCGTTGAGGACGTCACCCTTCCAAGTATTGTTGTTGAGGTCGTTTACCCAAGCGTCACCCCAAGCACACTTTGCAGCGTCTGCGGTAACCTCCTGAGTCGACCAGAATGCGCGGATGAACTCCGATGCACCACCGTCAGCAACCTCAAGGTCCTGAGTATTGTTAGATACAAGCTGGAAATAGATCTTGGCAAGACCCTGCACATAGCCTGCCTCATCAGCACCGTAAGCGGTCTCTGAAGTCACATCGGTAGGATTCAACGGAACAGTGTTGAGGTCACCGACGCAAGCTGTGAGCATTGCAGCAGCTGCAACTGCGGAAAATATTTTCTTGAAATTCATTTTCATATTCCTCCTCTATTAGAAGTTAACATTGAGACGGAGTGAGAAAGTACGAGGTCTTGGCCAGAAAGTTCTGTCAACACCGTCAGTGCTGTTAACCTCCGGATCAATTCCTGAGTACTTGGTAAGAACGAATACGTTCTGGCAAGAAGCAGCGATGCGGATGTTGCCAGCCCAGTTGCCGATCTCCTTGAATGTGTATCCAAGGTTGATGTCGTCAAGACGGAAGAACGAAGCGTCCTCGAGATAGAAGTCTGAGTAGAACTGATAGTCACCGCTGATCTGGGTGAAGCCTGTTCTCTTGACTGCATTTGCGAAGTTAGGAAGGTTACCTGCGTTCACGTCGAAGTAAGCTGTAGAGTTGTTAGACGCGAAGTCGTTGAACACCTTGTAACCGAATGAACCGTGACCGTTGAAACCGAAGTCCCAGTTCTTGTAAGACAACTTCACATTGAGACCGTAGAAGAAGTCCGGATTAGCGTTACCTGCACAATACTTGTCGTCATTGTTGATCACGCCATCCTCGTTGCGGTCAACGAAAGCATTCTGGATAGGCTTGCCGCTCTCATCATAAAGCTGCTGGAACACCCAGAATGAATATGGAGCGTAACCTACCTGATGACGGCCGATGTAAGAACCTGTACCGTGTGAGATACCTGAAGTATTGATATAGTATCCGTCGATGTCAGTCGCGTTGAGCTTAGTGATCTTTGTATCTGATACTGTACCGTTCACACCGATAGAGAGATGCCAATCGTTTGTCTGCACTGGGATGAAGTTGAATGCGAACTCGACACCCTTGTTCTGCATAGAACCTACGTTTGTAAGAACCTTGTTACCGAAGTTCGATCCCATTGGAGTCATAACCTCATTGAGGAGGTCGTTAGTGTTGCGGAGGTAAGCGTCAACGTTACCTGTGATGCGGTCACCGAAGAAACCGAAGTCAACACCGACGTTGTAAGTAGTTGTAGTCTCCCACTTGATGTTAGGGTCATATGCTCCTGGAGTCCACATAAACTGGAAGCCGTTTGAACCCATATAATACTGCTTGTAAACATCAGTAGAGAGGCCGTAACGTGAAAGGTGAGCGTACTCGCCGATACCGTCCTGCTGACCTGTCATACCTGCAGAGAGACGAACCTTCAACTGTGAAAGCTCCTTCACGTCCTTGAGGAAGTCCTCAGACTTTGCGTTCCAAGCGAATGCTCCTGAAGGGAAGAGACCCCAACGTGTAGCTGGAGAGAAGCGTGAAGAACCGTCGTTACGGAGAGAGAATGTGAAGAGGTACTTCGAAGCGATCGAGTAGTTGATACGACCGTAGAATGAAACGAGGTAGCTCTCCCACTGCCACTTAGGATAGCGGCCCTCAGCTGTCTCACCCTCGTTGAGCTTGATCTCGTCAGTCTCGTTGAAGTAAGAGATGCTGCGGTTTGCACCGTAGAAGTGCTGCCAAGAGTAACCTGCCATCACGTCAAGGTTGTGGATGCCCCAAGTCTCGTTGTAGTTTGCGTAAGCCTCGAGAGCCGAGCTGCGGCGGAGCTGCCACTCCTTAGAGTACTGACCGATACCGCGGTTCTCAGTGTCAGACCAAGCCTGGTATGAACCTACTACTGAACCGTTCTTGTTGTTGTAGTCTGAAATATCAGTTGAAGCTGTCACATTGAGACGGAGAGACTCGAAGCCGTGTACCTTGTAGTCAACACCTGCACTTGCGATGAGACGACGTGAAGAACCGTAGCTGATTCTGTCGTAAAGCTGTGACATAGGACCTACACCGAGGAGAGTGTTAGGAGTGAAGTTCTCGCCACGACCAGTACCGTAGTTGAAGTAACCGTTACAAGTGTCATAGTCGATAGAACCGTCCTCGTTGTAGAAGTATGGAGCCTGAGTAGGGTTGAAGAAGGCTGCGTTGCCTACAACACCGCTGTCAGCATAGTTCTGGTAAGTGTACACACCCTTTGCATTGAGGTTGAGGGTGAGGTGCTTGTCGAAGAAGTTTGGAGAAAGGGTGAGGTCGAGGGTACCCTTGTCATAAGTAGAACCCTTGAGTGTACCCATCTGGTCAGTGTAACCGAGAGATGCACGGTAAGGCATACGGTCAGAAACGTTTCCGCTCACGCTTACGTTGTGGTCGTGAGTGATGGCTGCCTGGAAGATGATGTCCTGGTAGTCAACGTTTGTATCCTTGCTGAGGCGTGATGCGATAGCCTTTCCTGCAGGAGTAGAAGTGTCGCCCATAAGCTGGTCGCCTTCCCAATAGATGCCGTATGTGTCCTTGATGAACTCACGGAACTCTGTAGGGTTCATAACCTGGAGCTTCTTTGAGTTCTGCTGAACGCTCACGCTACCGCTGTATGAAACCTGCGGCTTGTTGCCCTTACCCTTCTTTGTAGTGATGAGGATGACACCGTTTGATGCACGTGAACCGTAGATCGCAGCTGAAGATGCGTCCTTGAGGACAGTGAATGACTCGATGTCGTTAGGGTTGATCATATCGAGTGGGTTAGACATACCGTAACCACCCTCGCGAGCGATCGGAACACCGTCGATGACGATGAGAGGATCGTTTGATGCGTTGAGGGAAGCGGCACCACGGATACGGATTGTAGATCCTGAACCCGGACCACCGTCACCAGGAGTGATGAGGAGGCCTGGAACCTTACCCTTGAGCATATCCTGGGTTGAAACCATCGCACCGCGGTTGAGCTCCTCGCTCTTGATTGCAGTGATGGAACCAGTCATATCCTCTTTCTTTACGGTACCGTAACCGATGACCACAACCTCATCGAGGAAAGTTGTATCCTCAGAGAGAGTCACAGTTGCCGGAAGCTGTGAGGCTACGAAAGTCTGTGTTGCATAACCGATGCAGCTTACTTCCACAACGGCATTTGCGCTTGAAACAGTAAGGACATAGTCGCCGTCGAGACCGGTCGAAGTACCGTTTGCGGTACCCTGCTCGATGACTGTAGCACCGATAACAGGACCGATTGCGTCAACAACTACTCCTTTCACCTCGTATCCGCCCTGGGCGAATACAGACACACCCATAATGCACGAAAGCACGAAGGATGCGCATAGTGTCTTGATTCTGTTCATAAGAATTTTGTTTGGTTAGTAGATTGTTTGTTGTTTGTATTATGATTAATCCTATTTGGTCAACGGATTATTTTTCCTTCACAAATCTCACAGCCACCGCTCCGAGAACGAGGAGCACTGCCGCAACGAGGAACATACTTACCTGAGCACCACCTACCAGACTGAGAACGAAGCCTCCGCAAGCTGCAGCGGCGATCTGCGGAAGGCAGATTGTACCGTTGAACAGGCCGAGGTATGTTCCGATATGGTCACCCGAAAGCGAGTTGGTGAGGAGAGTGAACGGCACTGCAAGCATTGCAGCCCAGGCAGCTCCGATAAGGAGGAACGAGCCCACGAGAGCATACTGGTTGTGGATGAAGAACACTGAAGCGAAGCCGACAGCACCTACGAGAAGGCTGACAACGTAAGCAGTCTTGATGTTCTTGAACTTAGGGATGAGAAGCGCCCAAAGCATCGAGCCGATAGCCTGGACAGCGAACATAAGTCCAACCCAGTTTCCGGCCTCCTGATATCCCTCTGAAGCCACGTCTGTAGTGCCCCAGCAAGTGTCTGCGATGGCACCGTTGGTGTATGTCCACATATACAGGAACGCAGCCCAGCAGAAGAACTGCACGAGACCTACTGTCCAGAATGTCTTAGGAGCCTTCTTAAGGAGTGTGAGCATTGACGGAGCCTTCTCCTCCTTCTTGTCTGCGTCGATTCCGTGGAACTCCGCATACTCCTTCGGAGGCATCTCCTTCACCTTGAATGTAGTGAAGAGAACGCAGAGGATCAGGATGGCTGCGCCGATGTAGAAGGCATACTTCACTGTGTCGGGAACCTGTCCTTCAGGAGCCACGTTGGCGATGCCGAA
Organism: Bacteroidales bacterium; assembly: GCA_017546585.1. Taxonomy (GTDB): domain Bacteria; phylum Bacteroidota; class Bacteroidia; order Bacteroidales; family UBA932; genus Cryptobacteroides. The sequence goes on from JAFYWC010000117.1 coordinate 18,230, forward strand.
CCAAGCGAAGAGGAACGGGAACACATAGCCCACGAGGCTGCCGGCGTTGCAGAGGAAGCTCTGGATCGAATATGCCTGGCCCTTCTGCTCGTCGCTTACCATATCGCCGACAAGCATCTTAAACGGCTGCATAGCCACGTTGATCGAAGTGTCCAGGAGCATAAGCGAGATGAGTCCGAAGATCATCGCTCCGCTTACTGCGAGACCGAAGTTACCTGCGTTCGGAAGCATACACATCACGAGGATGGCGATGATCGAACCGAGGAAGAGATAAGGGATGCGGCGTCCGAGGCGTGTCCAGGTCCTGTCGCTGTACTTACCCACGAGCGGCTGGACGATGAGGCCCATAAGCGGCGGGAGAATCCAGAAGAAACTGAGACTGTGCGGATCCGCACCGAGAGTGGCGAAGATGCGGCTGATGTTGGCGTTCTGAAGCGAGTACGCGATCTGAACTCCGAAGAAGCCGAAGCTGATGTTCCACATCTGCCAGAAAGTCAGTTTTGTTTTTTGCATTTCTATATGCGTTTTAAGGTTATTTGTTCTTGTTATGCGATACACAAAAGTCTGCTAATTTACTCATTTAATACCTAAAGAGCCAATATCTGCGACGAATTGTGCGAAGAAAGGGACGAACGGAGATTTTTGAGCGACGAAAAGCGCTCAAAAATTGGAATCCAGAAGGTTTTTTTATAATTTTGGTGTCTTAACCTATGAATAGTATGACTATTGCCCACAAAATGCGACCTTCCTGCATCATCCATCTCTTCGCGATTCTTCACGCGGTGACTGCTCTCGTATGCAGAACTTTCGGCATTGACGACGAACTTCTGCTGACCATCCTGACCATCATAATGTCTCTCATCATCTGTTATAAGAAGGGTGCGAGCATCGAGTTCACGGCTGCCATCATCATCGTCAGCAACATCGCCGGCTATCTGATCGGAACCTTCGGAGCCTTCCTTTTGGGGCTCCTGTTCAAGTCGCCTCTTGCGACCCACAGCGTAGCCACAGCCTTGACCACCGAATTCCTGGGATGGTGCATCCTCGCATCGACAAACATCTTCAGGTCTAAGGACACTTCCAACGCGAGACTGTCTTTCAGTTCATCTTATGTGAAGTGGCTCCTGCTTGCGACAAGTGTCATCATAGTCATAAGGCTGGGCATCATCCTTTTCTATGCGAACAGCTCTTACGAGACACCCGAGACCACTTTCCTCGTGTTTATGGAAGTGATCAGCACGACTATCGGTCTCATCATCCTTACCTGCATCAACATCCTTTATATAAGGTATCTGTCTCAGCTTGAATGTGACGGCAAATGCCGCATCGCCCTCCTGGTGGCATTTATGGTGCTTGCGACCACCATCGAATACTTCATTGTGGACGTCAAATACCTCTTTGAGTCCAGCCCGACAAGGCCGTATGAAATCCCTACGCTGGTAGTTGTCTCACTCCTGACCCAGACTGTCATTTACTGCCTCATCTACCTTATGAACTTCGCATTGAATTCAAGAGCGCAGATGCACGAGCAGAGGGAGAAGGCTAACGTCGCGCAATACAGATACTTCAAGCTCAAGAGCCAGGTGAACCCTCACTTCCTCTTCAACTCGCTCAACATCCTTGACTGCCTCGTATGCGAGGATAAAAACGAGCAGGCCAGCATCTACATCCACAAACTGGCGGGCATATACAGATATATGCTCAAGAGCGAAGAACAGGAACTGGTGACGCTCAGAGACGAGCTTGAGTTTATGGATATGTATGTCGAACTGCTGAAGGTACGCTTCCCGGAGGGATTCGACGTGATCACAGACATACCTGAAGATCTGATGGCAAGATATGTGCTTCCTTGTTCGCTTCAGCTGCTGATCGAGAATGCGACCAAGCACAACGCAGTGTCGATCGACGTGCCTCTGGTAGTCAAGGTGACCGCAGACGAGCACAGCATCAGCGTATGCAACAACATCGTGCCTAAGTTGACCAGAAGTTCTTCGACAGGACTTGGACAGAAATACATTATGCAGCAGTATATGGACCTGTCGGGCAAGGAAGTGGAGATCTGCAGCTCAGAAACAGAATATTGTGTAACATTACCGCTTTTGTAGAAGGATATGGCGACAAAAATATTTATCGTCGAGGACGAGGTAATGGCTCAGAAGAGCCTGATCAGATTGCTGTCACAGCACTTTCCGGACTTTGACGTAGTTGGTTCAGCGACATCTGTCAAGAGCGCCGTGGAGTGGCTCAGGAATCCGGAGAATTCGGCAGACATCATCTTTATGGACGTAGAACTTTCGGACGGAGTATGCTTCGAGATCTTCCGCCAGGTGGATGTGACAGCAAAGGTGATTATGACCACAGCATACGACAGTTATGCGCTCAAGGCATTCGAGGCCGGCAGCGTGGACTACCTGCTGAAGCCGGTGGAGGTGACATACCTCAAGAGAGCGGTGGCAAGATGCACCACAAACAACCAGAACATAGACATCAACGCCCTTATGAACGCTCTCGGCAAAGCTTCCGAGACCAAGAAGGAGTACAAGGAAAGGTACATCATCAGATTCAACGACCGTATCATCCCTCTTGAGACATCGAACATCGCCTATGTATATTCGGAGGACAAGAACAACTATCTCTTGACTTTCGACGGACACAAATACATCATCGATTTCTCTCTTGACGTGATCAACGAAGACCTGAACCCGGACGATTTCTTCCGCATTTCCCGCGGATGCATCGTATCGATGAAGGCCATCAGAAGCATCACCAAGCAGCAGGGTGGAAGGCTGAAGATCACTGCCGAGCCGGCAGCGTCATTCGATATGACGGTAAGCCGTTCAAGAGTCGACGACTTTATGGAGTGGCTTGAGAAATAAAATTGGTTCAAGAAATAAAAAAGAAGAGGCTGATCGGTTGACCAGCCTCTTTCTGTATGGATTATTTACGGCCGCTTGCGGCGATCATTCCACTGAGTGTCTCGTTGAACTCTGTCGCTGCCTGGAGCTGTTCTACTGTAAGATGCATACGGTAGCGCCAGTAGTGACGTGAGTTTGCAGGGACATTGATACGCTCATCCTGCGGATTCACGCGGCGGAGAGCTCCGTCCATCGAGAGCCAGTCCTGAAGCGGAAGCACTGTGAGCATAGCAGGAGACCAGAGGTGCTGGTCGAGGATCTGGCGGCAGATCCAAGGCTCGCAGTAGTATGGAGCCTCGCCTGTGTTGCCGAGAATCATCTGCCAGAACTGGTCGGTAACCTGACGGTCCTCCTCCCACCAAGCGCGTACAGGATTCATATCGTGTGTAGATGTCGTACATACCGAGAGGTATGGATAGTTCGCAGGATGTGCGAATGTCTCCTCTACCGACTTAGGCATACGCTGGATCTCGAGAGAAAGGATTCTGAGGTCAGCCATAACCTGAGGCACAGTCGCAGGGATCATACCGAGGTCCTCACCGCAGGCAAGCATTCCTGTAGAATCGAGGAGTGCAGGAAGTTTCTGCATAGCCTTGTCCTTCCAGAACTCGTTGTTGCGACGGTAGAAGAAGTCTTCGTAAAGACGGTCAAAAGCCGCACGGCGGTATGCGTCAAGCCACATATAGCCCTGAGTAGACTTTGCGCCGATCTTCGGATGATAGTGGCCTGTCTTGCGTGGATCCTCGATGAAGAGGTCCTCGTTCTTCACGTCGAAGCCCTGCGATGAAAGCTCGTCTGCAGGGAAAGGAAGTGCAGGGTTGAAATAGCCGTTGAGACCGCTCTTTGTCCAGAGTGGAATCTCCCAGATGCGGAAGAAACCGAGGATATGGTCGATACGGAATGCATCGAAGTACTCGGACATCTTTGCAAGGCGCGACTTCCACCAAGCGTAGTCGTCCTCTGCCATCTTCTCCCAGTTGTATGTAGGGAAGCCCCAGTTCTGTCCGTCAGCAGAGAATGCATCAGGCGGTGCACCTGCCTGCGAGTTCATATGGAAGAGCTCAGGATAGAGCCAAGCGTCTACGCTGGTACGGCTGATACCGATAGGAAGGTCACCCTTGAAGATCACACCCTTGGAGTGTGCATACTTGCATACCTCTGAAAGCTGGAGGTCAAGGTGGTACTGTACGAAGCACCAGAAGTCAACCTCTGCCTTGTGCTCCTCGCAGAATGCTGCAACCTTCTTCTTGTTGTATTTTGCATAGCCTTTCCACTGTGAGAAGTCCGGAGTGCCGTTGAGGTCACGGAGGACGCAGAAGGCAGCGTAAGGAAGAAGCCAATGAGCGTTCTTCTCAACGAAAGCCTGGTATCCCTTTGTAGCGGAAAGCTTCTTGAATGTCTTGTCGAATGCCTTATGGAGGAGTTCGAGCTTTGTATTGTTGACTCTCTCGTAATCAATATTCTCAAGAGCGTTGAGCTCAGCCTGGAGAGCCTTGAATTCCTCGTCTACCTTCACTCCGGCTGCAGGGAGGTTAAGGAACTGAGGGTGGAGAGCGAATGTCGAGTTAGGGTTGTACGGATAAGAATCCTCCCAAGTGTGGAGCATTGTGGTGTCGTTGATAGGAAGAAGCTGGAGAATGCTCTGGCCTGTCGCTGCAGCCCAGTCGACCATCTTCTTGAGATCGTAGAACTCACCCACTCCGAAGTCATCCTCGCTGCGGAGAGAGAACACCGGAATCGCTGTACCGGCACCCTTCCAGTTTCTGCCGCCGAAGCGTACCTGGAGGTCAGCCTCTACAACGAACTCGTCCTTCTGAGGAAGCGCTGCGAACCATCTGTTCTCACCGTCCTCCCAAGCTACAGGAGCGAGTGTCTCCTTGTCAGCGATAAGTATCTTGTATGCGAATGGCTCAGTCACATCGAGAGCAAGCGACCATACAGGGAACTGTGTTCCGTCGAACGGCACCACCTTGTTCCAGTCCTTGAGCGCCTTACCGCTGCCGGCGAGAGCGAGAACCTCGTTAGGACGGAGGGCTGGAGCAGCCACCTGAATGAGTGCATTTGCACCCTTAGGCGCCTTCTTTGCCTTCTCTGCAGGTCTGCCGAAGATCGCATTTGTGAAAGCAGAAGAGTAGAACGGAGAGTCCTCAGGACGGTCGATCCATCTGTCATAGACTGTAAGAGTCTTAGGCTCTGCACCTTCAGGAAGAACAAGCGTGTGCTTCTTCCACTCGGTACGTACAGTCTGTCCGTCGCGGACCACCTCATAGCCGTACTCCGCTGTCTTTTCGAGAGCGACGCGGGCTACAGTGCCTTCCCAGAGACCTTCTGAAGTATATGCAAGCGGATAACGCTTGCCAGCAAGACAAAGGACGATTTCTTCGCCCCAGTTTGTCCTGTACTCTATACTGACGTTGAGTTTCATACTGTTGATGTTATTTGGTTATTTCTATGTTGTTCTATACTTTCTTTTTTGAGGCATCATCCCTGTAGGGTGCGGGTGCGGAGCTTGTTCCAGTTGAGGACCGGAAGGGCGAACGAAATCACTGCCGCCACCACCCAGAACCACGAAACCGGTCCGAAGTCATACACCTTGTTTACCTCACCTGCCGCATTCAGCACCTCAACCGTATTGTACTGAATGAGATATCCGCTTGTTATGTCCTGCAGTCCCGCAGCCACATAACTTGAAATTCCTACAATTCCCAAAGCCGCTCCGGTGGCCTTTCTCGGAACGATGTCCACAGCCATAAGGCCTGCCACCACGCAATAGAGCACTCCCATCGAGAAACTGAACATCGACACATACACGATGTTCATAAGATAGCTTCCGCCGACAAAAAGGAAGAGAGCGAGAGAAACTGCGCACATAATTCCCGAAATCAGCGCAGGCTTGATGCGGTCACCCCTGAACACCCTGTCGGACAGCCATCCGGCAGACACTGTTCCGGCGATGCTGAATCCCACCGAATACGCCAGGATCCTTGTCGCCTCGCTCATATCAAAGCCCCTCGCCTCCTGAAGGAAGAGCACTCCCCAACCGTCAACCGCATTCTTGGTGATGTAGAGGAAGGCGCTCGAAAGCGCGATGACCCACACTCCCGGATGCCTCAGCACAAACTTCTGAAGTTCCTTGGTAGGCTTCTTGTCCACCTTTGTAAGAGACTCTCCGGAGAGTTCCTGTACCGACGGAAGTCCCTTGCTTTCAGGAGTATCCGAGACTGTCAGAAGAATGAAGCCGGCGCCGAGGAGGCCAGCGGCGGAAGCCGCGAGAAAGCCGAACTGCCAGCCGGCTGCTCCGCATATCCATCCGAGGATGAGATACGAGAAGAACTTTCCGATATCGGGACTTGTGCTGAAAAGACTATAATATGAACCTCTTTTCGAAAGAGGGAACCATCTTGAAAGGCTTATGACTCCCGGTGCCGAACCCATCGACTGCGAAAGGCCGTTCATTCCCCAAAGGATGGCGAAAAGGATGAATATGAGCATCGAAGGAATCATATTCTGGAATATTCCCAATGCAGCCATAATGAGGTTCACGAGCGCCGACACGAAAAGTCCGGTCGCCATAAAGCGACGGATGTTGCAATAGTCTGCGATGAAGCCGTTCAGGAATTTGCCGATTGCATAGACGAACATAAATGAGGAGCCGATGAGTCCCAGCTGTCCTGCAGTGAGGACATCCCCGTCGATGAGAGGCTGCTTGAAGATGCTGACGCTCATTCTGCAGATGTAGTACAGGCTATATGCTACCGTAGCCCCCCAGAATGTCTTGTTTCTGAGAGACTTGTAGGTCGATGCGACCTTTTCCTCGGGAACTTTTTCCGCAGAGGGCTTGCTTATCCTGTAGAATGAAAACAGACTCATATTGACTGCCAAATCTTGACAAAGTTACAAAACATCTGTGATTAAACAAAAAACAAAACACCTGGCGGGTAAAAACCTCAGCATCAACACATTACCGAAACCGCGTGCCGCCAATAGGGAGCACGCGAAACCCACAACGCACTATATATCAGCGAATTGAGCGCCAGATTCGAGTCAGATAGACCGTGCGTGCAAGCAGATGTGCGAAGTATGCAGCCATAAGGATGTGCATCGCGATGCGGCCGTATTCCGCGGCTTCCGGCGATACGACACAGTTGAGACAAAGTATGCCCAGGGCCCAGGTTGCGGCAAAGCCGAGGGTCGCCCAAAGCATCGAGTTGCGCATCTGGCGCGAGGCTGTGGCGCCGATGAAGATGCCGTCCCAGGTGAAGGCGGCGCAGCCGGCCACAGGCATCAGAAGGAGCCACGGAAGATACTCCAGTGAAGCGTTCACAACCGCCTCGTCAGAGGTCATCGCCTTGAGCATAGGCACTCCGGCAAACTGATATATCGCTATGAATATCAACGCAATGGACATACTCCACACAAAGGTCCACCTGACGGTCTGGCGCAGCATCGCGCTGTCCTTCGCTCCGATGTATCTGCCGGTAAGAGCCTCACCGGCATAGGCAAATCCGTCTGTAAAGTATGAGAATATCATCAGGAGTTTCATCAGTATCGAGCTGACCGCCAGGAGCACATCGCCGTATCTGGCAGAGATGACTGTGAAACCGATGTAGATTGCGATGAAGCATAGCGAACGGACGAAGAGGTCGGTGTTCATCACGAAGAAGCGCTTTGTCTCCCCTCCTCTGAACAAACCTTTGAGGTCGTCCTTCCGTAAAGTTGACAGGGTATTTTTCACATACTTGGTGAGCAGTCGCATCAGTGCCACAAGCAGACCCGAATACTGGGCCACGACGGTTCCGACAGCTACTCCGATGAAGCCGATTCCGCCGAAATGCCAGCCTCCGAGGGTGAATCCGAGAGCGAGAAGAACACTCATCAGGATATTCATTCCATTGACTGTGAAGTCGGTGAACATCGGACTCACACTGTCCTGCATTCCGATGAACCATCCTTTGAGGGCCATCAGACTGAGGGTCGCGGGAGCGGCCCAGATGCGTACGAAGAAATATCTTGACGCGAGATCACGGACCTCAGGAGTAGAATCCACGAACAGGAAGGCAGCCTGTACAAATATCCATTGTATCGCGATAAGCACGAAGGCGCAGGCAAGTGCGATTCCGAGAGCACGGGCCAGTATGCGGGCACATTCGCGTCTGTCGCCACGGCCGAAGGCCTGGGCAGCCAGACCGCCCGTGCCCACTCTGAGGAAGCCGAAGTTCCAATAGAGCAGATCAAAGAGCATAGATCCGATGGCGATTCCGCCGATCATAGTGGCCGCGCTTCCGTCAAGATGTCCGGCCACGGCGATGTCCACCATTCCGACGATCGGCACGGTGATGTTCGCCAGGATACTCGGTATCGCCAGCTTAAGTATGTCTTTGTTGATTGGTTTCATTACCTGTATTTTCCCTCTTCGTCAAGCATACCGAGGTACGACGAATAGCGGTCATAGCTGATCTCGCCGGCCTCGACAGCCTCCTTCACCGCACAGCCAGGTTCGTGCGTATGGGTGCAAGGAGCAAAGCGGCAATCTTCCGCCACCTTGAGCATTTCAGGGAAATAGAGAGCGATCTCCTCCTTCTTGAGGTCCACCAGACCGAAGCCGCGGAGACCAGGGGTGTCCACGATGAATCCTCCGGATACGAGTGAGTACATTTCGTAGAAAGTAGTCGTATGCTTACCCTGGAGGTGTACATCCGAAATCTCTCCTACACGTGGATCGAGCGAAGGGTCCAAAGCCTTGATGAGGGACGACTTTCCAACTCCGGAAACTCCTGAGAACAAGGACACTACAGGCTTTGAAGGATCGTAGTTTTCATTGACGCTTCCGTCCGGAAGAATCTTGCCGGAAACGATGTCGCGAAGGCGGTCTACGCCGTCGCCGGTATGCGCCGACACCTCGACGATAGGATAGCCGGCACCGGTATAGATTTCACGGAAGGCTTCCAGCATATCCTGATGCTCCGGACCATAGAGGTCACATTTGTTGAGCACGATCACAGGGGGCACGTTATAGACCTCGCAGGTGACAAGCAGTCTGTCCAGGAACGGGAGCTTCACCTGAGGAAAATCCAACGTGATGACAAGGAAGGCGCGGTCCAGATTGGCCGCGATGATGTGGGACTGGCGTGAAAGGTTTGTGGACCTGCGGATGATGTAGTTCTTCCTCTGCTCGACAGCGGTGATGACTGCAGGATTCTCCAGCGAAAGGTTCTCCGCCGGCACATCAGCCTCGAATGTGACTATATCACCCACCGCCACCGGGTTGGTCGCAGTGCTTCCCTTGAGTCTGATCTTTCCTCTGAGCACAGCCGGAAAGAGATTCCACTGCGGAAGCTGAGCCAGCATATAGTGGCTTCCTGTATGTTTTACTACTGTCGCTTGTCCTTTAATAGCCATAAGCAATCCCGTTTAATGGTGCAAAGATAAAGAATTTCCGTTTTTATGTATATCTTTGTGGGATATAGAATTTAATATTGTTATGATACAGGAAAGCCATATTGATGCTGCTCTGAAGGAGATTTTCGACAATCTCACCTTCACACCGGAACCGTCGGGCCTCTACGACCCTCTCAGGTATATGATCGAGATCGGAGGAAAAAGGATACGTCCGCGCCTCTGCCTCACCGCATATGCATTGTTCAAGGACGGCTTCTGCGAGGAGATCCTGACTCCTGCGGCTGCAATCGAAGTATTCCACAGCTTCACCCTCATCCACGACGACATTATGGACAAGGCGGACGTGCGCCGCGGTGTGCCTACAGTGTACCGCAAGTGGGACGAGAACACCGCTATCCTTTCCGGAGACGTAATGTCGATCGAGAGCTACAAGATGGTGGCAAAGGCACCGGCAAAGGCTCTGCCTGAGGTGCTGACGCTGTTCTCCAAGACCGCTGCAGAGGTGTGCGAGGGACAGCAGTACGATATGGACTTCGAGGATATGGACTTCGTGCCTATGGCCAGCTATATGAAGATGATCGGCCTGAAGACCGCAGTGCTCATCGCCTGCGCGGCAAAGATGGGCGCGGTGATTGCAGAAGCACCGGCGGCATCCTGCGAACTCCTGTACAAGTATGGATACGACCTCGGACTCGCATTCCAGATCGCTGACGACTGGCTCGACACATACGGCGACCCTGCGGTGTTCGGAAAGGCGATCGGAGGCGACATCCTGAACAACAAGAAGAGCTGGCTTATGACCAGAGCGTTCGAGAAGGCGTCCGACGAGGTACGCGAGAGACTGATCTCTGCGATGGCAATGCCGATCGAGCCCGAGGCCCAGAAGGAGGCGAAGATCGCTGCAGTGAAGGACATCTACAGCGAACTCGGAGTCGAAGAGGAGGCACGCCAGGAGACAGTGAAGTTCCACAGCCAGGCTATGGGCTACGTGGAAGAACTGAACCTCGCTCCTGAGGCTGCAGCGCTTCTTGAAAACTATGCAAAGAAATTATTAGGTAGAACAAAATAATGGAACACAATGATAACAAGGCGCTTCAGCGCCGTGCCACTCTGGCACCCGAACCGAACGCAAGTGAGTGTTCGGTATGCCCCTCGGGGCTGTCACCAAAGGTGACTGGGGGTAGACCAATCTCTAAAGCGAGCGCTTTAGAGATTATGGCGCCTGCAGGCAACTTCGAATGCCTGCACGCAGCAATACAAGGTGGAGCGGACTCTGTGTATTTCGGAGTTGAGAAACTCAATATGCGATCACACTCTGCCAACAACTTCAAGATGACTGACCTTGCAGAGATTGTGAGGATCTGTTCACAGTACAATGTAAAGACTTATCTTACCCTCAACATCGCCCTTTTCGGTGAAGATCTTGAGGATATGAAGCGCACTCTTGACGCAGCCAAGGCTGCAGGCATCACTGCCGTGATCGCCTCGGATATGGCTGCGATCATCTATGCCCGCCAGATCGGCGTGGAGGTGCATATTTCCACACAGCTCAGCATCTCGAACATCGAGGCTCTGCGCTTCTATGCGCAGTACGCCGATGTGATCGTGCTTGCCCGCGAGCTCAACCTCGGCCAGGTGAAGGAGATCAAGAGAATCATCGACGAGGAGCAGATCTGCGGTCCTTCAGGCCGTATCGTGGAGATCGAGATGTTCGCTCACGGTGCGCTCTGTATGGCCATTTCAGGCAAGTGCTACCTCAGCCTTCACGAGTACGGAGCATCCGCAAACCGCGGCTCGTGCTTCCAGCTCTGCCGCCGCGCATACAAGGTGGAGGACAGGGAGACCGGAATGCAGCTTGAGATCGACAACAAATACATTATGTCGCCTAAGGACCTGTGTACCATCGAGTTTATGGACAAGATCATCGACGCCGGCGTGACTGTCTTCAAGATCGAAGGACGTGCACGTTCGGCTGAATACGTGAAGAGAGTGGCTTCTTGCTACCGCCGTGCGGCTGACGCCGTATGCGACGGCACATACACTCCTGAGCTCGGCGAATCTATGAAGGCCGAACTTATGGAAGTATTCAACAGAGGCTTCTGGGGCGGCTACTATCAGGGTGCCAAGATGGGAGAATGGTGCGACGTCTACGGAAGCACCGCTACCCGCAAGAAGGCATACTGCGGAAAGATCACCAACTGGTTCGGCAAACTCGGAGTGGCAGAGATCCTCGTGGAGTCAAACCCTCTCAAGGTTGGTGACAAGATCCTCATCATCGGTCCTACATCAGGCTGCGTAGAGTACACAGTTCCTGAGATCCGCGTGGATCTCAAGCCGGTAGAGGAAGCTGGAAAGGGAGTATACTGCTCTATTCCTATCGACTGGAGCCAGGTGGTTCCGGGAGCACGCGAGGAGGCGTTGAGCCTCTGCGGCGACGGCTGCAGCGAGACAGCCTGCCGCGCCATCGAGGAGTCCCGTCTCCGCCGCAGCGACAAGGTCTACATCTGGCCTGAAGTGTAACCCATTCAATTTCAGAAAATGGACGTTCTTGTATTGCTGGCCATACTTTTCCTGGCCCTCTGGTTCTGCATATTCCTCCCCGCAGGAATGGCACTACGCCGTGGCCGCAGTGCCATCGGATGGGTGTTGATGGCGTGGATCACCACGCCAGTCGTTGCGATCATTGCACTCCTCATCGTCGGAGACAGCCCGGACAAGATCCGCGAAGACCTCCGCAACGATCGCTAGGCTAGCGGACGAGAGATTTGGCTGTTGAGATGAGTTCGAGGAGTTCGGCTCTGTAGCCGTGCGGATCGAAGGCGAGGCCCTGCTCAACGAGCGATGCAGCCATATCGTAGTCTGCTGTACCTTTATGCTTGGAGTCGCGGAGGACCATTCCGTAGGCTGCGACACCAGCTGCGAATGAGAGTTCAGATCCGTCTGATGACACACCCTTCACCTCATCTGTCAGGAGGATGCTCTCCTGTCCGAGTGCCTTCTTATAGCGTACATCGAATGCAGCCACCTGCTGACCCGACTCGAAACCTTCTGCAGGGATGATTTCATAAAGCGCTGTGATTGTCTGGCCTGCACCGATCTCGCCTGCATCCTTCTTGTCATTCTCGAAATCCTCGTTGGACATCACCCTGTTCTCGTAACCGATGAGTCTGTAGCTGTCCACCTTCTCAGGATCGAATGTGATCTGAACCTTGGTGTCGTTTGCCACCGAATAGAACTTTGAGTTCTCGTGAACAAACACCTTCACCATTTCAAGCTCAGAATCAATGTACTGATATGTGCCGTTTCCCTTGTTGGAAATGGTCTCCATCATACTGTCATTGAGATTGCCGGAACCGAAACCGCATACTGTAAGGTAGATTCCCTTGTCTGCATAGTCCTGCACCATTTCAAGAAGAGCGTCTGTCGATGTCACGCCGACATTGAAGTCGCCGTCTGTGCCCATAATCACTCTGTTGTTGCCGCCTTCGATAAAGTTTTCGAGTGCCTCTTCATATGCCATCTTCATAGCTGCACCACCGGCAGTCGAGCCCCTGGCATTGAGCTTTGCGATGGCCTTCTTTATCTTGTTCGCCTCGCTTGCCGGGGTCGATCCGATCAGTTTTTCAACACTGCTTGCATATGTGATGATCGACACTCTGTCATCAGGACGGAGGTTGTCTACCAGAGTGGCCAGACAAGATTTGAGAAGTCCGAGTTTGTCGGCAGAATCCATTGATCCCGAGACATCTACCATAAAGACAAAGTTTGCAGGAGGTGTCTGTGAAAGGTCCATCGATTTTCCCTTGAGACCGAGACGTACGAGTCTGTGTTCCTCGTTCCAAGGGCAAGGTCCGACTTCAGAATTCACTGCGACTGTATGGTCGCCTGTCGGATCCGCATAGTTGAAAGTGAAATAATTGAGAAACTCCTCGATGCGTACCGAATATGCACTTGGAAGCATTCCTTTGGACAGCATCTTTCGCATATAACCGTATGCTGCGCCGTCAGCATCGATCGAGAATGTAGAGACGTTCTGGTCTGATGTCTTGATGAAGTCGTTTTCTACGATTTCATCGAACCTGTCGCCCGCCTCTTCGTCGCCGGGCTCCGGCATTGAAGCCTCATAATCCTCCTCAGGGTAAACCAATCCATCCATATAAAAGCCTCCCTTCGAGCAGGACGCAACACAGATGCCCACCAGAGCCACTGCGAGAATGTTGAAAAGATGTCTCATATCGTATCGGTTTTATTGTCCGCCCATATAGATGCACATCCCCGGTCTTTCGTTACAGCCAGACCCTGGAATTTTCCAACCCGGCTTAATGTGGCGTTTTGAGCGTGAAATGCAACAAGCTGCAGCACAGTCACTTACAGACTATGCGTGCCGCCAAAGGGGAGCACGCGGTTTACGTAAGATGCTGAGGATAAAAGGGTTACATTTCACGGCAAATGCTGAATCGCCTATGGATAGAGGGTGGGCAGAGGGGAAATCAGGCGAAAAGGGAGCGGAGGACGCGGAGGGAGTTGACGTTGACGGCAGAGTCGGTGTGGAACTCGATGTAGCGGAGGATTTCCTCCGCGATCTCATTGCGGACTGCGCCGCTGAGAGGGATGAGCATCGACTCCGCGAACGGGAGCGACATAAACTGCTCCACTATCGGATAATGGTCGCCGACGAACGGAAGGAGGTCCTTGGCTTCCGGACGGAAGCCGAGCTCGACTGAAAGTTCGAGAAGGAAGCGGATGTGGAAGTTGCTGAAGTCTGACTCGATCGCATCAAGAAGAAGGATGCTCTTTTCACACCACTCATAAAGACCTGGTTCATAGGTGCCTTCCTTGACGACGCGGAAGAGCACCTCGCTGATGAACATAGTCATCGCGTTCTTGTACATATTGTTTCGGATGCCCATCAAAGGGTGTCGCGAAACGAGGTTGCGGGCCGTGAAGAGAGTGGATTTGTTGGTCTCGATCACATCGGCCTCCAGCAGGGAGAGAGGGAGGTACAGGGACATAGAGGATTTCTTGCCGGCTGAACGTACAAGAAAACTTCGTCGTCCATACTCCCTGCTGAGGGTATGGACGACGAGTGAATTCTCACCGAACTTGGTGGTATGTAGAACTGTCAGTTCGGTATTTTTTGTCATTGCCTTCGTATTAGACCCTCGACTTCGCTCGGGATGACAGTTTAAGCATTGTTCTGAAGCCACTGGGCCATAGCGCGGAGGGCCTTGCCTCTGTGGGAGATGTCGTTCTTCTGCTCTTCAGAAATATCTGCGAGAGTGAGTCCCGGATACTCGTCAGCGATGAAGATAGGATCGTAGCCAAAGCCGCCGTTGCCTGATTTCTCACGTGCGATAACGCCCTCGAGAGCGCCCTCGAACATCTTCACCTGACCGTCGATGATCAATGTGATCACACTCTTGAAGCGGGCTCTTCTCGACACAGACTTTGTCTTCACGCCAAGCGCCTCTGCCATCCTTGCCTCGCCCTCGATCACACCGAGTTCGTAGAGGACCTTGTCCATATTCTTGTTGAAATCCTTGTCGTCGCCTGCATAGCGGGCTGTGTACACTCCGGGAGCGCCGCCCAAAGCATCGACTTCAAGTCCTGTATCGTCTGCAAAACAGTTGCAGCCCAACTTCTCATATAGATACTGAGCCTTCTGTAAAGAATTGGCTCTCAATGTCTTTCCAGTTTCAGGTATATCTTCTGTGATACCTACATCTGCGAGAGAAACGAGCTCAAAGCCCTCGCCGAGAATTTCCGAAGCTTCGCGCAGTTTGCCGCTGTTGCCCGTTGCAAATACTATTTTCATAAAACTGCTCTTTTATTACTGTATTAAACGGCTGCAAAGGTATAAAAATATTTCGTATTTTTGTGGCACATATTATGCCTCCCCTGCGGCCGGATTTCCCGCGCACAAAGGCATCCAAGAACGAATATATGAGGAAATTATACATCATCACGGCCATCGCCGTGACTTTCTTTGCTGCGGCGAACGCTGCAGGCCAGTCCAAAAGCTTCAAGCTCGGACAATGGTCCGAAATCCACAATTCCATCATCAAGGAACTGAACCGTTCATACGTGGACTCGCTTCCTGTAGACAGGATCCTGAGAGCAGGCGTGGACGCGATGCTCGAAGAACTCGACCCTTACACAGTCTATATCCCAGAGGAGGAAAACGAGGATCTCCAGATGATGCTTTCGAACACATACGGAGGCATCGGAGCCATCATCCACAAGCCTAAGGGCAGCAATGTGATCATCAACGAACCATATGCGAACTCCCCTGCCACCAAGGCCGGGCTCGTATGCGGCGACGAGATCGTAGCCATCGACGGTGTGCTCACCAAGAACCTTGAGATCAAGGAAAGCACAGACAGGATGAAGGGCAAGCCGGGCACTACCGTTGTTTTCACAGTGAAGAAGGGACGCACAGGCGACACCCTCGACATCCCGGTTGTGCGCGAGAGAATCCACCTTCCTGATGTGGAGATCGCACAGATGATCGACGACACCACAGGCTACCTTCTTCTCGGCGGCTTCACCGAAAACGTGGGCGCAGAGGTGAGGACAAAGTTCACCGAACTGAAGAAGGCCGGTATGAAAAGGTTCGTACTGGACCTCAGAGGCAACGGCGGAGGCCTTATGGGCGAAGCCGTGAACATCCTCTCTATCTTCTTGCCTAAGAACACATTGGCAGTCACTTCAAAGGGAAACACAGAAGCGTCATATCACGAATACCGCACTACCCAGGAGCCCGTGGACACTGAGATGCCGGTAGTCGTGCTCATCGATTCAGGTTCAGCTTCCGCTTCCGAGATCGTTGCCGGAGCCATCCAGGACCACGACAGAGGAACCATCATCGGCACCCGCAGCTACGGCAAGGGCCTCGTGCAGTCGATCCGTCCGCTTCCGTACAACGGCCAGATGAAGCTGACCACAGCGAAATACTACACTCCTAGCGGACGCTGCGTGCAGGCGATCGACTACAGCCACCGCAACGAGGACGGCAGCGTAGGACACATTCCGGACTCGCTCACAAAGGAGTTCAAGACCGCATCAGGACGCATTGTCCGCGACGGCGGCGGCATTACGCCGGACGTGACCATCAAGCCGAAGGAGTACAGCAGACTTGTATATGCACTCGTGCTCGGAGGCATCATCGACCAGTATTCGATCGACTATTCACGCAGACACAGCAGCATTCCTGCAGTGGAGGAATTCCACTTCGGAGACTCTGATTTCGAGGACTTTATAAAATTTGCCAAGACTCAGGAGTTCGACTACCGCAGCAGCGCAAAGACTCTGTATGACCAAATGAAGAAGGAGCTCGAGAAGGACGGACTCGCAGAGTCTATGTCCGAAGAGCTGAAGGCTATGGAGAAGGCTCTTGATATGGAAAAGGAGAAGTTCCTCCGTCTGAAGAAGGATGAGATCATTCCGTTCATCGAAGAAGAGCTTGCCACACGCTACTGGTACCAGGAGGCCGGCGTGAAAGTGCGCTTGCGCTACGATGACCAATTGGAGAAAGCGCTTGGAGTGAAGATGCTGTTTTAAAGATTGCCACGTCGTTGCACTCCTCGCAATGACGTAAAGGGATGCACTCCTCGCAATGACGTACAGGGTTGCACTACTCGCAATGACGCAGAGGGCTGCACTACTCGCAATGATATGAAAGGTTGCGCAATGACGTATAAAGAGATGAGACTATGATTGTACTGTTCGATTTCGATGGCGTAATCGCCGACACAGAAAGCCAATATACCGTATTCTGGAACGAGATGGGAAAGAAGCATCTCGGAGCGGAGAACTTCGGTCTGACCATCAAGGGACAGACCTTCAAGCAGATAACAAAATACTTCGCCGAGAACCTCAGCGTGCTCTTCGATGTCATCGAGCCGCAGTTGAACGAATTTGAGGTGAATATGTCATACGACTATGTACCAGGTGCGCTTGAGTTCATCAAGGAACTCAAGGCCGCCGGCATCCGCACAGCGATCGTCACAAGCTCACACAACGTCAAGATGGCCAATGCATACAGGGCACACCCTGAACTTCCAGGCCTCGTTGACGCCATCCTCACAAGCAACGATTTCACCAAGTCGAAACCGGACCCTGAATGCTTTCTGAAAGGTATGGAAGTGCTTGGAGGCACACCGGAAGAGACCATCGTATTCGAAGACTCGCTTCACGGAATCAACGCCGGACGTGCAGCTGGAGCAAAGGTGATCGGTCTCACCACAACAAACAAGAGCGAGGTTCTCACCCCGCTCTGCGATATGGTAATCGACGACTTCGTCGGCTTCAGCCTCAAAGACATCGAGTCTTTATAACTTGTTGAGTTCCTTGTTCATCCACTCGACTCTGCGATCGTAGAAGTCCTTCAGGAAAGCGACTTCCGCTTCGTACGAGCCCTCTGACGGTACTCCTACCCAATCCACGACCTCATTGATGTCCCACACCTCGAAGTTGCGCTGCTGGGCCTTGTCGAGAATCTTCACCTGCTCATCAATGAAGGCAGAAGTGGCTTTAATCTGCGGATAAAGCTCATTCCAGCGGTTCTTCAGTCTGGTCGCAAATGCAGGATCCTTGAGCATTCGGTTGAACCAGTTGTGTCCAGGAGTACAATCCGGCTTGTAATCCTTGATGTAGAATCCCTCCGGATCGCTGAGCCAGCCTGTGTTGCCGAATGTCAGGTCGAAGTCCCAGAGATGATACATCTCCAGCTTTCCGCCCTTCTTCTTGGTGATGAACGAGCTCTTGCGAAGGTTGCCGTCAGTGTTCTTCGCAAGTTCCTGGACGATGTAGTAATCAATGAACGAGTCTACATCGATATATTTCGCGTATCCCTTTTCAGGGTCTGCACGATTTGCATCATCATACAGCACTGCCTCGAAATCCGCGAACCACTGGGTGATTTCATTGTACAGTTCTGCAGAAGGCTCCTCAGGGTCGCTGAACATCATCGGAACGCCCATTCCGGTCCACCAGCAGGTAGTCTCATCCTGCTGCTGCTCGATCTCGAGATATACATCACCCGCATCAACGTCGATGTTCACCCTGTCCTTGTGCACCTTCTTGTGCTCACACAGAGTATAGACGCCTTGATACTCATTGTTCAGATACACATCCACGCTGTACATATGCGGTGTCCAAGAAAAGCCGCAGATTTCCGACAGCCTCATAGCCAAGATGTTACGCACCAGCGTTCTGTCCGAATAGTTTGCAAGTATCGCCCACTCCTTGTCTGCGCCCATTCCGAAGATCGAAGCCTTTTCCTTCAGCTTGATCTTGTACGGCTTCTTAGGGAAGCTCCAGGTCGAGTTGCCTCGTCCGCGGATGCCCATCGGCGCTGTGAACTCAGTGACATCGCTATACAGCTTTTCCGGATCCTTGATGGTTATCGTACCGTCCACATAGTTCTCCTTGTCATAGATGCCCTTGCCGCCTGTGTTGATATAAAGGGCAGGGATATTCTGACGGCGCTGGAGTTCTTCCTCCGCAACTTTTGCGGCAGACTTGAATCTCAGGAGCACACGGTTGCTCAACTGCATATACAGGTCAGTCGAATCGAAATACACGTACACAGGCTGCGCCTCTTCCTTAGGAACAGAAGCCGACTGGGCCTTGATTCCCAGCACCACGCCGTCGACCGACCAATAATATGTACCCACTACCACGTAAATGTTAGGAAGCGGCTTGGAAGTATGGTCGTGAATGTCGAACGACGAAAGAGGCACAGTTACCTTTGAGCCGTCCTCGAAAACCACCGTATTGGCTCCGTCCGACCTCAACACTTCCTTATACAGCTTGCCCGCATCGTATGCAGAAAGGAGTTCATCGTATCCGGGGATTGTCTTGTCCCCTTCTGCAGGCTGCTTCTCGCAGGATGCAAGGAGCACTGAAAGCATCAGTGCGAATGTGTACAAAATTCGTTTCATATTCTATTTTTTCTGGAATACACGGACATAGTCCACTTCCATTTCTGCAGGTCCGTTGCTGAGCGCGGTCACTTGATTGATGTCCCAGATCTGAGGGAAGTTGCCACCGACAGCAAGGTTAAGAAGAATGAAGTTGTCTTTGCGGAACTCATTGTCACCGAAGTCCTTGATAGACATCTTGAAATATGGTTTTGCGTTCGGATCGGTATCAAGATCGATATACATCGCTATCTGGTTCTCATCCCAGATGCAGGTGAATGTATGGAACTGACCGTTCTGGACAGAGTAGCTGTTGGTGTAGCTTGGTCCGTAATATGCGTGGCCCGGCTCTCCCCAGTGGCAAGCTCCGTTGAGGAACTTCTCCTGGGTTCCGTTATTGATTCCTCCCACGTTGCCCATCTCAAGGATATCTGTCTCGCCGCAGTTCGGCCATCCCTTCGATCCGAAGTCATTTCCCATCATCCAGAATGCCGGCCAAAGACCGTTCGCAGTCTTGGGAAGCTTGATGGAAGCAGTCACATAACCATATTTGAAATACACCTTGCCGAGAGTGATAAGGCGAGCAGAGGTGGCTGTCGCTCCCTGATAACTTTCCTTGCGGGCTGTGATCACGAGCTTGCCGTCGCGCACATCCACATTTTCTGTCCTGTCTGTATAATACTGGAGTTCAGCATTACCCCAGCCATTGCTTCCGCGACCGATCTCGCAGGTCCAGTTGTCTGTATTCAAGGCCGGTCCGTCGAACTCGTCGCTCCACAGAAGCTTGTATCCCTCCGGAATGAACATAGCCTCACCTGTGGTGCTGGTCTCCTGAGTGATCTTCACCTCAACTGAAGAACTGTGGGTACGGAACTTCAGGGTGTTCACCCTGGACTCGGTAAGGATATTCTTCTTGATCGTAACCTTCACCTGAGTCTCCCCTTTCAGTCCTCCGGTAGGAGATACTGTACACCAGGACTGGTCCGAGAGAGAAGAACCCCACTCTGACTCAGCCACAACTGTAACGAACACCTCCTGTTCCTCAAAATCGACAGTGATTTCCTTAGGATTTACATCTATCGAGCCTCCGGTAGGCCTCTGGTCGTCGGCCTTGTCAGTGCAGGAGGCAAGCAACAGAGTTATAGCCAGCAATTTAGTTATCATCTTCATATCTATTGTTTCTGAAAAACTCTTACATAGTCAATTTCATAAGTCGCAGGGAGACAGCTCTCATCCACGCCGTACATTCCGCCCCAGTCACCTCCCCAGGCAAGGTTCAGTTTGAGTTCGAACGGCTTGTTGAACGGCCAGGTTTCGGCATTGCGTCCCTGCGGATAGTCGTCAGGATTATAGTAGAACAGCTGTTCTCCATCCACGAACGACCTTATATATTCAGGAGTCCACTCCAAAGCGTAGATATGGAACTCGTCCATCACTCCCGCAATCTTTCTTGCTGCAGTCTTCTGCGTACCTACAGCGTGATAGTAGGCCTTGCAGTGAATCGAAGAAGACACCTCGGTAGGAACACAGCCCACGTGTTCCATAATGTCGATTTCGCCTCCTTCAGGCCAACCCGACCAGACAGACGGCATCATCCAGAATGCCGGCCAGGTACCCTTGCCCTTCGGTAGTTTAAGGCGTGCCTCAAAGTAGCCGTAGGTCCAGTTTTCCTTTGTGTTCACTCTCGCCGAATACACCCTGCTTCCGCTCTTTATGGCGCGGATCTTCAGCGTGCCGTCACTTACATCGGCTGTGACGATGTCGCCGATCTTTCCGGCAACATATGTCTGCAGTTCATTGTTGACCCATCCCGGTTCTGCAGTCTCATACCACCACTTGCTCTCGTCAGGCATAGTCAGCGAAGGGTCGTCAAACTCATCGTTCCACACAAGTTCATATCCTTCCGGAGCCAGGGCATCATCTCCCATACCCTCTTGAGCAACAGGTATTTCCACTCTACCTGACGCAGTTCTGAATGTCAGCACAGACTCTCTTGCCTTAGAGCCATAGTTAGCCTCTGCAATCACCTTGATTTCCGCCTTGCCCTTGCCGCCGCCGGTAGGCACGGTCTTAAGCCATTTGTCTTTCGCGAAAACGCCCCAGTCTGTATCGGCGTTCACTTCAAGAGTTATGTCCTGGGCCTCCGAAGTCAGGGCAACTGACTGAGGAGTGACCTGAATATGGATTTCAGCAGAGTCACCTCCCTGCGCAGGGCCGTTCTCGGTGCAAGAGCATCCGATGAATGCGAATATGGTGAATATCGGAAGAATGTTGAATTTCATAGTGTAAATTTAAAAGGCAGGGGCAAGGCCGAAGCCTTGTCCCCACCTGTATGAAAAATTAGATTGATTCGCGGAATACGATATCCTTTACAGTCACCTCAGTGCCAGCAGGATTTCCTCCGAAATCAAAGAAGAGGCTGATCTTCTCCATATCGATGCCGTCCATTCCCACTACTGCATAAACATAATCCTCATATGCTGTGATCTTATGCTTGTCAGCAAAGTAGAACGTATTGTCGTCACCGGTCTTGGTCAGCTTTATGGTCATACCAGGAAGATCCTGAGTCGAGTTGACCACGCAGTAGAAGTCATACTTCTTGCCGGCCTGTGACGAAAGGTCAGTACGGAATGCGACCTGTGCCTGCCACTGATCTGTAGTAGCCTCAGGAAGAACCACTGTAAGGCTGTTTCCTTCAACTGTGGTTTCAGGATCTTCGATCTGAGCCCAACCTGGAGCGTAGTAGTAGAACATCTCCTCAACAGTCATTGAAAGCCAGAGGTTTGTTCCTGCTGTAGGGTCGAACTCAGGAGTCTCAGGCTCCGGTGCAGGAGTCTCCTTTGACTCGCGGAGAACGATATCCTTCACAACCACTGTAGAGCCGCCCTGTCCGCCACCGAAGTCGAATACGAGCTTGAGGTTGGCGCAATCGATGCCAGGAGCAGCATATACATCAAGAACGAAGTCCTCATATGCTGTGAGAGCATAACGGCCGTCTGTGATGATAGCGCCGTCATCGTCCTGTGCACAAAGCTTCACTGTCACGCCTGGGTGATCCGCTGTAGAGTTGAGCACGAGGTGGAAGTCATAAGTCTTGTCTGCTGCTGTAGCAATGCCGGTGTTCTGGAAGAAGAACTGGCCCTGCCACTGCTGACCGCCGAGACCCTCAGGAAGAACAAATGTGTGAGTGCCGCCCTCTGAAGTGATGGTGGCGTTGTCGATTGCACCCCAGTCATTGTTTGCAAACCAGAAGTGGTGGTCTGTTGTCACAGCCGAGTTCCACATATTGTCTGCTGCAGAAGGATCGAAAGGTGCCGGACCAGCCTGTCCGCCGCCGTCGATATGCTCCTGAAGGATGATATCCTTCACAACTACTGTAGAACCTGCCTGTCCGCCACCGAAGTCGAATACGAGCTTGAGGTTGTCACAGTCGATACCAGGAGCTGCCACTACCTTGAGTACGAAGTCCTCGAACGCAGTGAGGGCGTAACGGCCGTCTGAGATGATCGCAGCATCATCATCCTGTGCGCAAAGCTTCACTGTCATACCTGGATGATCTGCCGATGAATTGATCACCATATAGAAATCATATGTCTTGTCGGCAGAAGTTGCGATGCCTGTGTTCTGGAAGAAGAACTGGCCCTGCCACTGCTGACTTCCGAGTCCCTCAGGAAGTACAAATGTGTGAGTACCGCCGTCTGAAGTGATTGTAGCATTGTCAATCTGACCCCAATCGTTGTTTGCGAACCAGAAGTGGTGATCTGTTGTCACAGCGTTCTTCCAGAGGTTGCGGTCAGAGTTCGGATCGAATACGACATCTCCTGCACCTGGCTTCTCTGGCTCTGGAGCAGCAGATCCCTCAACAACGAACTCATACTTCCAAGCGATTGCACCGTTGTCATTCACAAGGGCGAGCTTCTTGGTGTTTGTTCCCTCGAGAATCTTGTAACGTGGATTTGTAGTAATAGCCTCAGGGTTAGGGATGTACGAAAGGTTCTTGCCTTCAGGAAGCACGAGATATACCTCCTCGATACCTGCAGCATTCCACTCTCTTTCGAACGAGTAGTCAGTAGTGTACTTCTCGATAGGAACGAGGTAGTCGTTGCCGTCATTGGTGTTGTACTCAGGACCGAAACCGGAATCCTTGTTTACGTATACCATTCCGCCTTCACCTGGATCGTATGTGTACTTGCCGTCCTTTGTGAAAGTAAGTCTGTCGTCATAGAGACCCCAGTCCTTCTTCTCGTCCGGACCTGCAGCCCACCAGTTTGTACCGTCAGTACCCGGCTCGCCACATCCGAAGTGAGACTTCACTGTAGAGTTCCACTCCCATACCTTCTGGTCGCTTCCAGCGAAGAATGTGATATACTTCGAAGGATCGAACGGATCACGATAAGTGTTCTCGATCACGAAATTGCCCATCTTTGAACCGAGGGAGATACCGTTGGCATTGTATGCCTTCACCTCCACCTTGTGAGTTCCTTCCTCACGGAAACGGAGAGTGACGCCGTTGCCTGTGTAGCAGAACTGCTTTCCAGGCTTGCCGTCGATCAGTTCCTCGCCGAAGATCCAGATAGGAACAAGGCCAGGATTGGTCACCGAGAATGTCACATAGTTTGTCGTGTTGTCCACAACGATCTTAACGTCCAGTTCATCAGCAACAGGAAGCTTGCTCTGATCCGGCTCGACAATCTCAGGTGAACAGCCTGCTGCAAACAAGGTTGCCACCAGGGCAGCGGCCATATATTTGAAAATTCTCTTCATAATAAATTTCGTTTAATATTCACCAGCACAGCTGCCGTTAATAGTTGTTCTGTACAAGGTTAGGGTCCTTGTCACACTCCGACTGAGGAAGAGGCCAATATTTCTTGTTCTCTGTCCAGTCGTTCTGACGCCACTCGTGGTTGGCTGCCTTGAGGACAGTCGCCGCCTGACCTGTACGGATGAGGTCCCAGTAGCGTTTTCCTTCACCGACGAACTCCTTGTGGCGCTCCTCGAGGATAGAAAGCTGGTCTGTACCTGTATCAGAGCAGTTAGCACGCGCACGGACCTCCGCAAGACAATTGCTGCGGTCCTTGCCTGTAAGCACTCCAAGCTCCGCTGCGTTGAGAAGAGTCTCTGCATAGCGGTAGTAACGCTGGTTGTTGCCGTAGTTCATATCGGCGTCAGCGATCTGGCCGTGGTTGCCGTTCATTCTTGCGACATACTTCTTGAGGAAGAGGCCGGTATACTGCCAACGTGTCTCACCGAGAGTAAGGTCCGGGAACTCATAGTAGAAGTTGAGGATACCTCCGTCACGACGGATATCTCCCTCCTCATACATATCCCAAGCTGACTGGGCTACAGGACCGAAGCCCCATCCGCCCTTGTAGCCAGAAGCCTCAGGAGCACCAGGAACACCGGAAAGCATAGGATATACTGAACCGCCGCTGTAGATAGGGTTGCCCCAAGAACGTGCAGCGCCCTCAGACATATAGTTGATCTCCCAGACAGACTCTGTTCCCCACTCGCCAGACTCTTCCCAGATAGATGCGAAGTCAGATACGAGAGAGTACTTTCCGCTGGTGATGATCTCATCCATAAACTCGAGAGCCTTTGCGTAGCGAGCCTGGTCGTTCTGATACATAACAGCCTCTGCATAAAGCATATAAGCCATAGCCTTGGTCACGCGACCTTCGTTTCCGGCAGCAGCCTTCATAGGGAGCACATTGAGTTCGAACGCCTCTTCGAGACGTGTGACGATGTTCTCATACACCTCGTCAGCCTTGAGCTGAGGAGCGATATACGGAGCCTCGAGGTTCTTGTCATAATAAGGGACATTTCCCCAGAACTTCCAGAGAAGTGTGTAGTAGAACGCCTTGAGGACTGTAGCCTCTGCCTTGTAAAGGTTCTTCTTCTCCTCGGTCATACCAGGCACTCCGTCAACGTTCTCGAGAACGTGGCAGGCACGGTTGATACCGGAGTAGCAGATTGTCCAGATGGCGCCGCACTGCTCGAGAGAAGTGACATTATAGAAGTGGGTCTTCACGAGCTTAGGCTGGTCACCTTCGTTCGATCCGCCGCAATAGATGTCATCCGCCATAATGTCTGACACCATATTGAGGGCGTCGTACTCGTTGAAGTAGTCGAACCACTTCAACGGGTCGTAAGCTGCCACCAGACCCTGGAACATACGCTCTTCGTTGATATAGTACTCGCTCTGAGGCTCTGAAGAGTTATGCACAGCGGTAACGAAATCCTTACCGCACGATGAAAGCATCAGAACTGCAAAAGCGCAGATTGCATAAAATATCTTTTTCATAATCATCATCCGGAATTAATTAGAAATTAAGATTTACACCGACTGAGAATGTACGTGACTGAGGATATACTCCACGGTCGATACCGAGGTCTGAGCTAAAGCCGTTGCCTCCGGTAACCTCAGGGTCACATCCTACGTACTTGGTGATGGTAAAGAGGTTCTCTGCCTGAGCATATACTCTGAGGCGCTGGATGGCAACCTTCTTTGTCCACTTCTGAGGGATAGTGTAACCGAGCTGGACATTACGTGCGCGGAGGAATGAAGCGTCCTCTACCCAAAGGTCAGATGCACGGTAGTTGTTGTTCGCAGACTCGAACATAAACTTAGGCTGAGTGTTCGATGTGCCCTCGCCTGTCCAGCGGTTGAGGATTGTCTTAGGAAGGTTCACATAGTACAGGTCGGTACGACGTGTCACGTTGAACACCTGGTTTCCGATTGTACCCTGGAGGAGCATACTGAAGTCGATGCCCTTCCACTCGAGAGAGATGTTGAGACCCAATGACCAGTCAGGAACACCCTTTCCGATATATGTGCGGTCCTCGTCATCGATGTCACCGTCACCGTCGATATCCACGAATCTCACGTCGCCAGGAGCAGCGTTAGGCTGGAGCGGCTTGCCTGCCTCGTTAACATAAGCTGCAACCTCTTCCTCATTCTGGAAGATGCCGTCAGTCTTGTGTCCGTAGAAATATGGGAACGGAAGGCCTACGATACCTCTGGTGAGCTGGCCGATCTTGTGGTCTGAGCCGTAGAATGCTGTAGCATCGTCAGTAAGCTTTGTAAGACGGTTCACATTGTATGTGGCATTTGCTGAAATGCTGTAGCTGAGGTCTCCGTAAGTGTCACGGTATCCGAAATCCAACTCGATACCTGCGTTCGACATTGTGCCGACATTTCCTTCCGGTGCAGAATCACCTGCATAGCCAGGCACCTGCATAGCCATAAGCATACCTGAAGTGATCTTGTTGTAGTAGTCAGCGGTCAAAGTGAGTCGGTTGCCGAGGAATCCAAGGTCGACTCCGAGGTCGGTCTGGATCGACTGCTCCCACTTCGCATCAGGGTTTGCAAGACCGTTAGGCTTGGCTCCGATGCTGATGGTCTCGCTGCCGTTCGCGCCTGAACCGAAGGTGTAGTTATTGCCGGTGCTCATATAAACGGCATACTTGAAATCAGGAATGCCGTCGTTACCGTTGATACCCCAGGATCCGCGGACCTTCAACATTGAAAGCCAATTGACATCCTTGAGGAATTCCTCGTTCTTCGCGTTCCAACCTGCACTGACTGACGGGAAGTAACCCCACTTGTTGTTAGGTCCGAAGTGTGAAGAAGCATCGGCACGCATTGTAGCCTGGATCATATAGCGCTCGTCGTAGTTGTATGATACTCGACCGAAGTAAGAGAGAAGCGAGTAAGCGATTGAGTTCCAGCTTCCCCAACCGTTGCGGTTGCCGTCAGCCTGCTGACCCACTGTGTTATTTACAGAGATCTTCCACTCGTCGTAAGGATACATAAGTCCGCGTGCGTTTGCACCGACGTTCGATCCTGTAGAACGGATGGCTGTCTGTCCGAGAACGGCAGCGACGCTGTGCTTGCCGAATGTCTTGTCATAAGAGATCACATTCTCGAGCTGCCATCTGAAAGAACGGTTCATTTCCTGCTGAGCAGACTCTGCATAGTTGATCTTCTCAGTCACTGTAGCGTTTCCGTCCTTGTCATAAGTGGTCTCGGAAGCTACAGTATTGTAGTTGTAGCTCTTCGATGAAAGGAAATACTGCTTTGTGTAGCCGTGGTTGCCCCAGAAAGAGAGGTCAATACCCAAAGATGAGCGGAACTTGAGGGCATCCCAGATATTGAGTTCCACAGCGCCGTTGATGACGAACTTGTCTGTGTCATACTTGGTGCCAGGAAGGCTGAGCGAAGCGAGCGGATTGGTCTGCTCGTTGTAGACGTTTCCGTCGACAACTGTATAGGCTCTTCCGGAAGCATCTCTCACGATGTGAGCATATCCTTCCGGATACATTGTCTTATACTGTTCTTCCTCCTCTGGAGTCGCATATACGCTGAGGAGCGGCGACATTGCGAGAGCCGAACCGAGCGGCGAACCGAATTCAGAGTTGGTGCTGATGCCGGTAGAGTTCATATGTGCATATGAAATCGCAGTATTGAAGGTCATCTTGTTCAGCCAGTTACGCTGCGCTGTATTGTCGAAGAGGACAGCATTCACAGTCTGGCGGACAGTGACACGGTCATAGTTTGAACGGCCGTAGTTACCACCGATTGTACCTTCCTTGTAGAGATAGCCGACAGAAGTCGAATAAGTGAGCTTGTCGTTACCGCCTGTGATGTTGAGGTCGTGCTTCTGGACAGGAGCATTGTCGTTGAAGATGAGTTCAACCCAGTCTGTTCCCTCGCCGAACGAATATGGATCGTCATAGATAGGAGCCTTGCCTGAATTCACATAACCTTCATTCATCATAATGGCATACTCTGTAGCGTTAAGCACTGAAGGTTTGCGCCAAGGGTTCTGCCATCCGTATGAGAAGTCGTAGTTGACCTTTGTCTTACCCTTCTGGCCCTGTTTTGTAGTCACGAGGATTACACCGTTGGCTGCACGTGCACCGTAGACAGCACCCGAAGCTGCGTCCTTGAGTACTTCGATACGCTCAATGTCGTTAGGATTCAGATAGTCGAGGCCACCGCTGACTGCGAAGCCGTCGATGATGTAGAGAGGGTCACTTCCGTTTGTAGAACCGATACCGCGGACGCGGATCTGGGAAGTAGCATCCGGAGCTCCGGAAGGAGAGACAACCACCACTCCGGAAGTCATACCCTGGAGGAGGTTCTCGATTCGAGTCTGAGATTGAGATTTGAGGTCTTCAGACGTGATTGAAGAAATCGCTGCCGTAACAACGCTCTTCTTCTGGACTCCGTAACCGATGACTACGGTTTCTTCCAGCATCTCGTTATCCTCCTGGAGGACAACTTCTACAAAGCCTGATCCTACAGGAACCTTTGCTGTCTTGTAACCGATGGAGGTCACAACCAGAACAGCATCCGCAGGGACTGCCTTGTCAAACACGAAATTACCGTCAAGATCCGCTGTCGTACCGTTGGCTGTGCCTTCGACAACGACTGCAGCGCCGATTACAGGCAGACCTGCAGAATCCTTGACTGTACCTTTCACTTGCTGAGCAAACGCACTGGCGCAGCTCAGACCCATTATCGCAAAGATAAGGGCGATTCGATAAGCTAGGTGTTTCATTGGTTTGTGTTTAAGTGTATTGTGTTAAGTGTGTCTTATCGAAGTATGTATTGTCGTGGTCGTAGCAAATATAATGATTTCAAACAATTTTCAATATATTTGCCAAAGTAAAAATCACACGGAAATTTAAATTTTATGAAACTTCTCTGCATATCAGCCGCGATGATTCTAACGTTCGCATCCTGCGGCAACGACCCATACGGACCGACAGACTATGTGCCTGAAACCCAGAAGCCTGAAGAGAAGCCTGACGTGCCCGGCAAGACAGCCGGATACGCCGAGGGAGCCGACATCAGCTGGGTCACCCAGATGGAGGCGGACGGGCAGAAATTCTACACTGCCGACGGCAAGGAAATGGAGTGCACGGCCCTTATGAAGGAGCTCGGACTCGACGCCATCCGACTGCGCGTCTGGGTCGATCCTGACGGCGGATGGTGCGGAAAGGACGACGTGGTGGCGAAGGCCAAGAGGGCTCAGAATCTGGGGATGAGGATAATGATAGACTTCCATTACAGCGATTCCTGGGCTGACCCGTCAAAGCAGGTAACACCTTCTGCCTGGGCAAGTTACAGTATAGGCGAATTGGCAGATGCCGTAAGCGCGCACACTTCGGAAGTGCTGCAGGCATTGAAGGACAACGGCGTGGAAGTAGAGTGGGTGCAGATCGGAAACGAGGTCAACAACGGTATGCTTCACCCTCTCGGAAAGGTGCAGGGAAACACTGCTGAAAACTTCATAACCCTGACCAGGGCGGGCCGCAATGCAGCACGCAAGATCTATCCGGAAGTAAAGACGATCATCCACGTGAGCAACGGTCACGACGAAGGACTTTTCGAGTGGTTTTTCGGGCTGATGAAGACCGGCGGAGCAGAGTATGACATCATCGGAATGTCGCTCTATCCGACCTGGTGGGAGGGCAGCGGATGGTGCGACTGGAAAGCCAATGCGGACCGCTGCATAGCGAACATTAAAACTCTTTCTTCGAAATACGCTAAACCGGTGATGCTCTGCGAGTTCGGTATGCCGGTTTCCGAGGTTCAGATGTCAAGGGAAGCGCTTCAGCATATGCTTGAAAAGACCAGGGAAATCGAGCAGTGTGCAGGCCTTTTCTGGTGGGAGCCGCAGACCGACGGAGTATGGAAGCCGGCGAGCTACAACGCCCTTGGCTGGGGAGCCTACGACAAGGGTGCATTCAAGAACGGAAAAGCGACTGCAGCATTGGAGCCTTTCGGCAGGTAAAACGGGGCTTTGCGAGATAAGGAACATACGGCCTACGGCCGTGTGTTTTTTTGTTTTCTGCGATGTTTTGATTATTTTTGCGGATTGTTATCTATTTTGACGATGAAGCATTTAATAATCAACATTGTAGCCCTCGCCGCCGTAGCCATCAGCTGCACCGAGGGATTCCAAGAGTACAATGCCGAGTATTCAAGCCCTAACACATTGGAAGCCAAGCTTGTAGGAGGCACCGACGGAGACATCGTTCCGGGAACCGTCCTCATCAGACTGAGCGAAGAGGCCACCAAGAGCGTGATCGAGGGCAATTTTTCACAGATTTCAGAGGAACTTTTCGGTGACGTGAAGGTCACTTCACTGACCAGCGCCCTTCCTGTCCAGCCGAAGAACGCCGAGGCTGCCAGAAAGTACGGACTTCACCAGTGGTTCACTGCAGAATTCGACAGAAACACCCCTGTGCAGACTGTAGCCGGAAGACTTGCAAAGTCTCCGAAGGTAAGCACTGTGCAGTACACAAGATTCATCGAGCCGACAATCTCGGAGGAGGTCTTCCCTGCCGAGCTCCCTGCCCTGACAAAGAGCGGAGATGCTTCCGAGAATCCTTTCAACGACCCTTTCGCACAACATCAGTGGAACCTCCACAACGACGGATCCATCAGCAAGAAGGCTGTTGCCGGAGCCGACGTCGGAGTGAGAGAGGCGTGGAGACTCACCGGCGGCGACCCTAGCGTCGTCGTTGCCGTATTCGACTGCGCCGTATCCGCAAGACACGAGGACCTCGCCGACGCCGTATGGAAAAACGAGGCCGAGGTCAACGGACAGGACGATGTGGACGATGACGGAAACGGATTCATCGACGACAAATACGGTTTCAACTTCGTAGGCTGCTATGCGATCAATGCCGATTACGTCAACGGAGCGCTCGACGGCCAGAAGCAGGCCGCTGTCAAGGGCAAGTCGCTCAACAGCATCGCGGGAAGCGGACACGGAACCCACGTTGCAGGAATCATCGGTGCGACCAACAACAACGGAAAGGGCGTAAGCTCGATCGCCGGCGGCACCGGAAACGGTGACGGCGTGAGACTGATGTCCTGCCAGATCTTCGAAGGTTCTTCATACTGCGCAGACGCACAGAACGCTGCGGCCTTCATCTACGCTGCCGACAACGGAGCCTGCATCGCACAGTGCTCGTACGGCAACTCGAACGTCATCACAAACGATGATCTCTACATCAACGGAGGCCAGCTCATCACAGACTCCGGTTCCACAAAGGTGACAGCATCCACTCTCGAGAACGCTGCTCTCAGATACTTCCTTGACCCGTCGAACAGCAACCACGAGGCAATGGAAGGAAACATCGCAGTCTTCGCGGCCGGCAACCACAAGAATCCTTATTCGATCTACCCGGGAGCTCTTTCGTATGTGATTTCAGTTACCGCTATGGGATGGAACTTCCTTCCTGGTGACTACACCAACTACGGCCCAGGCTGCAAGATCGTGGCACCTGGCGGTCAGTACAGCGGAGTCACAGGCGACTATGCGTCAATGATCCTCTCTACAGGAGTGTCGGGAGCAATGACACAGTCGCCGGGAGTCGAGACCGAAAAAGGCACAAGCAAGCATTACGTGTATATGCAGGGAACTTCAATGGCCTGTCCACACGTTTCAGGCGTAGTTGCCCTCGGACTTTCATATGCGAAGAAGCTCGGAAAGAAGTTCACCCGCGAGCAGGTGCAGTCAATGCTCCTCACATCCGTGACAGACATCGACCAGTTCAACCCAGGCGGAAATATGAGCAAGTATATGGGCAAGATGGGAACAGGCGCCGTGGATGCGTGGAAGTTCCTTATGGCCATCGAAGGCACACCGACTTTCCTCGCACAGCTCGGCCAGACTGTAAAGATCGACATCAGCAGATACTGCAGCCCGTCACAGACCTACGAGGTGGCGATGGACGAGGCATCCCTCAAGTCTCTCGGACTTGACGCTGTTCCTGAAGTGAAGGACGGATGCATCGAAATCTGCTGCAAGAACATCGGAGCCGGCAAGCTCACCCTCAGCGCGTCCGTAGGAAAGGACACCGAGAAAGAGGACGGCATCGGAGAAATGGCATACACCCGCGAGATCTCTATCGCATCGAGACCTTTCGCGACTGACAATGGAGGATGGTTGTAATGAAAAGAATTCTGTATATGCTTTGCGCAGCACTGCTTATCGTGGCCTGCGGAAACAAGAACGGCGACAAGAACCTGACGCTTGAGGAGAAACTCTGCACAGAGTGGCACAGCGAAGCCCTTTCTGTCGACGGAGACGTATATCTTCATTTCGAGATCGACAAGACCTTCGAGATCTACCAGAGGATCGGCGAGGGAGCATACCGCCTCTATCGCGGCACCTGGAACCTCGAGGAGAACCTCCTCACCGGAAAATACAACGACGGAGAGGACTGGGCAGCCGGCTACAACATTGAAATCAACGGAAACACGCTTACAATGACATCGCTCAACGATGCTGCGGAGGTGACAGTCTACACCAAGACAGCCATACCGGAAAGTGTGAAGAACGGCAGTGAAACAATAGTGAAATCAATATAAAACAAACTCTACATTATGAAAAAGATCCTTTTATTCGCAGTTGCAGCGGTGCTCGGATTCGCATCCTGCACAAAGGCGCTCGAGGACAGAGTAGGCGCATTGGAGAATGACGTCAACGCTATCCAGCAGCAGCTTGCGGAGCTTACCGAGAAGCTCAACAACGAGGTTAACGACCTCAAGGGACTCATCGAGGCTCTCGAGAACAAGGTATACGTTACCGGTATCTCGGAGATCAAGGAAGGTGACAAGGTAATCGGTTACACCATCACCCTCAGCAAGGGCAAGGCTCTTACAATCTACCACGGAACAGACGGTAAGAACGGTATCAACGGTACAAACGGTAACGACGGTAAAGACGGTAAAGACGCTGTCGCTCCTACTGTAAGCGTTGTTGTCGAGGACGGAGTATACTATTGGGCTGTGAACGGTGAGATCCTCACTGACGCAAACGGCAACAAGGTGGCTGTCTACGCAGAGTCTGACGCTCCTGAGTTCAAGTATGAGAACGGACAGTGGTGGATTTCTGTTGACGGCACTTGGAGCCCGCTCGCTTCAGGCAATTCAGGAGACTGCACATTCTCTGACGTTCAGTACGATGACGCATCAGTTACATTCGTTCTTGCAAACGGCACAGAGATCGTTCTCCCAAGACAGGCAGTATTCAGCCTCAACATCGCTTCTGCTCAGGTTGCTGTGCTTCCTGGTGCAACTGTAAAGGTGGCATATACTATCACTGGCGCTACTGAGACAACAACAGTTTACGCAGTAGCTGACGGCGGCTATTCAGTAGCTGTGGAGGCAAAGAACGCATCCGAGGGTGCTCTCGTCATCACTGCACCAGACCCTCTCACAGACGGCAAGGTTGTAGTGTTCGCAGGTGACAACACCAAGGCTGCTATGCAGGTTCTCAGCTTTGAGGAAGGTGCCCTCACAGTTACAGGCAACACTTTCACCGTAGAGGCTGAAGGCGGAGTATTGGAGGTTCCTGTTATGACTAACCTTGACTATGAGGTTGAGGTAAGCGCTGACTGGGTGACATATGTCGAGACCAAGGCTATGCGCGAGGAGACTCTCGTATTCAATGTTGCAGCAAACACAGGTGCAGAGCGCGCAGCAAAGGTTGCGCTCAAGGTAAACGGCAACGAGGTTCAGTCATTCCAGATCGCTCAGAAGACTTCAATGGTAGCCAACTTCGAGCTTAATGACCTCCTTGGCGACTGGAATGTATATTTCGACAACGGTCTCCAGTACACTTGGACATTCGGCGCCAGCGATGATGCATCAAAGGGCAACGCTACTCTCGTGAACATCTTCGGAAAGAACACCAAGAACATCAAGGTATATGTAAACTTCGACATTACGACTGGCGTCATCTCTATCGCCACAGGACAGGCTTGCGAGGATGACTACGGCTGGTCTGTGAACCTTGTAGCAAAGGATGGCGCAAGCGTGATCGAGTATACAATGACAGAGAAAGGCAAGTTCGGCAACCCATCATCAGAGATCGGATACAAGGACTCTTGGAGCTCGAAGTATCTCTCTAACGTATATGGCGAGAAGGTTGACCCTAACGCACTTGCTGTCGGAAACTACTACTACGCAGACGGCACTTGCACTGCGACATTCATTGCAGACAAGGACCTCGTTGGTATCGTATGCTGGCTCGGCAACCTCACTTCGACTGACTCTGCACTCAAGGCAGCATTCCCTAACTGCAAGAACGGTCTTGTGATGTCAGTAAATGCAGTCAACAACATCAAGTGGCAGACAAACGCTGCAAGCGTATCATCTTGGCAGGCTGACTATGCATCAAGCTTCACAAGCATCCAGGTGAACTATTCAAACGGTGCGACTAACCTTGACAAGGCCCTCGGCTACAACAACACTCAGGTGCTCAGAGCATACAACGCAGAGAATCCTGAGACTGCAGTTGACGTATGCACTGCTCTTGACGAGTTCGCAGCAGCACACCCTGCCCCAGCAGGAACCAGCGGATGGTACATCCCAAGCGTAAAGGAAGTGAGCTATATGTGCTACGGTGCCAACGACAATGCCTGGATGGCAAGCGGCACTGACAATATGAATATAATGAACACCAAGATCGAGGCTGCAGGTCTCAGCAAGATCACTTGGAGCAATATGGCCTCATCTTCCGAGATCAGCACAGACTCAGCATATGCATACCAGAGCAGATATGTCGGCAACCCTGACAAGACAGCTGACTTCACTCTTTGCCCAGTATTCGCATTCTAATAAAACAACTATAGAAAATGACAAAGAAACTTATCAACTTGGCTCTTTGCGGTCTGCTGCTCCTCGCAGCAGGCTGCCAGAAGCCTGTAACACAGGAGCCTGACGATGTTCCTGTAGAAACTGTAAAGCCGGAGGACGGCAAGCCTATCGAGCTTGAGAACTTCACTGTTACCCTCACCTCACTTCACTCAGGTGACGTATTCTTCAACATCCAGCCTAAGGACGAGACTATGACATACTGGTTCGCTCTTCAGGTAAAGGAGGATATGGAGGCAAATGACGAAGGTACCATCGCAGCTGACAGAGAGTACTTCGAGTACATCGCAGACTACTATGGACTCTCTCTTCACGAACTCCTCAGCGACAACCTCTTCGCTGGCGAGAAGGACTGGATGTACAACTCACTCAGCGCAAAGACTGAGTATGTACTCTATATGTACGGTCTTTCTACAGACGGCGAGCCTACGACTGGTGTGAACCAGATCACTTTCACAACTACCAAGGTAGGTCCGGTTGACTGCGACTTCGAGCTTGTAGTAGGTGACAACATCACTGCAAGATCATTCTCGATCACTATCGTGCCTTCTGACGATCACGTGGCTTACTTCTACGACATCTTCCCGGCAGCAATGTATGAGGAGTACTGCCTCAGCGACCCTGAGAATCTCCCTGCATTTATGGCTGAGTACATCCCTGCACTCGCTTCAGAGAACGGCGTTTCAATCCCTACAGCTGTAGGTGCAATCTCTGCATACGGCGCCATCACTCAGGACTTCACATCAGAGGACGGTATCGAGGCTGCAAACACTTACTATGTGTTCGTGCTCGGTATCGGTGCAGACGGTACAGCTACAACTGACGCAGAGGTGATCAGCGTGACAACAGCACGTCCTCCAATGAATACATTCGAGGTAAGCACAGCGTCTATCGAGGACGACCGCGCTTCATTCTATGTGCTCCCTACCCAGAGCGAGTCTTATGTAGCGCTCTTCGAGCTCCAGGAGTATATGTACGACGCAAAGGGCAACCCTCTTTCTGACGAGGAGATCATCAACGCGATCCTCGCAGCACAGGGTGACCATATCGCAAATCACGTATACTCAGGCACATCTTCAGTGTCAGAGTGTCCTCTCATCCCTAACAAGGACTACTACTGTCTTGTATTCGGATACTTCGGAGGCGAGGTAACAACACCTCTCACAAAGGTTCCTTTCAAGACCAAGGCTGCTGACCCTCAGGATGTAGACTTCATCCTTACTGTCGGCGAGCCTACTACAACTTCGGTTTCTGTATCTGTACAGCCTTACCGCGAGCCTACTCCGCATATGTTCAACTATATGCCATATTCTACTTATGTAGAGTACGGAGCTAATGACGAGGCTATCAAGAGATTCAACAACGAGCTCATCGACGGTCTCTGGAACCCTGCAAAGATGAGCCGCGAGGAGTGGCTTTCAAGAGCACTCGAGACAAGCTACAATTCTTGGCTTATCGAAGGTCTCGAGCCTAATACCAAGTATGTATTCTACGCTATCGGTCTTGTTCCTGACGGAACATACACAACTCAGGCGTTCGTCAAGGAGTTCACTACCAAGGAGCTCAAGGAAGGTCCTCAGGTAGACGAGATCCTCTTCAGCAAGTCTGGAAACGATGTCCTCGCATACTTCTACCTTGACGGAGATTCAAACGTTGCGAAGTTTGTGATGAGCCACATCATCGACGATGCTTCAGTTTACAATATGTCTGACGCAGACCTCCTCACATACCTCGAGCTTGATAACGAGACAACATTCCTGAACGAGGTGAGCAACCAGACATACTTCACAATAGTTGACAAGAACGTAAGCGCAGGCGCTACCATCTACTATGCGGGTGCCGTTTACGATCCGGAGGGCAACTATACCATCATCAGACATACTTATAAGAAGTAGTACAATGAGAAAGATTTTGATGCTCGTTTCAGCATTGACTCTTATGGCGGTTTCGTGTACCAAGCCGGACGTTCCGTCCGGCGAGGACACTCCGCCTGTAGACAACACTGGCGGAAACGAGGATAACGACGACAACAACGAGGAGCAGACTCCTAAGGTCTACAAGGCAGGCGACTTCTACAAGGTAGGTATTACCGAAGGCGTGGTCATCTGGGCTGACGAGGCCGGCGAGCACGGACTTGTCATTTCATTGGACGAGGGTGTCGCTGCGTGGTCAACAGAAAGCAGGATGCTCACAAACCAAGGCGGAGAGTTCTCGCTTTCAAACGGACAGGCAAACAGCAAATATGTAAAGCAGCAGGAAAACTGGAAAGAGCTTTACCCTGCCTTCGCGTGGTGCGACTCAAAGAATGCGCTCGGCCTCTCATCTTGGTATCTTCCTGCACCGGAGGAACTCGAGCTTGCTCTTCCTGCAGTAGAGGCTATCAACAAGACTCTCAAGGAGCAGGGTGCAACAGAGCTTTCTTTGGAAGGCAAGTATTGGACCTCATATGAGGCAGGAGCCGCTCTGGCATATCCGTTCAGTTTCAGATCAGGACCGCTCTACGAGGACATCTACGACTTAGACAAGAATCTGGAGCACCTTGTACGCGCTATGCGTAAATTTTAAAAGCACACATTGACAGACAATGGTTAGATTAACTAAATTTTTTGCTTTGGCTCTCGCTGCCGCAGTCGGTTTCATCGCCTGCGAAAAGCCTGTCGTGCCAGACCAGCCGGATGAGCCGACAGACAAGACCGTGACACTCGAGATCTTCGAGAATCTGGTCAATGCCGGCGGCAACGGCGGAGAGTACAGCTTCACCTATACTCTCGTAAACGGTGAGGCAGAAGACCTTGAGGCAAAGTGTTCAGACAGTTGGGTACACGACTTCGACCTTTCTGAGGAGGGAGTCGTAAAGTTCACAGTCGACAACAACCCGACAGAAAGTTCAAGAATCACTCAGGTGACCCTCAAGCACGGAAAGGTTTCCGACAAGATCGTGATTTCGCAGAGCGGAATCGCACCGGAGCCAGTCGAAGCTACATTTGATTTCTCATTCGAGATCAACGGACCTTACGTGAGAATGTTCGTGACACCTGATCCTGAGAGCGTAAGATATTATGCCTGGTACTTCTCGAAGAAGACTCTCGAGGAGTCTCTTGCAATGTCTCCGGGAGTGGACGAAGTGATGTATCTCAACAAGATTGTAGAGGTTGATATCTCTGAGGCTATCTACTATGGAGCATACGCAGGCTACTCTGCAGAGCAGGCTGTGGCAGAGATCACTCTTGTGGGCACTACATATCAGGACTTTGAACTCAATGCCGAGACAGAGTACTACGCATTCGCTTGTGCAGTAAGCAACAGCGGCGAGAGACTCGGCAACGTATCGATCACTGAGTTCAAGACAGGTCCGGTTGAGCCTTCAGACAACGTTCTTACCATCACTGCAGACGATGTAAACACTGATCGAATCACATACAGCATCCATACAACAAATATGGACCAGTATGCGGCAATCGTTCTCCCGGCTGCTGATGTAGAGGGCAAGAGCGACAAGGAGATCGAGGCTATGTACAACAGCTTCAGCAACTATATCGGCTACCTCCACTTCGGAAACTACACCGGTACAGTTCTCGTAAGCGAGGAAAATGCTGATTACTACATCCTTGCATTCGGTTTCGAGTATGGTATGCTCACAACTGCAGTGGAGAAGATGAAGGTTCACACCCTCACTTCAGATCCTGACGCAGTTCCTGAGTTCAACGTGACCATCGACAAGGTTACAAACTACAGAATCAAGGGTTCTATCGACGTGAATCCTCGCACAAGCCTCTACTATGTAGACTGGTGTTATGCCGGCGACAGCGCCGAGGGTCTCAAGAAGATGATCCGCGAGGCTGCACAGTGGTATGTGGACAGCGGCTACTACGGAAGCCTTGCAGCTTGTATGAAGGTCATCGGTACCAAGGGCAGCAAGCCGTTCGAGTACACAGGTCTCACTCCTGAGGAAGGCTACCAGATCTTCGCAGTCGGCATCGACGAGAAGACAGGAGAGTTCAACACTGAGGTATATTTCTCAGAGGTGATCAATACTCCTGCGAAGAAGGTATCCGAGTCATACATCGAGATCAATGTGGACAAGTACTTCGACGGATTCGACCTCGCATCAGCATACCCCAACGATTTCAGCGACGCTGACGGCTGGGCTATCGTACCTCTCGAGGTGAAGATTCACGGCGACGTAGTGGACTACTACTATGACATCTATGTAGGAGATGTCGCAGCGGATCCGGAGGCTACTGACAATGCTCTCATACTTGATCTTGTACAGTACGGCAACCATAACACTGCACTCACTATGTCTTACTGCTACTTCTACGAGGACCTTACACTCGTATACTTCTCGAAGGATACAGATGACAACTACAGTGAGGTAAAGAAGGTGAAGATCAATCTCGATCCTGCAAAGTGTGCTCCTGTAACGGAGTTCACCTATGGATCTTCAACAGCAGCGATGGCTAAGAGCCCACGAAAACTGACTGAATAATGAAAAGATACAGCATTTTGATGGCCACTCTTATGGTGGCTGCGGTTTCCTGCGTTTCAGAGGCGGACTTCACTGCCTCTGAAACTGCAGAGACAGCAGGAGAGAAGGCGCTTATGACAAAGCTCACCGGCAACACGAACGGTGAGTATATGGAAGGCAACCTTCTCCTGTTCCTCAATGAAGAGACAACTGCAAGAATCGAGAACGGTGAGACCGCAGCGGTGGTGGCGGAGATGTTCGAGGGTCTTGAGGTGGCGGATTTCCAGCCGGCTCTTCTAAGTTCCCCTAAGAACGTGGAACTCGCAAGAGAACTCGGTCTTCACAGATGGTTCTCCGTGTCGTTCGACAAAAGAATGCCGCTGCGAAGCTTTGCGGAAGCAGTGGCTGTGAGGCCGGAGATCACTGCCGTACAGTACAATGCTATGCCTAAGCTCGCATCGGACTTGAGGAGCATTCCTTTCAAGCCTGCGGCTCAGATGAGCAGTGCTGCAAAGACTCAGGCGATTCCGTTCAACGACCCTATGAATGAGTATCAGTGGAACCTCCTCAACACCGGAGACAAGGCTGTCGCTTCGACTGCCCGTGAAGGTGGAGACGTAGGAGTCGCTGATGCCTGGAGCCTTACAGCAGGTACACCTGACGTGATCGTGGCTGTGATCGACGCTCCTGTCAAGTACACTCACCCTGACCTTGCAGACGCAATGTGGGTGAACGAGGCAGAGAAGAACGGAACCAAGGGAATCGATGATGACGGAAACGGCTTCATCGACGACATCCACGGATACAACTTCTATACAGACGGCTATTCATACGGCGCTATCAACTGGGAGGTCCAGGGTGAATCAGGCCACGGCACTCACGTTGCCGGCATCGTTGCTGCAGTCAACGGAAACGGCATCGGAGTGAGCTCTATCGCAGGAGGTACCGGCAATGGTGACGGCGTTCGCCTTATGGCCTGCCAGGTATTCGAAGGCGGATATGCCGGCGGAGACCGCGAGATGGCCAATGCATTGACCTATGCTGCCGACAACGGAGCCTGCATCGCTCAGTGTTCATACGGCTACAGCGCAAGCGTGTTCTCAAGCGACAACCAGTACATCAACGCTGCACCGCTCGAGTACAGAGCCTTGAAGTACTTCGTGAATCCGTCAAACTGCAACCACCCGTCATTGAACGAGAATGTGGCGATCTTTGCTGCCGGCAATGAGGCTGCATCGAATTCAGACTACCCTGGCGCTCTTCCTATCTGCGTTTCAGTAACTGCATTCGGACCAGACTTCCTTCCTGCAGGATACACCAACTACGGACGTGGCTGCAACATCGCAGCTCCGGGCGGAGACTATTGGATCGGTGCCGCAAAGGAAGATGACAACAGAAGTATGATCCTCTCCACCTGCATCAGCGAGGTGGACAGCGACTATACCTGGATGCAGGGATCGTCGATGGCCTGCCCTCACGTTTCAGGCGTGGCAGCCCTCGGCGTATCATATGCAGGAAAGATCGGCAGAAAGTTCGGCGAGGGTGAATTCGTAAGCCTTCTCCTCACTTCTGTAAACGATATGAACGCATTCCTTCAGGACGGTCTCAAGCCTTACGGCGACACTACCATCGGCCTCTCGACATACAACAAGCGTATGGGTACAGGCGCGATCGACGCGTGGAAGCTTCTTATGCAGATCGAGGGTACGCCTTCGATTATGGTTCAGAGCGGCACAAGCTGCAGCGTGGACATCAGCGAGTATTTCGGTGAGTCTGCAGCAGACCTTACTTATCTTGAGGTGACTTACGATGACGCTGCCAAGAAGGCTCTCGGACTCGCATCAAAGCCTAAGGTGAAGAAGGGTATCCTTGAGATCAACTGCATCAACAACGGTTCCGCTAAAATCAGAGTGTCTGCCATCGCAGGTGGCGGCCAGCTCGGAGGCGGAAACAATATCGGAGGTACAGAGATCTCACGTGAGATTTCCATCGTTTCAAGAGGTGTTCACTCAAGCAATGGAGGATGGCTCTAGCCAGTCATCCTGAGCGAAGTCGAAGGATCTAAAAACACAGAAATGAAAAAATTACTGTTTATTTTGGCAGCATTGATGCTGATCGCCACCGCCTGCAAGAAGGAGGACAAGAAGGTCGACTACAAGAAAAGCATTGTTGGCGAATGGCATTGTACTCCTGCAGAGATCGATGCGGATGTATATGTCTCTTTTGCTGAGGACGGAAGCTTCGACCTTTTCCAGAAGATCGGAGAAGGACGTCACAGACACTACACAGGAGACTGGGCCATCGAGGGCAAGACTCTTTCAGGACACTATGCCGACGGAACCGATTGGGGAAGTGCATATACAATGGACTTCAGCACAGAGGGAACTATGGTTCTCACTGCGCTCAACGGCTCTGAAGAGGTTATGGTCTATGTGAAGGAGGAGATTCCGTCTGACATCAAGAATGGTGCAGTCGAAGTGAAGTCCGCTTACACAGAGGACATCAGACCGATTCTCTAGTCTTTACGGATACTGAATTCGCAGCCGCAGTACAGCTGGTTGTAGAAATCGTATTCCTTTATAATCTGAAGACGGCGCTCCTGGAGCCCGTTCTTTCGCCAGTTCTGATCCCACCAGATGATGCTACGCTCTTCTGGTGGGATTTTATTTACTGCCCAGGTGCCGGCCTCGTTTATCTGGTCGAGCGATTTCCAACGTGATGATGCGAGAGTTGTGGTGATGACCCTGATGCCTCTTTCGCGGGCATACTGTGCCGTGCGCAGGAGACGCAGCTTGAAGCATTTCAGGCAGCGGCCGCCGCGCTCTGGCTCTGACTCCAATCCTGTCATCTCCTTGAGCCAGTTGTCGTGGTCATAGTCTGCGTCGATGATCTCCAGTCCGAGCGACTCGGCGTAACGCGTACACTCGTTCTTTCGGATATCGTATTCTTCCTGAGGATAGATGTTCGGATTGCAGTAATAGATGACGGGA
The DNA here is from genome assembly GCA_017546585.1 of Bacteroidales bacterium. Lineage (GTDB taxonomy): Bacteria > Bacteroidota > Bacteroidia > Bacteroidales > UBA932 > Cryptobacteroides. Next base: position 60,607 of record JAFYWC010000117.1, read on the forward strand.
GTGATGCCGTTCTGCATCATCGCCTCGATGATGGCGCTTGAGCAGGGGGCGCAGCAAGTGTGGAGAAGAACTGTAGTCTCCCCCATCGGTGCCTGGATCTGCGGCTTATGCCTGTTGGTCTTCATAACGCTGCAAATATACTCCTATTTTAAGTATCTTTGCACCCGCTTGACAAATTTAATATGGAGAACAATTCTAAAAGAAACATCGCCGGACTCGTATCCCTCGCGAATCTCTGCACAGCAAACAACACCATCGCGATCATCACCACAGGACAGATCGCACGTGACATCTCAGAGAAGTTCGGAATCAATCCGCGCAAGAGTGCCAGCATCCTGGACACGTTCTCCTGCCTCATCCAGGGCCTCATCCCTTACGGAGCACAGCTCCTTATGGCTGCCGGCCTGGCCGGAGTATCCTCGATCTCCATCGTCGGATATCTCTACTATCCTTTCGTGATGGGATTCTGTGCGATCCTCGCCATC
>JAFYWC010000118.1 GCA_017546585.1 Bacteroidales bacterium
ATCGGAGCTTCAATTCAGTTGAAAGGTACCACTTCAGGAACGATTACCGACATTGACGGACGATTTGAACTGAAGGACCTTAAAGAAGGTAATCACAGACTGGTCATCTCATATATATTCTATCGCACGGCAGAGATTGACATCGAAGTCAAGGCAGAGAATCAGGAACTGAATATCGGATTAGAACTGGACGGCCAGCAGCTCAGTGAAGTGACAGTCATAGGAAGGAAGAACCTCGAAAGCGTGGCTGCTCTGCAGATGGAAAGACAGATGTCTACAGCAGCCATAGAGAATATAGGAGCCAGGGAGATGGCTGGAAAAGGAATATCTAATGTGGAAGAGGGTGTGAAAAAAATCACCGGCGTATCTGTCGCCTCTGCCGGTCAGCTGATAGTGAGAGGTCTCGGTGACCGATACAGCATCACGACTCTGAACGGTCTGCCGATAGCATCTCCCAACTCGGACAATAAACTCGTGCCGCTGAACCTCTTCCCTTCATCTACGGTACAGAACATCACTGTAAGCAAGGTCTACAATGCGGAGACTTATGCTGACTACAGTGGTGCCCATATAGATATAGCCACAAAGGTCAATATTCCCGAAGACTTTCTAGAGATAAGCCTCAATACAGGTGGATCTGTCAATACAATTTTCAGAAATAGATACCAGATGGACAGGGGAGGGTCTCTCTTCAGGACATCGAGGCTTGAATCGCAGGTTCTTGATATGCCTCTTGTCGACTTCGACGAATACGTAAAGTCAAATGACATCTTCAATTCATCATTTGCAGTAAAGCGGAAGACCGCGCTTCCGTCACTTGGGGGAACGCTAAGCAGGGGAAAGAACTTCAACGTAGGCGGCCAGACGCTGAGCATACTGATATCAGCAAACCTGAGTAATGACGATCAGAATGTATCGGAAGCATTTCAGAGGACCCTGGAGGCAACGGGAAACATACAGAGCGACTTCACTTATGACAGTTACTCGCAGACACTGAAGACATCAGCTTTAGGATATGTCGGATATACGCTCAGAGAGTCTGACAGAATAGGTTATACGTTCTTCTATGCCCGTAATGCTGATGATACTTATCAGCTTCGTAATGGAGAAGATGCGGAAGGCCATCTTCTGACAGGAAGCAATAACGTGACTCATGTGTATTCGCTTCAGAATCATCAGCTGAACGGACTTCATTTCATGCTTGACTCCAAGATAGAGATGGATTGGGCTGCATCATACGGACGTACGGGCAGTTACGAACCTGACAGAAGGCAGGTCATGTACATCCGTGAGGACGGAGCCCTGAAGCTCTTCAAACTGAACAGACAGGAGACCATGAGATATTTCGGAAGTCTCGATGAGGATGAATTGAACGCAGACATCGGGTTGAAGTGGAAATGGGGTGACAACAACCATCTCAAGGCTGGCATAAGCTACAAGGACAAGGGGAGAGAGTACATGGGAACCCGTTTTTACTATAACCTCAATCGTCTTGATCCGGAAATAACGGATGTCTTCGATACAGACTCATTCCTGAATCAGGGTAATGTGGGCAGCGGCAATATAGTGATAGAACGCAAGAAGCAGCCCAAGGATAGTTACCGTGCAGGTACCGATATCATCGCAGGATATATGACTGCGGACCTCTATCCGACAGAGAATCTTCTCATTAATCTGGGAGTCAGGTATGAGTATGCGAGGCAGTGGGTCAGATACGCTTCAGACGGTGGCGACTGGTTCGGCAGGATGAGTATGATTGAGCATGGAGACCTTTTCCCTGCATTGAATGTTAAATACACCTTCAACGAAGACAATATCCTGCGTTTTTCCGCATCAAGGACAATCACAAGACCATCATTCATAGAAATGGCTCCGTTCCTGTATCAGGAATCGTACGGATCTGCCCAGATAAGGGGTAACGAGAATCTGCATAACGCATACAACTATAATCTGGATCTCAGATATGAGCTCTTCGGATCGGACAGTGACATGCTCAGTGTTACAGGCTACTTCAAATATCTTGAGAGCCCGATCGAACGGATACAGGCACTTAACGGAGGCGCCACGCTGCACTCATTCCGAAATGCGGAGAACGGTATTGCGACAGGTCTGGAAGTGGAATTCCGCAAGAGGGTCGCCAAGGATCTGAATGTCGGAGCCAATGCAAGCTACATGTACACCAATGTGAAGCTTCCGGAAGGGGGAGCATACACTAACAAGGAACGTTCGCTTCAGGGTGCATCTCCTGTCCTGATCAATGCAGACATCACATGGTCTCCGAGATTTGGTGATGAGAAGGCCTTGAACATGGTCCTGCTCTACAACATGCAAGGCAGCAGGATACACGCGGTAGGCGTGTCGCAGTTGGGAGACATCAGGCAGGACGCGGTTCATACTCTCAACTTCATTGCAAGCTACCAGTTCAACAAACGCTGGTCGGTAAAGCTTCAGGCAAGTGACCTCCTGGGACAGGATATGGTATTCAGGCAGGAGGTTCCGCTGACAGGGCAGACAGTAGAGGTCGAGAGATACAGATATGGCCGATGCATAGAAGTAGGAGTTACATTCAAACTATAGAAAAATATGAGAAAACCATTTTAAATCAACATTTTATGAGAAAGAATCATTTCAAATTCAGTTCATTGGCTTTGATAGCCGGAATGTGTGTAATCGCATCATGCGACAACGATGATGACCCGATCGTAAAGCCTGATGACAGTTCAGCACTGCACGGAGCGGTCACTTCCGACCTGACGCTTGAGTCCGGAAAGACCTATACTCTGGACGGGGAACTGATCGTGAAGGCAGGAGCAACCTTGAATATTGAAGAAGGAGTGACTGTTGTAAGCCTGTATGATGACAAGGTTGACTACATTCTTGTGGAGCAGGGCGCTAAGATAAATGCAGTAGGAACGGCATCCTCACCGATTGTCATGACGTCTCAGAAGGAAGAGCCGGGTGCATGGGGCGGTATCCATATCTGCGGATTTGCACGCACCAATGCGGAAGGCGGCAAGGGTAGTTCGGAGATTGGTGGAGCTACCTATGGCGGAGATAAGGATGACGACAACAGCGGAGTTCTGAAGTTTGTGCGTGTGGAATACACCGGATATGCTTTCGATGAGGAGCATGAGGCTAACGGTATCACCTTCTATGGTGTAGGAAGCGGCACTACTGTAGAGAACTGTGAGGCTTATCATGGTTCGGATGACGGTTTTGAGTTCTTCGGCGGCTGTGTCAATGTAAAGAATATGGTAGCGGTCAACTGCTCGGACGACTCCTTTGACTGGACTGAAGGCTGGAACGGAAGGGGAGAGAATCTGGTAGCTTTCCAGGCGCCTGAATCAGTCCTCGGTTATGACTGTGACTGCCTTGTCGAGGCAGACAACAACGAGAATAACTTTGCCGCAACCCCTGTGTCGCATCCTGTACTGAGCAACCTGGTTCTTGTAGGAAATGGCGCAGGCAAGCAGGGCATCCGTCTGCGTCGAGGAACACAGGTGGAGATCACATCAGCCAAAGTGACAGGCAAGGGCAAACCCCTGGCTGTAGAGAGTGCGGAAACTGAAAATGCCCTTCTCGAGAAGGTATCCAGACTCAGTGGAGTGGCAATCTCAGGAACACTTGACAGCAAGGAAGGCATCTATACCAATGACAAGTTCGTGGCAGATGGAAACACATCAAATGCAACGTTTGAGTATGAGTCACTTGAAGATATTGCGAAGGAATGCAGCTGGATGAACGGCTGGACAAGGTAGGATGATAGCCTTTATAAAACATATATCTCATCTTCCGGCTCCGGAAGATGAGATATATTAAGTTGCTCATATAGAGCTGTATTAGTTTCTGTAGTAAGAATCAGCTAGCTTCCATGAATATTATGACGACACATTGCTTCTAATGTGTATGTGTTTGTTAATCAGTAGTTAAAGGTTTCATTGTGTGCAGTCTATTTAGTAATAAGTTTCATAGGAACTGCTTCCTGCTGCCTTGTTTTTTATG
>JAFYWC010000119.1 GCA_017546585.1 Bacteroidales bacterium
TGATGTACCGGTAGACGTTGTAAATGTTCCGGCAGACAAGGCTTTGTTAGTCTTCCCATCTACAGTCAAGGTTCTGCTGAGATGCGAGTTTCCTCTTCTTGCCGATCCATACGGCAACGTAAGGTTCCAGGTTGATTACAACGACTTTACTGCATCATTGACAGGAAAATGCATTGTCACACCGAAGAGCCTTCCGAAAGGAGTCATTGCCTATGAGGCTGATCCGATCGCGGTAAATTGTGTGGAGGAGAACCGATGAGCATAGTGCTTGCAGTGACCGGCGGAATTGGCAGCGGAAAGTCGGAAGTCTGCAGGATTTTGACAGATTGCGGAATGACAGCGCAGTATAATGCCGATGCAAGGGCGAAAGCCCTATATCTTGAAGTTCCTGGACTTCTGGATAAGATTGAAGAATCTTTGAGATGTACCGTGAGAGATGAACAGGGGAATTTCGTACCTGCTCTCCTCGGAAAACGCATCTTTAATGATAACGTAGCTTTGGGAAAGGTCGAAGACCTTCTTTTTCCTGCTATGATAGAGGATTTTGACAGGTTTGTCAAAAGTTGCGACTCGCAGATTGTGGTTTTCGAGTCAGCGACATTCCTTGAAAAACCACAGTTCAAAGGATTTGCAGACAAGGTTCTCCTTGTGGATGCGCCCTTTGAAACAAGGCTCGCAAGAGCCTGCGCGAGGGACAAGGCTTCTGAGGAAGCCGTAATGTCCCGGATGCGCAACCAGCAGCTGATGAACAGATTGTCTGCCGGTGAAAAAGACGAGAGGATCGATTACATAATTGTGAATGATTCCACTCGCGAAGAATTGAAAGAAAAAGTAATGAAGTTATTAACTCAAATCAGATAAAAAATGAAGACTGATCTTACAAAGATTCTGGCAGTTTCTGGCCAGGGAGGACTGTTCCTTTATATTTCTGCTACCCGTACAGGTGCAGTGGTTGAAGCTCTTGCTGACAAGAAGAGATCTGCTGTAAGCGCAACAAGCAAGATTACTTCTCTTGCAGATATCTCTATCTATACTGACGATGAGGAGGTTAAGCTCCAGCAGGTATTCCTCAATATGAAGGAGGTTCTTGGTGATGCTGACGCACCTTCTGCAAAGGCAAAGCCAGAGGAGCTCAAGGCTCTCTTCGAGAAGGCACTTCCTACATACGACCGTGACCGTTTCTATGTTTCGCATATGAAGAAGGTTGTAGAGTGGTACAATGCTCTCAAGAATTACGCTTCCCTCGATTTCGTAAATCCTGAGGAAGAGGAGTCTGCCGAATAATACGGAAGATGAAGAAAATTCAGACAATCACCTTGGGCTGTTCGAAGAACAAGGTGGATACAGAACATATCCTTTCCCATCTGGAAGATCAGTATGAGATCATTCCTGAGGGAGAGGATATTCCCGTTGATGTGATACTCCTTAATACTTGCGGTTTCATCGGAGACGCAAAGGAGGAGTCTGTGCAGGCTGTCCTTGAAGCAGTCGAGAGAAAGAAGGCTGGCCTGGCTGAAAAAGTCATTGTATTCGGCTGTCTTTCACAGAGATACGGTGATGAACTTCCCGGACTTATTCCTGAGGTTGACGGCTGGTTCGGAGCTCGTGAGTTCGATCCTGTGATCCGTGCTCTTGGTGTAGAGCCTGATGAGCAGAAGAGAGCTGAGCGTTATCTTACCACTCCGTCCCACTATGCCTATCTCAAGATTTCAGAGGGATGTGACAGAAGATGTTCTTATTGTGCGATTCCTTTTATCAGGGGCGGACATAAGTCAGTTCCTATGGAGGACCTTGTAAAGGAGGCTGAAAGTCTTGCTGAGAAGGGAGTTAGAGAGCTCATCATCATTGCTCAGGACACTACATATTATGGACTTGACTTGTACCGTCGCCGTGCATTGGCGGAGCTTCTTCAGAAACTTTCAGAGGTAGAGGGAATCGAGTGGATAAGAATCCACTACTCATATCCGGCAGCGTTCCCTGAAGATGTTCTTGACCAGATGGCCAATAATCCGAAGGTTTGCCGTTATATGGATATTCCGCTTCAGCACATCGCGGACAAGGTTCTTGACAATATGCACAGGAATGTGACAGGCGCCTGGACACGTGAACTCATCAGCAAGATGCGTGAAAAGGTTCCTGGAGTAGTGTTAAGAACGACAATGATCGTAGGACACCCAGGCGAAGGCAAGAGAGAGTTTAATGAACTTCTTCAGTTTGCCAAGGAAGCACGCTTCGAGCGTCTCGGTGCATTCAAGTACTCTGAAGAGGAGGGCACATATGGTGCTGAGAACTTCAAGGATTCCATTTCTTCACGCGTCAAGCAGGAGAGACTGGATGAACTGATGACACTCCAGAGTGAGATTTCGCTTGGCTTCAATCAGTCACGCGTGGGCTCGGAGATCGATGTCATCGTAGATGACTTCGTTGATGATGTATTCGTGTGCAGAAGCGAGTTCGAAAGTCCTGAAGTCGACGGAGAGATCCTTGTGAAGTATGACCTTTCTGTGCTTGGCGATCTTGACCCTTATTCTCTTATCGGAGAGTTCATCAAGGTTAGAGTAATCGGTGCGGATGAGTATGACCTTATAGCTGAGGTAGTTGAAATCTAGTATTATGAAGAGATACATTGTCCTGTTCGCTGCCATCTGTCTGACATTGGTATCCTGCGGTCCAAGCAGGCACGCTGTCAATGTGGAGATGCGCTATCCTGGCAAAGCCGGAGTGGATCTTGCCGGAAAGATCGTGTCAGTTGTCTATCTTGAAAATGGCAATCCATATGGAAGTGTCTTCAATGAGGCTATGGCTGATGCTTTTGCGTATACGCTAGAACAGGATTATGGCACAGGAGAAGGCAGCATAGGCATATACAGAATGCTTGCTCAGCCGGGTGTGACATACGCTTCAAAAGATTCTCTTTTCAACATCCTTATGGATACGGGATCTGATGTGGTATTCCTTTTCGATACATTGAAGTTCGGCCAGATGAATATGGGCGGCGTTTCCAAAGTAGCTTCACCTGTTTCTGCCGATTCTTCATATGTGAGTACCGGTACAGTCCAGTTCACTATGAAACTGTATTCATTTGATGGAATGGACAAGAAGGAGAGGGTACAGCAATTCGGAGGCACAAGTACAGCAAGATCAGACGTTTATTCAAACGGACAGGAATCATCTGCAGTACTTGTAAGAAAAGCCTGGGAGAACCTTTCTGAAGCCGGATGGTACGCAGGAATCCAGATCGCAGGTTCATTCAAGTCTCAGTGGAAACACGAACAGTACAGCCTTATATATTATGATAATGAGAAATGGTATAAGGCTTTGGACAAGGCTGAAGTGTATGACTGGAAAGGTGCAATGGATATATGGATAAGTCTGCTGGCGAGCAATGATATGCTGAAACGCGCCTGCGCTGAGTATAATATATCAGTCGCCTGCTATATGCTTGGAGATTATCAACTTGCATCAGAGTGGCTTGACCGGAGCGACGCCGACAGCCAGCTTCCTCAATCGGACGCTATGCGTAAAAGAATAAATGCGAGACTCAACTGAGCCTCGCATTTTTATTTTGGATTGTCTGTTACTCGATCTTCTTTACAGGGTCGCAGGTAAGTCCGCAACCCAGTTTCTTGAATATCTTGCGGTCGATCTCGCTGAGCATCACTGTTGAGTGTACCTGACAGCCCTGGAGTTTAGGAAGCTGGTCAAGGGCCTTGCGGCAGTTCTCGTCCTTGATGCTGAGCATTGAAAGAGCCACGAGAACCTCGTCTGTATGGAGTCGTGGATTATGTCCGTGAAGGTACTCCACTTTTGTTCTTTGGATCGGCTCGATCATTTCCTCTGGGATAAGTCTGTTTGTGTGAGGGATTCCTGCAAGATGCTTGATTGCATTGAGGATCAGAGCGGCACTAGGTCCGAGGAGGGAACTGGTCTGTGATGTGATGATGGTTCCGTCCTGAAGCTCGATCGCTGCTGTTGCAACTCCATAGATGTCTTTTCTCTGGTGTGCCGCAACTGTGGTTCTGCGATATTCAGTAGTAAGCTTTGCCTGCTTGAGGATGAGGGCGATCTTGTTTACCTCATTCTCATTGTCGCCTCTTTCCGCGAGGTTGCACAAAGCATAGTAATATCTTCTGATGATCTCTTCTCGTGCAGCATTGCAGCAGACATCCTCGTCGCTCATACAGAAGCCGAGCATATTGACTCCCATATCAGTAGGAGACTTGTACGGACTCTCTCCGTAGATGCCTTCGAAAAGGGCGTTCAATACAGGGAAAATCTCGATGTCTCTGTTGTAGCTTGCAGCCACTTCGCCGTATGCCTCGAAGTGGAACGGGTCGATCATATTCACGTCATTGAGGTCGGCTGTAGCTGCCTCGTAAGCGATGTTTACCGGATGCTTCAACGGGAGGTTCCAGACAGGGAATGTCTCGAACTTTGCATAGCCGGCCTTGAGGCCTCTTTTGTTCTCGTGGTAGAGCTGGCTGAGGCATACAGCCATCTTGCCGCTACCAGGGCCTGGGGCAGTAACTACAACGAGAGGACGTGATGTCTCCACGTAGTCGTTCTTTCCGAAGCCTTCATCTGAATCGATGAGAGCGACGTTGTTAGGATAACCCTCGATGGTATAGTGATAGTATACCTTGATGCCGAGACGTTCAAGACGCTGACGGTAAGTGTCGGCACTTGACTGACCGTTGTAGTGGGTCATTACCACGCTGCTGACATAGAAACCTACTTTCTCGAACTCTCCACGAAGACGAAGAACGTCCTCGTCATAAGTGATGCCGAGATCGCCGCGGACCTTGTTTTTCTCAATGTCCTTTGCGCTGATTACTATGATGATTTCCGCCTCGTCCTTGAGCTGCTTGAGCATATCAAGCTTGCTGTCAGGCTTGAAGCCCGGCAGCACTCGGCTGGCGTGGTTGTCGTCGAATAATTTACCTCCGAATTCGAGGTAGAGCTTGTCACCGAACTGAGCGATACGCTTCTTGATCTGTTCGGACTGTATCTTTAGATACTTTTCGTTGTCAAATCCCGTTTTCATACGGAATGCAAAGTTAACTTTTATTACCCTTTGATGCAAGATGTATTTTGCATTTTTTATACCGAATTCAGACTAAAAAAAGGAGATCTCCGATGTTGGAAATCTCCTTTAAGAAATAGGCAGAACCGTAAGCCGGTTTCTGTTTTAATCTGTCATTTATCTTCGCAGCCTACCCCCTGGAAAAGAGCGGGCAGCCCTTTTACCCTTGCGGGCGTTCCAGTATATTTGGCCTTGCTGGTCCTGGTGCCGCCACCGCCATATGTCGCCATACGACGTCGTAAGCTCTTACCTCACGGTTTCACCCTTACCCTTGCGGGCGGTTTGTTTTCTGTTACGGCATTCATAAGATTACTCCCATCTGTGCTTTCCACAGCAGGTCGCCCTTCCCAGTCCGGACTTTCCTCAAAATCTCCGATTTTGAAGAAACTGTCTACCCCCAGTCGCCTCCGGCGACGGCCCCGAGGGGCATACGGTCTTCACTACGTTCGGACCGGCGACCATACGGTCGCGGCGGCAAGCCGCCTTGGCAGGTAACAGAATCAATCTATATCGAAGGATTCAGCGACAGAAGCGTTCTACCTATATGTCAATGAACTATTTGTATCCGAGCTTGCGCTCCATCTTGTCGTTCTTTGCGTTGATCTTTGCAACAGCCTTCTTCAGGCCTGGAGTGATGTCTTCGCAATGCTTGTGACACTGCATTGACTTCGAATACATACGTCCGATACAGAAGTTGCTGTGTTCACATCCGCTGCAGTGATGCTCGTCTGCAGCCATCTTGTTCACGAAATCAGTGTCCTCAAGCACGGCACGTCCCATCTGAAGCATAGGGAAACCGTTCTCTATCGCCTTGTCTGCAGTCTCGCGTGAAATTACACCTCCGACATATGTGAAAGGGAAGTCCGGCATTGCTGCACGGAACTTGAGAGCGTCTTCCATAAAGAACAGAGGCTTGAAAGGTACAGTCGGCGCTACGATCTTGCCTGCAAGTCCCACTCCCAATTTCAGCCACCATTTGCTCCAAGGGAAGTAGTGGACAATCGGCTTCACAGGGAACTGTCCGCGCATCACATACTGTGGGTGACGGCTTACAAAACCTCCTGACAGCACGATCGACTCGATGCCGAGGTTTCTCAGCTCCTTTGCCACTTCAATGAGTTCGTCAGTCTCCTGACCACCCTTGAAACCGTCTCTTGTGTTAAGCTTTGCAAACAGTGCTACCATGCCTTTTCCTGCAGCCACAGCCTTGCTTACACACATCCTCATAAACCTCATACGGTTTTCAAGGCTTCCTCCGAATTCGTCACGGCGATGGTTGGTGTAAGGTGAAAGGAACTGCGATATGAGATATCCGTGTCCTGCGTGGATCTCGATCGCGTCGAAGCCTGCCTCGATTGCGAGTTCTACAGCCTTGCCGTATGCATCAGCAACCTCGTTTATCTGCTTCATATTCATCTTCTGGACGAAGGTCGGCGAGTAGAGGTTGAAACCGCGGCTCGCTCCGTATGGTGTACATCCGCAGATTGAACGGTGTGACATATTTCCGCAGTGTCCCAGCTGGATCGATGCCTTTGCACCTTCAGCGTGGATTGCGTCAGTGAGTTTCTTCAGTTCAGGCACGATCTCCTCACGCATCCAAAGCTGGTTCTCAAACGAGAGGCCGCTCTGGCATACAGCTGCATAGGCAACGGTTGTCATTCCGATACCGCCACGTGCAACGGCTGTGTGGTAGTCGAAAAGCTCCTTTGAAGGCTTCTGACCTGGACACATCGCTTCGAATGCAGCCGATCTGATAGTCCTGTTCCTAAGTTCGAGGGGACCTATCTTGTATGGTGTGAATAATTCGCTCATAGTATTACCAGATAAATGGTATGATATGCTTTTTGTTAAGTTTTGTGTATTCCTCTCCGAATTCCTTTTCGTACTTTTCTGTAAGAGACTTTGCGCGCGGACCCAGGTTTGCGAATGTCCATACGGCAAAGAGGAGTCCTGCAGGTGACCAGGTGAGGATCGCGTATCCTACCCATTCTGTAAACTCACCGAAATAATTCGCTGATGTCACGTATCTGTAGAATCCCTTGCGAGGAATGTAATGCTTTGTGTCTCCAGGCTTGCGGAGGTTGCGGATCACATTGTCGGAATGAAGGTTGATCGCCATTCCAGCGAAGAAGAGGATCGTTCCGATGATGAACTGCGGACTCCAGAGCCATTCTGTTCCATACATTGCTGCAGGTGCTTCTCCGTAGAGCCATCCTGCAATCAGGTATGCATTGAGTGTGTTGAATACAAGTCCCATAAGCATAATGGCGATCGGCATTGTGCTCTTTCCTCGCATCATAAGAGGGAAGATGAACGACCTCTGGAAGTAGTGGAGGAGGTAGAATCCGGCCATTATGTATAGTGCCGCCTTTGAGTTGCCTGTATCTACGCCCGACAGAGCAAATCTGATGGTGTAGTACAGAAGGAATATGAAGGCAGGGGCCTCCATAAGCACCCAGGCAAGCTTGTTGCCGATCTTCGGACCCCAGTTCGAGGTCGAAAGATAGCCGTAGCCGGCCTTGAAGAAGAAAAGTGCCACAAAGACGATGACAGCCATCACCGCCATACAGGACATAATAATATAGTATGTATTCATTACAGTCTTGATTATCCTACAAAGATAGTCATTTTTTTGCATTTTGTTTTTTCTTGGTTACTTTTGTGCCGTTATAGATAGTCTTTAGAGCGTAAACAGATAATTTGAATGAAGATGAGATTCTTTTTGCCGTACCTTATGACAATATGTGTACTCGCATCTTGCGGCAGCACAGGTGTGAAACATTATAAGGTGGAAGTTGTCGCTGAATATGACCACGATGTCAAGGCATATACCCAGGGACTGTTCTTCCAGGACGGAACTTTGTATGAAAGCACAGGACAGAACGGTGAATCCTCATTCAGAAAGGTCGATCTTCAAAGTGGTAAAGTGTTGGAACAGATGAACTTTGATGACAAGTACTTTGTAGAAGGCTCTGTGATTTTTGGAGACAATCTTTATATTCTTACCTGGGAGTCTCGAGTGGCATTCGTATATGATGCCAATACATTGAAGTATAAGTCAACCTGGAAATATCCGCGCGAGGGTTGGGGGCTTGCCACAGACGGCAAGAGACTCATCGCTTCAGATGGTTCTCCTTTCATCTACTTTATGGACAAAGACTTCAAACTTGAAAGGAAGGTGGCGGTAAGGCTCAATGACCGTCCTGTCCGCTGGTTGAATGAACTTGAGGTGATCAACGGAAAGATCTGGGCCAATGTCTATACATCCGATGAAATCGTGATCATCAATCCTAAAGATGGAAAAGTGGAAGGTGTGATTGACTGCAAGGGACTTCTGCCGTCGTCATTGAGAACTCCTGATACAGATGTCCTTAACGGTATAGCATACGATAAAAAAACCGGCAAGATCTATCTTACCGGTAAGAATTGGCCTAAGCTTTATGAGGTTAGGATAGTGGAAAAGGATTAGCCTTTCTGTTCAGGTCCACTTTGTGGAACTTGTATCCCAATCTCTTGAGTTCCAGTGCTACACCTGTCTTGTACATAACCTTTACTGTACGTGCGAAGATGTGGAACGCCTTCACTGTCTGATGCTCGATGTGCTCGTGCTGGATGAAGGTCGAAGCCTTCTGAGCGCAGCAAAGGAGAATGTTCATAATCTGCTTTGCTTCTACTGAATTCAACTCAAGCCCCAAGATGTTCTGCACGATGTGCTCGTCCATATCGTCGAATCCTCTGGGACCGTGGAGTGTCGTATACTTGCTGCTGTGGTGTGCGCCCCAGTCCTGGTCCCACCAATGTGCTGCCGCCATTCCGGCATATCCTGCGCAGGCGATTGCAAAATCAGGGTAGTTGTTCACTTCGGGAAGTGCGTCTGCAATGTATTCCGGAGCCCACTCTTTCCATTTTGCGTCAAGATCTTCTGATGCAAGCAGTTCTCCGTCCAGCATTCCGAGGCTGGTGCACATTCTGAGGACCTCTCTCTGGAGATTCTCTTCGTAGGTGTCAAAGTATTGTGTATTTTCTTCCATATCAGTTTTGGTTAAAATCCGTGCAAAGTTAATAATTTATAACTTAAAAAAGCTCGCATCACTGCGAGCTTTTTTGGTTAGTTAGTAGTGTAGTGTATTCCCTTTTGGGATGATTAATTATTAGTGGTTAGAAACGTCTGAATGACATAAAAATCGATATGTCAAATGCAAATATATGTAAAAAATTGATAGCCGCAAATTAATTCTATCAAATTTTTATAAAATTGCCTAAGCGGATAGTAAAATTCTGAAAAATATTTAAGAACTTATTCAGAAAGTAGTCCAGGACGTAATAATTTCGTCCTTTCGATAGCTTGCTCGTCCTGCCACTCTCTGATGAGCTTGGGGTTGCCGCTCAGGAGAACCTCCGGAACCTTCCATCCGTTGAATTCGGCTGGTCTGGTATATACGGGAGGGGAGAGAAGGCCGTCCTGGAAGCTGTCGCTGAGGGCTGATGTCTCATCCGAAAGAGCACCAGGAATAAGGCGGATGATAGAGTCTGCAAGTATGGCTGCAGGAAGCTCTCCGCCGCTGAGCACATAGTCTCCGCAAGAGATCTCGCGGGTGATGAGATGCTCTCTGATGCGGTGGTCGATACCCTTGTAGTGACCGCAGAGGATGATGATGTTGCCCTTGAGGGATAACTCATTGGCAATGTTCTGGTTAAGTATCTCTCCGTCCGGTGACATATAGATTACCTCGTCGTACTCTCTTTCAGCTTTGAGTTCGGCGATCATATTGTATACCGGCTCGAGCATAAGAACCATACCGGCGTCTCCGCCGTAGCTGTAATCGTCCACCTGCTGACGAGGTCCTTTGCCGTATTTTCTGAGGTTGTGGATGTGGATTTCTACGAGTCCTTTCTTGATCGCACGTCCTACAATTGAATGACTTAGCGGGCTGTCGAGCAGCTCTGGTACTACTGTGAGTATGTCAATACGCATAACTGTTGTTTCAAAAAGTTGTTTCCGGCTGCAAAAATAGCATTTTGATATGAGTTTTACTAAAAAAATGGTATATTTGCGACTTGTATAATTTTATAAACCTATAACTCCATAATTATGAGTGAAGAGATGATTCCTGATGTAGAAATGACATCAGATGTAGTAGTGGCTGAGGTAGCTGAAAATGCAGAACCGGCCGTAAATTATTCTGAAAAGAACCTTGCAGAGCTTGTGACCCTTTTTGAAGAGCTCGTAAAGAATGAGGAAAGAATGAAGTTGTCAAAGGAGGCTGAGGCTCTCAAGTCGGCTTTCTACAAGAGGCTTCAGAAAGAGAAGGCAGATGCAGGTATTGCAGTGTCAGAGCAGACAACAGAGTCTGAGGAAGCTGCAGAAACAGTAGTCGCAGACAATCCTTTTGCTTCAGTCGAGGCAGGTTTCAAGGATTTATATAATCAGTTCAAGAAGGAGCGTGCTGAATACAACAGACAGCTTGAGAAGGAGCGTGAGCAGAACCTCGCATTGAAGGAGGCTGTAATCGCTGACCTTAAGGAACTCCTCGAGAAGCAGGAAGATGTAAATGCAACATTCCCTGCATTCCGTGAGATCCAGAACCGTTGGAGATCTGTCGGTCCGGTACCGGCGCAGAGCTACAGAAACGTAAACGAAACATATCAGCTCTATGTAGAGCAGTTCTATGATATGGTAAAGATCAATCGCGAACTCCGCGATCTCGATTTCAAGAAGAACCTTGAGGCCAAGGAAGGATTCTGCGCAGCAGCGGAGTCGCTTGCCGAAAATGCAAATGTAGTAGAGGCATTCAAGGAACTTCAGAAGCTTCACGAGCAGTGGAAGGAGTTCGGTCCGGTTGCCAAGGAGTTCAGAGAGACGATCTGGGACAGATTCAAGGCAGCTACAGCTGTTATCAACAGAAACTACCAGGCATATTTCGAGGGTCTCAAGGAACAGCAGGCTGAGAATCTTGCAAAGAAGACCGCTCTCTGCGAAAAGGTAGAGCAGATTGCTGAGGCAGAGGTTGCAGATTCAAATCAGTGGAATGCATACTCGAAGGATATCGAGGAGATCCAGAAGGAGTGGAAAGCAATCGGTTTCGCTTCAAAGAAGGAAAACCAGAAGGTATATGACCGTTTCCGTGCTGCTTGCGACAAGTTCTATGCACGTAAGCGCGATTTCTATTCTGACTATAAAGACAGCATCAACGCAAACCTTGACAAGAAGATTGCTATCTGTGAGGCTGCAGAGGCTCTCAAGAGTAGCACAGACTGGAAGAAGGCGACAGACCAGTTCATCGCTCTCCAGAAGCAGTGGAAGGAGATCGGAGCTGTGCCACGCAAGAAGTCTGAGCTTCTCTGGAAGCGATTCCGTGCAGCTTGCGACGAGTTCTTCGCTGAGAGAGACAAGAATGCCAAGCCGGAGAACGATTACTATGGAAACCTCAAGGCAAAACAGCGCCTCATCGAGGAAATGAAAGCATACGAACTCAAGGGTGACGAGAGTGACTATCAGGTACTTCAGGAGTTCCAGAAGAAGTGGCAGGAAATCGGTTTCGTCCCGTTCAAGGAGAAGGATAACGTAGCAAAGGCATACAAGGATGCTGTAGGAAGATTCCCTTCAAGCCGTCCACAGAGAAAGGGTCGCGGTGTAAGACAGCTTTCTGAGAAGGAGCGTCTCATCCAGAAGTACAATACACTTGAGCAGGACATCGTGACATATGAGAACAACATCGGTTTCTTCTCTATGTCAAAGAGTTCAGAGCCTCTCATCAAGCAGATGCAGGAGAGGATCGCTCAGGCTAAGGCAGAGTTGAACACACTTGCAGAGCAGATCAGAAATCTTGCTGCTGCAGAGAATCAGGAGTAAAACATAATTTTAATAGATGAATAAGAATACGATTATTGGATTCGTGCTCATCGGACTGATAATGTTCGGTTTTTCGTGGTATCAGTCGAAGCAGCACGCAGAGCAGATGGCAGTTCAGGCGCAGCTTGACTCCATCGCAAGAGTCGAGCAGATGGCTGCGATGGCCATCGACTCTATGAAGAGAGCGGAAGCAATGACTGCAGACGGCGAGATGTCGGTTGTAAAGGTGGTTAACCTTCCGGCATATAAGGACAGTCTCCTTACTGAAGCAAGACTTGCAGAGGCAGAGGTGTTTACACTTGCCAACGATAAGATCGAGGTTGAGTTTACAACAATGGGTGCCCAGCCTTATTCAGTAAAGATCAATGACTATATGGCTTATGACAGCACTGCGCTTTATCTTTTCAAGCCAGGTGCAAGCCAGTATGGCATCAGTCTCTATGCAGGTGAGAATATCAACACCAAGGATCTCGTGTTCCAGGTGGCAGAGAAGACTGACTCATCTGTTGTGATGAGACTTCCGTTCGCACAGGGCGGTTACATCCAGCAGAAGTGGAGCCTCACAGCGGGAAGCTATATGGTTAATAACGAGCTTTCATTCGTAGGAATGGAGAATGTGATACCACGCAACGTGTCAAGATATGACATCGAGTGGAACGTGATCATCCCTCGCCTTGAGAAGGGTTACAAGAATGAGAAGCAGTACTCTAAGCTCGATTACTATTTTGAGGGTGAGAAGGCTCCTGAGGTAATTGCCAAGGGACGTGATGAGTCTGAAAAGGTGAACACTAGATTCAAGTGGTTCGCTTTCCAGCAGCAGTTCTTCTCCGCACTCGTCACTTCGCCTACAGAGTTCAGTTCTGCAGATTTCAGCGTGAAGTATTATTCTGAGGAAGAGTACAAGACACAGGGCAACCTTATGGCCTGCAGCGCCAAACTTCAGTCAGAGTTCACTCCAGGTGCTGATGTTACAGTTCCTTACGAGTTCTATCTCGGACCTAACGACTATAGAACCCTTAAGAGCTATGACCAGAACTATGAGAAGATCGTTCCTCTCGGAGGATGGATGGTAGCTTGGTTCAACCGTCTCGTGATCATCCCTTGCTTCGACCTTTTGGGAAGATTCATCCACAACTATGGTCTCGTGATTCTTCTGATGACTCTCCTCATCAAGCTTTTGATCTCTCCATTGACTATCAAGTCATACAAGTCAACTGCAAAGATGCAGGTTATCAAGCCTGAGATCGACAAGCTCAATGAGAAGTATCCAAGCGAGAAGGATGCAATGAAGAAGCAGCAGGCTATGATGGAACTTTATCGCAAGGCAGGCATCAGCCCGGCTGGAGGATGTCTCCCAATGCTTCTCCAGATGCCTATCCTCTTTGCAATGTTCCGCTTCTTCCCTGCGTCTATCGAGCTTCGTCAGCAGAAGTTCCTTTGGGCTGATGACCTCAGTGCATATGACTCTATCTGGGATTTCGGTACAAACGTTCCTCTTCTCGGTGACCACCTCTCATTGTTCGCCCTCCTTATGGCTGCAACAATGTTCTTCTACTCGAAGATGTCGTCATCACAGATGTCGAACGACCCTAATATGGCGGGTATGAAGTTTATGAGTGTATGGATGATGCCTATTATGATGTTCTTCATCTGTAACAACCTTTCATCTGCACTCAGCTACTACTACCTCCTTTCTAATCTCATCACAATGGCGATGACCTGGTACATCAGGAAGTATGTTGTGACTGAGGACAAGGTGCGTGCAGAAATGATGCTCAACTCAAGCAAGCCAAAGAAGAAGTCTAAGTGGCAGCAGAGACTTGAGGAGGCACAGAAGATGCAGGAGCAGATGCGCAAGCAGCAGGGCAACCGCAGATAAATCAATATGATTAAAGAGACAATCAATAAATTACATTCGGAACTGCCAGCAACTGTAAAGTTGGTGGCAGTTTCCAAATTCCACCCATTCGAATCCATAGAGGAGGCTTATTCGGCAGGTCAGAGGATCTTTGCAGAGAGCCGTCCACAGGAGTTGGCTGCAAAGGTCAAGACCTTGCAGGTGCGTCGTGACGAGATGGGTGATCCGGACTATATGTCAGATGTCGAATGGCATTTCATCGGTCATCTGCAGACAAACAAGCTGAAGATGGTTCTTCCGTATGTTTCTCTTATAGAATCTGTCGATTCGATGCGACTTCTTGAGGCAA
The DNA here is from genome assembly GCA_017546585.1 of Bacteroidales bacterium. GTDB lineage: Bacteria > Bacteroidota > Bacteroidia > Bacteroidales > UBA932 > Cryptobacteroides. Next base: position 14,144 of record JAFYWC010000119.1, read on the forward strand.
TCAATGCTTGGGGTGCTGCTAACAATAAAGTTTCAGATATTCTGTTAGAATGCTTTATCTCCAGTGATGATACCAAACAGGGATTTTCTGTCGAGGAGATAATGGGAATCGTCACATCTGAGTCGAAGTACGATAATATCCGTATAAGAGGCGTGATGGGAATGGCATCCTACACCGATGACGAGGATGTCGTAAGGGGAGATTTCAAGAAACTGGCTGATGTGTTCGCTCAACTCAAGGAGAAGATAGGGGAGTTCCCTAATCTTGATGAAAGCTGCACAGAGGTCTCGATGGGAATGTCAGGAGATTATCCGATTGCCATAGAAGAAGGTTCGACTATGGTGCGTATCGGTTCGATGATATTCGGAGAAAGATATGTATAAAAAAAGGATGTGAATTTCACATCCTTTTCTATTTATTTGTTGGCTGCGCTGCCGACCATTCTGTATTTCTCGCAGAGGAGATCGACAACCGGGTCGATAGCCTTAGGGAATACCTTGCGAAGGTCGATTTCATCGCTTGATGTAAGTACACCCTTGAGTGCTCTCATAAAGTTGTCCTTGATCTCTGTTGCAAGATTTACCTTCACGATACCGTTTGCAATCGCTTCCTGAACCATCTCGTGTGGGATTCCTGAACTTCCGTGGAGAACGAGAGCCACATCAGTTGCAGCGTGGATCTGAGCGAGTCTCTCGATGTCGAGCTTTGGAGCCTGCTTGTAGAATCCGTGAGCTGATCCGATTGAAACAGCAAGAGCGTCAACGCCTGTCTGCTGAACGAAGATAGCGGCCTCTTCTGGGGTTGTGAATCCGCCGCCCTGCTCCTGGCCGAGTTTCGCTACATAACCGAGCTCAGCTTCAACGTTAGCACCGAATGGCTTCGCCATCTCGACTACCTGGGCAGTAGTCTCAACGTTTACCTCAAAAGGTTTCTCACTGGCGTCGATCATAACTGAATCGAAACCTGCGTCGAGACATCTCTTCACGAGTTCTACAGATCCGCCGTGGTCAAGGTGAATCCAGCCCTGTACACCGTAGTCAGCGATGGCCTGACGACCCATCTTCACAGCCTGCTCCAATCCCATATAGTCAATTGAGCTGCGTGTGAGCTGGAGTAGAACCGGAGCCTCCATCTTGGCTGCAGCCTTCATTACGCAGGTGAGGGTCTCGAAATTGTAGAAGTTTGTTGCGAGGACAGCTGTCTTGTCTGCCTGGCATTTTTTGAGAAGTTCCTTTACATTCATAATTCGAACTGTATTTATTAGTTTATCTTTTGTCTTTTTGTAATTCTTCTATCATTGATTTGGCTACTGCAGAAGATGCTCCTGCGTCTCCGAGGAGATTTCTGATTTCTGCGTATTCCTTAAGCATAGCGTTGCGTCTCTCCTGATTTTCGATCAGGTCACGGATTTCCAGTACAAGGGCATCTGCGTTGCAGTCGTTCTGGATGAATTCCTTGAAGGCAAGACGGTCTACAATGAGATTTCCAAGGCTGATGTAGCGGATCTTGATGATCTTCTTTGCTATCCAGTATGTGATAGGGTTGGTGATATATCCTACTACCTGTGGTGTGCCGAAAAGTGCTGTCTCAAGTGATGCGGTTCCTGAATTGATGACGCCTGCTTCTGCGTGGCGTATCACAGATTGTGTCTCGCCGAAGATGACTTTCACATATTTTCTGTTCTCGTCAGTGAGCCATTTCTCGTAATCGCACATTGAACGTGATGGAGCACCGGCTACTATGAACTGATAGTCTGCATATTCAGCTGTCGAATGCATCTTTGAGGCGAACTCTGTCAGCACAGGCATCATAGTGCTGATCTCACCCTTGCGTGAACCTGCAAGCATCGCTATTATTGGCTTGTCTTCCAGGTGGTTACGCTTGAGGAAATCCTCGCGGGGCTCGTTCATAGCTATTGAGTTGTCTACTGCATCAACGAGTGGATTACCTTTATATATATAGTCTATTCCTTTCGAGTCGAAGTATTGCTTTTCGAACGGGAAGACTATAAAGAGCTTGTCGACGTATGCCTTGAGTTTCTTGATGCGGCTTTCTCTTGATGCCCAGACTTTCGGGGCGATGTAGTAGAAGACCTTGAATCCGGCCTTATGGGCGAATTCGGCGATCTTGAAGTTGAAGCCGGGGTAGTCGATGAGGATCACTACGTCTGGATTCCAGCTGAGGATGTCTTCCTTGCAGAATGAGACGTTCTGCAGGAGTCTGCGGGCCTTCATCAGCACCTCTACAAAGCCCATTACCGCACCTTCTTTATAATGACGCACCAATCCTTCTTTTGAGGCCAGGGGGGTAGCACGGTTTCTCTCCCTACCCCAAGCGTCAAGCATCAAGTCACCGCCCCAGAAGCGGATTTCGGCTTCTGGATCTTCGGCGTAGATGCCTTTCATCAGGTTGGAGCCGTGAAGGTCGCCGGATGCTTCTCCTGCTATGATGTAATATCTCATCTAAGTCCTATCTGTTAAGTGTAGCGGAGATTCTCCTGCACTCCTCGTAGTCTGTGCAGTCTACATTGTGGGCTACCACGCTGATGTAGCCTTCTTTCATAAGTAGATGATCCGCCTCTGGTGTGTTGCGGGGATCGCTTTCGAAGTCTCCGACCATCATATAGAGATCTTCTCCTTCTTCAAGAACCGGATTTGAACTCTGACCTAGCATTTCCGGTGTGAGACCGTATTTTGCGTAGTGCTGAACGTCCCATTCCTTGAACTCGCGTACCCAACGTCCGAGACCCTGGTAGCCGGTTCTGACACCCTTGATCTGATCGGCCGGGATGTCCGGGAAGTTTACGTTGTAGTATACTCCGTGTTTTTTAGGAAGGTCTGCCATCAACTTTTCAAAGATTTCTCCGAAGTATTCCGATACTGCGCTGAAGTCTGCATCCGGATGGAGGGAGTCGAGTGAGACGCCGATTGCCGGTATGCCGTTGAGAGCGGCTTCTTCTGCTGCTCCGAGCGTGCCGGAGTAGCAGGAAGCGACAGAGGCATTTGAACCGTGGTTGATTCCTGAAACTACGACGTCCGGATAGTTGCCCAGAAACATTGTGTTCAAGCCGAACTTCACGCAGCTTGCCGGAGTGGCGTCTACATAATGCCATCCGTCACCTAAATCCTTATGCGCTATCTGCTTGAAGCCGAGGGATACTGCCATTGACATACCTGACTGATGTGTCTTAGGGGCTATTACGGTCACTTCACCGTACTGTTTCATAATCTCTGCCAGCACTTTGATACCTTTAGCCTGGTATCCGTCGTCGTTGGTTATCAGTATGCGCATAATTCTTCTGTTAATTTTACTACAAAGATAGCATTATATTCATAAATTTTTCTAAATTTGCATCCGATTTTGTAGAGGTGTGTTCTACAGAGGCTTGAAATATTAAAGTATAACTTTTATATAAACTATTTTTACGATGATTAAAATTGGTATTAACGGTTTCGGCCGTATCGGTCGCATGGTTTTCCGTGCAGCTGTTGAGAACTTCTCAAACGACATTCAGGTAGTAGGTATCAACGACCTTCTCGAGCCAGAGTATCTTGCTTATATGCTTAAGTATGACTCAGTTCACGGTCAGTTCAAGGGTGAGGTTTCTGTAGAGGAAGGCGCTCTTATCGTAAACGGTAACAAGATCCGCCTCACTGCAGAGATGGATCCAGCTAACCTCAAGTGGGACGAGGTTGGTGCTGATGTAGTTGTTGAGTCAACTGGTCTCTTCCTCGAGGATGAGAAGGCTCGCAAGCACATCCAGGCTGGTGCAAAGAAGGTTATTATGTCTGCACCTTCAAAGGACGCTACTCCAATGTTCGTATACGGTGTTAACCACGAGACTTACGCTGGTCAGGACATCATCTCTAACGCATCTTGCACAACTAACTGTCTTGCTCCTATCGCTAAGGTTCTCAACGACAAGTTCGGTATCGTTAAGGGTCTCATGACAACAGTTCACGCTGCTACTGCAACTCAGAAGACTGTAGACGGTCCTTCACGCAAGGACTGGAGAGGTGGTCGTGGTATCCTCGAGAACATCATCCCTTCTTCAACAGGTGCTGCTAAGGCTGTAGGTAA
>JAFYWC010000120.1 GCA_017546585.1 Bacteroidales bacterium
AAGGATTTAAAGTGAAACCTTTCTACCGTCAGGAAGACTTGGAAGGCTTGAAGACAACCGAAGGACTCCCGGGTCAGTTCCCATACCTCAGAGGTACAAAGAAGAACGACAATACTTGGTATGTTCGCCAAGAAATCAAGGTAGAATGTGCAAAGGAAGCCAATGCCAAGGCTCTCGACATCCTCAACAAGGGCGTTGATTCTTTGGGCTTCAGCCTCAAGAAGAAGGACCTCTGCCCTGAATACATTGAAACTTTATTGAACGATATTTGTGCTGAATGTGTAGAATTGAACTTCTCTACATGCCAGGGGGCAACCGTACTGTTAGCTAAATTGCTCGTGGAATACTTCACCAAGAAGGGTTACGACTTGGCTAACTTGAAGGGTTCTATCAACTACGACCCAATGGGCAAGATGTTGAGCAAGGGTAAGGACGTAAGCAACTACATCGCTACAGCCAAGGAATTGGTAGAAGTGATGGCTGCTCTTCCTAAGTACCGTTGCATCAGCGTAAACGCTATCGAATTGAACAATGCAGGTTCTTACATCGCACAAGAATTGGGTTATGCCCTTGCTTGGGGTAACGAATACTTGAACGCGTTGATCGAAGCTGGCGTATCGGCTGACGATGCAGCCAAGAAGATTAAGTTCAACTTCGGTATCAGCTCGAACTACTTCTTGGAAATCGCGAAGTTCCGTGCTGCCCGTATGTTGTGGGCAAACATCGTGAAGGAATACAATCCTGCTTGCGACTGCTCATGCAAGATGTTGGCTCATGCCGAAACTTCTACATTCAACCTCACATTGTTCGATGCTCACGTGAACATGCTCCGTACTCAAACAGAAGCGATGAGTGCTGCCCTTGCAGGTGTGAACTCAATCACTGTTTCTCCGTACGACAAGGCATACCAAACTCCAGACGATTTCTCTGAACGCATCGCTCGCAACCAACAATTGTTGTTGAAGGAAGAATGTCACTTCGACAAGGTGGTTGACCCTGCTGCAGGTTCATACTTCATCGAAAACTTGACTGTTTCTATCGCTCAACAAGCATGGAACCTCTTCCTCCAGGTAGAAGAAGAAGGCGGTATGATGGAAGCTGTCAAGGCTGGTAAGGTACAGGAAGCTGTGAACGCAAGCAACAAGGCTCGTCACGATGCCGTAGCTAAGCGTCGCGAAATCCTCCTCGGTACTAACCAATATCCTAACTTCACTGAAAAGGCTGACGGCAAGGCTCCTCTCGGTTGCCAATGCTGCTGCGGTGGCAACGAAGAATGCGAAAAGCCTATCGCTACTTTGAGCAAGGACCGTGCTGCCAACGAATTCGAAGCACTCCGCTTGCAGACAGAAAACTCAGGCAAGCGTCCTAAGGCATTCATGCTTACTATCGGTAACTTGGCAATGCGTCAGGCTCGTGCTCAGTTCTCTTGCAACTTCTTGGCTTGTGCCGGATATGAAGTGATCGACAACCTCGGTTTCGCAACCGTAGAAGAAGGTGTAGAAGCTGCTATGAAGGCGAATGCCGACATCGTGGTTATCTGTTCAAGCGACGACGAATATGCTGAACATGCAGTTCCTGCATTCCAGGCATTGAACGGCCGTGCTATGTTCATCGTAGCAGGTGCTCCGGCTTGCATGGAAGACTTGAAGGCAGCAGGCATCGAAAACTTCATCCATGTTCGTTGCAACGTATTGGAAACATTGA
>JAFYWC010000121.1 GCA_017546585.1 Bacteroidales bacterium
CCGACTATTCAGCAATGAAGCCATACATCGAAATCGCTGAAGAAGAGAAGAAGAAAGCGATGCTAAAATTTGACGAAGCATTTAAAATGTAAAATTTATGAGTTACCGACTAAAACATAATCTTGACATCCGTACAACAATAGGTGTCTTGCAGAAGCTTAATGATCAAGGCCGTCGAGTTATAAGCGTAAAAGAACTGCTATGTCTATCAGTCCCAAGAATTGCCCACAAAGAAGACGTCCTTAATAAACTGAAAGAATATTCAAAAGTACGAAAGGAGTGCAATTGTAATGAACTCTCCGGTGTGCTTGGAATCTCTCGTCAAACTGTTTATAATTGGCTGGATAGGGGATATCTGATCACAAATCAATACAAAAAGATCCAAGTCATAGAAACCTACAACTACTGGCTGATGAAAGATATAGAAAACGAGACCTACAGACGGAAAATCAAACTGTGGGCCGATATATTCTAAAGAAAGATTTGACAGAGTTAACTAAAAGTTTACTAATAGTTAAGCAAACATTGCTAATATTGCTAAACTAACTTAAGCAATCATTTAATTTTTGCTAATAAAAATCCTCCTAAATTTTACACCCAAAATAAATATGTAAAATTTAGGGGCAATTTTATACAAAATAGAGTTTAGTAGAGTTAATAATCATACAATAAAAGTTTGTAAACTGTAAAATCTCCAAAATCAGCCATTTGCATTATTAATTCTAACTTATTTCCTTTGCGTCTGTTAACCCAACCCAACGCAGTCGACTGTGTCATTATCAACTATTAAAATTCATTACAATGACCTTTAATGACACAACCCCAATCGCCGCCCTCACAGTCGGTGATGTAAAAACATTGATCCGTGAAATCAACCAGGATGCACAACCAGTATCAAGAACAGCATCCGGACAATACGTCTATGGCATACGTGGCATAGAAAAACTCTTCAACGTCTCCCACGTCACAGCACAGAACTACAAAAACACAATCCTCAAAGACGCCTGCATGCAGCGAGGCCGCAAAATCATCGTCGACGTAGAAAAAGCAGTGAAGCTCTTTAACGAATTCAAGCAAGATGGTAGAAAACAGTAACCCTATACTAGCCATCACAGCAGAAATTGAATCCAACCAAGAATCCGGAACCGACATCGGAATGTTCACCATCAAATCCGCAAACCGAACAATCACAGATGCCGCACTCCGCCCCAATCCACGCTCACTCTACCTTGAATTCTGGTATGAAGGCGAAGTGTGCTGTCTCTTCTCCGACTCCAACCTGGGAAAATCAATCTACGCTGTCCAGATGGCCGATCAGATCGCAACAACACGACGCGTATTACTCGTCGACTGCGAACTAACCGACAAACAGTTCCAAATGCGATACACCGACTCTGACACAGGCATCATCCACATGTTCCCTGAAGGCCTCTTCAGAGCAGAAATCAACCCTGTAACACTAGACGTCAATGACTACGAAGAAAAGATCATCAAAAACATAGAAGCCGTAGCACTTAGAATGCAAACATCAATCATCATCATCGACAACCTTACCTACCTCTGTAACTCCTCAGACAAAGGCGTAGATGCCGGACTCTTCATGATGAAACTGATGAACCTGAAAAAGAAATACGGCTGGAGTCTGCTCATCATAGCCCACACGCCTAAACGAAACCTATCCAGTCCAATAACACAGAACGACCTCGCTGGATCCAAAAAACTATATAACTTTTTTGACAGCGTATTCGCAATCGGCAAATCAGCCAAAGATGACAGACTCCGCTACGTAAAGCAACTAAAAGTCAGAGCTGGTGAATTCCTCTACGACTCCAACAACATCATAGTCTACGAAATCGAAAAATCATCAGCATTTGTCCACTTCGAATTCAAAGAATACTCAACAGAAAAAGAACACCTCAGAGAAAGAACAGAAAGCGACGACCAAAAGCAGCTCAAGCACATAAAAGAGCTCAAGGCCCAAGGCAAATCAGTGCGAGAAATCGCCTCCCTTGTAGGTCTTAGCAAATCCAAAGTATGGAGACTCCTTCAAACACAAACCAACGAAGAATCCCCAGAAACAACACAAGAACCAACTCCCGTCCCATAGTGTCCCATTGTCCCGCCTCACGCGGGCTGGGACATTGGGACAGCCGGGACAAAACCAATGAAACCATGTCACACTACTACACCCTCCAAAAATACATTGATCCGGCAACGCGCCACACCTGCCCTAACTGTGGCCGCCTCAAATGCTTCACACTGTATGTCGATCCGGAAGGAATACCAATACACAAAACAGTAGGACGCTGTGATCACGAATCCTCCTGTGGGTATCACCTCACACCAAAACAATACTTCCGCGAACACTCACACGAACTACCATACTGCCATAGTGAGAGAAACGAAAGATTGTCTATTCCAAATAACAGACAAGATCATCATTCGTTAAACCTCATCCCATCCAATCTACTGCCATCTCCATCAGGAGACAACCACCTGATAGCCTACCTGAAAACACTCATTCCCACTTCATTCATCGACCGTATAATCACAGACTATCACATAGCCTCAACCCCGGACCAAGCAACAATCTTCCTTCAACTTGACCTCAACGGCAACTGTCGAACAGGAAAGATAATGCAATACGATCCGACCACAGGCCATCGCATCAAAGACGAAGCAGTTCCAGGACGCATATCCTGGCTCCACACGCGACTCAAACGTCGCCACAGGCTTCCCAAAGACTGGCAAATCACTCAATGCCTCTTCGGAGAACACCTTCTCCGGAAATACCCAGACAAAACGGTAGCGCTGGTCGAATCAGAAAAGACCGCCATCATCTGCTCCGCCCTTATGCCTGAATATCTCTGGCTAGCCACCGGAGGCAAATCCCAATTCAACCAACGCCTCACAGTCCTGAAATCACGCAAGATCATAGCCTTTCCCGATATCGACGGCTACCATACCTGGCTGACCAAATCCACAGACTTCCCATTCCTGGACCTGAGAGTCAGCGACCTCCTCGAAAAGAACGCCACTCCAGCTGACCGCGAAGCCCACATCGACCTCGCCGACTGGCTGCTGAGATATCTTCAAGATACACGACGATAATCAGAAAATATCCATACCTTTGTAATCTAAAATATAAGAATAGAAATGGCACGAATAAAAATAGCCTATACAAAACGAGCAACGACATACAGTGATCAGATCGATATTCTGAAGAAGAGAGGAGCCGTAATAGCGGATGAGAAGAAGGCAAAAGAATACCTTTCTGACATAGGCTATTATCGTTTAGGTTTCTATCTGCATCCATTTGAAATCACATATCCTGAACTTAAGAATCATCGTAAACATGATCTTCGTCCAGGAACCCAAATCGAGGATGCAGTAGCTTTGTATTACTTTGACCTTGATATGAGAAATATCCTGAACAGATATCTCTCAAGAATAGAAGTTGCAATCCGTACAACAATTATATATGAACTGTCAAACAAGTATAACACAGACCCGACATGGTTTGTAAATCCTGCAGTTCTCTCAACGCGCTTTGTAACAGAATTCCCACTTAAGGCGTATAACTCTATAAAGACGAAGGATCCTATTAAAAGACATCACAAGAAATACCTTGGGAAATATGCCCCAGCATGGAAAACAATGGAATACATGACATTTGGAAATCTTGAGGTTCTATATGAAAGCCTTTTGCTCGATATCGATAAAAGATTGATAAGTACACGTTTTGGTGAGCCAGCAACGGGAACCTTCTTAAGTTATATGATGGCTGTACGAGAAGTTAGAAATGCATGCGCTCATGGTAATGTTATCTGGGGCTTGACACTTCCTAATGGTATCAAGGCCGGAGTTGCCTGCCCGTCATTCCCGGCTCATACACAACAAACATTTCACGGAGCATTGCGTGTCATCGATTATCTGTTGAGACAAATATCTGTAAATCGCGCCAATGATATGTGGAATGAAATATATGCCGCAGCGAGACTTTTATATTCAAAAGCTCCAGCTTTAGAAACATTGATAGAAACTCGTACTGGCATAGTTTTACCAGTAAACACAACTAAATGATGGTCTTATGCAAACAATACAACTTGTTGATCAAAAAGATTTGAAAAAATTGTAGAATGATAAAAAAGTTGTATCTTTGCCGAAAATAAGAGTGTATCTGGGAGGCCCAGTAGCGCCCATCTGCACTATAAATAAGACTAAATCGAGTTCCAGTTGCTTGCAATTGGAACTCGTACTTTTTTATTACCTTCGCCTCTGGAATCCCCGAGCTGTCCACCACAGCCCCATGAAAATCCTAATCGACAACGGTCACGGCATCCAAACCAAAGGCAAACGCTCCCCAGACGGCAAATTCCTCGAATACGCCTACACCAGAGAAATCGCAAGACAGGTGGTCACTGAACTGAAAAACAAAGGCTACGACGCCGAACTCCTGGTTCCCGAAGAAGACGACATCCCACTATCAGAACGAGTCCGCCGCACCAACGCCCACTGCCAAGCCTTCGGCAAAACCAACGTCATCCTCATCAGTATCCACGTCAACGCCGCCGGCGACGGCACCAAATGGATGAACGCTACCGGCTGGAGCTGCTACACCTGCAAAGGACAAACAGAATCAGACCGACTCGCAGACTGCCTCTATAAAGCTGCAGTGCAAATCCTTAAGAACCAGGTAATCCGCACGGACTACGCAAGAGACGGAGATGCTGACTGGGAAGAAAACTTCTATATCCTACGTCATTCCTTGTGCCCGGCAGTCCTGACTGAGAACTTTTTCATGGACAATCGAGACGATCTTGAATACATCCAGAGCAGAGCCGGCAAACAAGCAGTGGTGGATACTCATGTTGAGGGAGTATTAGATTATCTCAATTGCTGAAAATTCCTCTAACATGCATTCTCAAAAAATCTCCTATATTTGTAAGTTCAATATAAGGAGAGCATGTCCCAGACAGACAATAATATCAATTTCGACGACCTGTTCCGCTACAACTACAGGCCTCTCTGTCTGTATGCTCTGCACTATCTTCAGGATGTAGATCTTTCGGAGGATATCGTTCAGGAAAGTTACGCAGCCCTTTGGGAGAAACTTCATGAAGGTGCTCACATTCTCAACCGCAAGTCCTATTTATATATGATGGTACGCAACCGCTGCCTTGACCATCTGCGCAAGAAAGGCATTCCGACCGAATCCCTCAAACCATACGACACCTATGGAATCATCGACGATGACGACGCTCAGGAACGCTCTCAGACAGAGGCCCGTCTATGGACTGCCATCGACAGCCTTCCTGAAAAGTGTCGTGAGGTATTCATCCTGAGCAAGCGCGATGGCCTCAAGTACGAGGAAATAGCTGAAGAACTGGGACTTTCAGTAAACACCGTCCGAAATCAGATCAGCAAGGCTTTGAAAGTCCTGAAGGAAGGCGTCCATAAACTATATACATTCTTTTTTGCATAATTTTTCAAATCATATAGTACTTTTTCAAAACACTTCCGTCTTAATGTCGGATTAACGGAATCTTAGATCTTAATTATGTCAGACTTTGAGGATAAACACATGGACTTCGTCCTGAAGCACTATCAGGAAGGAAAGTTCGACACTCAGAAAGCATTGCAGCGCTTCAATGAGGCTCATGGCATCGTCCAGAAGCCTCGCAGAAGAGTGTTGCCTTGGGTGTCAGGCGTAGCAGCTGCAGCAGCTGCAGTTATCCTTTGTGTGTTCCTCTTCCGTGACAATGAACAGCAGATCCAGCTCATGGCTGATGCTCAGATGCAGGAGTTTGTCCTTCCAGACGGCACTGAGGTAACTCTTGCTCCAGGATCCAAACTCACCTACAGCGAGAAGTCTCCTCGAAGCACACAGCTTGAGGGTAAGGCGTTCTTCGAAGTCGCTCGTGACGAGGCTGTGCCGTTTGAAATTACAGCAAACGGTGCTTTCGTAAGGGTACTTGGAACAAAGTTCATGGTGGATGCCGGTTCATCGGTCAAGGAGGTCTATGTGACAGAAGGTAAGGTGCTGTTTGCAAAGTCTTCAAATGCTGAAGGTGTGATTCTGACAAAGGATATGCAGGCGACTCTCTCGCAGTCGGATGCAGTCCCTGTCATTGCAATGGAATCCGACGTCAATTCCATTGCATGGCACCGCGGATCATTCATCTTCAATCAGACACCTCTCAGGGAGGTGTTGGAGACTCTTTCAAAGCACTACAGGGTATCTTTCGCAGCGACAGACCTGAGCAAGCAGCTCAGCGGAGAGTTCGATGCAGAAGACCTTGACCTTATCATCAGCATCATAGAGTCTGCACTGGATGTTCATATCGTCAAGAGATAAGATTCCCAAACGACTTGACAATGAAGCACGTACTATTATTAATTACTACCGTAATCGCAATGGCCATCAGCGCCGTTGCTCCTGCTCATGCACAGCAGAGCAGGACTCTCAAGTCAGAGATGGAGGTCATCCACGAGTCATTGGGTGTCAACTTCGTCTATGACTCAGCTATCGAAATCAATGTGCCGTATTCGGGCAAGCCGATGAAGGATGTCATCAAGGGCAACAGGAAAGAGCATGCTGCTCTTCTTGAAGAGTGCCTGAAGACTCTCTTTGCCGGTACGAACATCGAGTACGAAGTGATGAAGAAATATATAGTCCTCACTCAGGCTGACAAAAGGAAGAAGCCCAAGGACTATACAATCTTCATAGAGGAGCAGAATGACAGCATTCCAGAGGCTGTCATCACTGCACTGATAGATCCCAAAAGGAACGAGACGCAGACAGGTTTGACAAGAATCGATGGCAAAAGCCTTAACAGAGGTTTTGCATTGCTGAGTTCGCCGGATCTCATCAAGTCTATCCAGATGCTTCCAGGTGTTTCATCCGGCACAGAGCTTATGTCAGGATTATACGTGCACGGAGGTACGGGAAACGATAATCTTTTTCAGCTTGACAATGTTCCTATGTATCAGGTCAGCCACTTGGCCGGCTTGTTTTCATCCTTCAATCATGAGGTGATTGACAACGTGGATTTCTACAAGAGCGGTTTCCCTGCCAGATATGGAGGAAGGATGTCGTCAGTAGTGGATGTGATGACTCGTCCCGGAGATATGCAGGAGTATCATGGAACGTTTACAATCGGTCTGATTGATGGAAATATTCAGTTTGAAGGACCTATCATAAAGGACAGGACATCATTCAATGTCGCTTTGAGACGAAGCTGGGTCGATGCTGTCACGACTCCTGTCTTTGCCATCATGAATGCTAAGAACAAGAATGAGAAGACAGTGCTTGGATATAATTTCTGGGATGCAAATGCCG
>JAFYWC010000122.1 GCA_017546585.1 Bacteroidales bacterium
AATCTAAATCTTTTTGTATCTTAGTCGAAAATTATTTCGATTATGAGAAAACTGCTGATTCTGCTGCTGGGAATGATGGCCTGTCTTGAGGCATTTGCCGGCAGCATCAAGTATGGTCCTTGGGTAACTGAGGCGAGAGAGGACTGCGTGACAATCTGCTGGTTGAGCGAGAAGCCTGGAATGGCTTATGTGGAACTCTCAGACGGAACCAAACTTTGGGAGACATTCGCTGGACGCCGTATTTTCAAGAGACTGCATTCAGTCAAGATCGACGGACTCGAGCCAGGAACAGAACTCTGCTATCGCGTCTGCGGAACAGAACTGGTTGACGACAGCAATGCGCGTAATCCGCGTTTCGGCGATACATACGAAGGAACTTGGCAGCGCGTCAAGACATTTGATTCTGAGGCTGCAACTTGCAGATTCTCAATCTTCAATGATATCCATCTGGAAGTCGACAAGTATAGCGCCTTGGCTGCGCAGGTTGACTCTGCCGCTACTGATTTTCTCTTCTTGAACGGAGATATTGCAAGTGCCGGTAACTATGTGGAGGATACTTTTGTTCATTATGCACTTGAGGCGCTCGGAACTCTTCCTGCAGGATTGCCTGTCCACTTCGCACGTGGTAACCACGAAGGACGCGGTAACAATACACAGCTCGTATCTGACGTCTTCCCGAACTCGGATCCTGCTCCTTTCTATTATACATTCCGCCAGGGTCCTGTTGCTTTCATCGTGCTTGATGCCGGTGAAACCGGACATAGCCGTTCTATTCTTTACAGCGGAACTGCAGTGTATGAAGATTATATCAACGAGCAGATTGAATGGGCTCGTGAGGCAGTGCAGGAGCTGCTTTTCAGCACTGCACCTGTGAAGATCTGTCTGCTTCACGTTCCGATGATCGATCATCAGAACAAGGAAGACTATCTCCTTCAGCGTTGGCTCAATGTCCATTTTGTTCCACTGCTGAACGAGGCTGGTGTAGATCTGATGGTAGGTGCTGACCTTCACGAATTCATATACTGTGAGCCAGGTACAATGAATAACGCCTTCCCGATCTTGTGCAACGACGCAGCACGCCGTGTCGATTGTTGCTGCGAATCCGGCAAAGTCACATTAAAGGTGTACAACGCCGACGGCAAGGAAGAGTTCTCGACCGTGCTGGAAATTGAATAGTATGGTTTCTAAATATCGAAGAAGTGCTCTACGGTGTAGGGCACTTTTATTTTGTGCTTTCGGTTGGGGAGAGGAGGGATGGGACGGAGATTTTCTGTAACTTTGTGGAAGATATGGACAAATTTCAACCTTACAGTTTGGATTATGATGCTCCCGCACAGGGAGAATTGCTTGGTGATGTGAAAGCAGGCTTTCCGTCACCGGCAGAGGATATCCGTGAGAAGCTGGATCTGATCAAGCTTCTGGTTCGTCATAAGGCGTCGACTTTCTTTTTCCGTGTCAGCGGAGTCTCTATGGTGGATGCCGATATGGATGAAGGCGACATCATCATTGTGGACAGGGCAGTGCAGCCGTATAATGACTGCAAGGCAGTATGCTTCATTGATGGTGAATATACAGTGAAAAGAATCGAGATAGGCGATGATAAAGTGCGCCTTATGCCAGCAAATGAAAATAACACGAAGTATCAGCCAATAGAAGTCACTGCAGAGAACAATTTTATGGTCTGGGGTGTGGTGACTTATGTAATCAAGAAGATGTAACTATGTTTGCCCTTGCCGACTGCAATAATTTCTTCGCTTCCTGTGAAAGGGTGTTCCGCCCGGATCTGCAGGGAAAGCCTGTCATTGTCCTTTCGAACAATGACGGCTGTGCCGTGGCGCGAAGCAATGAGGCAAAGGCCTTGGGCATCAAGATGGGTGATCCGTTCTTCAAGATCAGACACATCGTGGAGAAGAATGATGTGGCGGTCTTCTCCGGAAATATGGCTTTGTATGGGGATATGTCTCAGAGGGTAAGGTGGGTGCTTGAAGAGTTCGCGCCTGCAATCGAGGTTTATTCCATTGACGAGGCATTCCTTGATCTGCGTGGACTTACCGGAGTTGACTTTGATGCATATGCGAAGAAGATTTCTTCGGAGTGCTGGAGGCAGACTTCGATACCGGTTTCAGTGGGAATTGCTCCAAGCAAGACGTTGGCTAAGATCGCATCCAAACTCTGCAAACAATACCCAAAGCTCAGAGGCGGATGCTATATGCACAGGCCTCAGGATATAGAAAAGGTACTCAGGAAATTTCCGATAGAAGATGTATGGGGCATAGGCAGAAGGACTGCAGCAAAACTTCATTCTATGGGCATCAAGACGGCGTGGGATTATACTCAGTTGCCGGATTATGCTGTGAGGAAGATGTTTGCATTGACCGGACTCAGGACTTGGAGGGAACTTAGAGGAGAGCCGTGCATCGAGTTTGAGGACGGCTTTGAGGCGAAGCAGTCGATATGCGTGTCCCGCAGTTTTGCCCACGAGATATCTGATGTGGAGGAACTTGGCGAGCAGATAGCCAATTTCGCCTCTTCTATGGCCGAAAAGCTGCGCCAGCAGAAGTCGGTGGCTGCGGAGATGACGGTTTTTGCATATACCAACCGTTTCAAGGATAACGAGCCGCAGACGTACGGCAATTCGCTTGTGCATTTCAAACAGCCGACCAACGACCAACGCGTGATCGTATCAAGTGCTGTTTCTGCCGCATACGAGCTGTTCAAGCGTGGTTACGGATACAAGAAGGCCGGTGTGGTAGCGACGCATATATGCCAGGAAAACGAGGTCGTGCGATCTCTGTTTGAGGATACGGAAGCGACCGAACGTGAGCATAGAATAACATCGGCGCTGGATGTCATCAACGGCACATTCGGTCGTGGAACTGTGAAACTTGCTGCCCAAGGAAGCGGTCGCATCAAATCCTCAAGCGAGAAACAGTCTCCTCATTATACTACCTTATGGGAGGATATCCCTGTTGTCTCAGTCAAATAATGCGTATCAATGATATTCAAGACGAAATATTAGGTATCTTAGCGCTCAGAAAAAGGTAATGTTATGATTATACAGTTCGATAAGATGGATGTCACCGTTCTTCCTAACTTCAAGGGTGGCGAAAAGGAATTTGCAGCAAATATGTTCTTTGACGGGACAAACAGGATGTTCAAGGGAAGACTTGTTCCTGGAGCAACAATCGGTATGCATACTCACGAGGACAGCTGCGAGGTTATATTCATCCTTGAAGGAAAGGGAACCATAGTGGAAAAGGGTCCTGAAATGGAGACTGAAACTGTCTCTCCTGTAGCTGCCGGTGATTGCCTGTATTGTCCTAAAGGATATACTCACAGCCTTCAGAATACATCTGAAGAAGGTGATCTCGTGTTCTATGCTGTCGTGCCTATGCAGTAGTGGTAGGCATCTCTTGCATCTCCGCTTTCAAGATAGATCACTCCACACATCGTGAAGCCGTACTTTGTCAGTATGTGCTTCATTATGCAGTTGTCTTTGTGGGTGTCTATTCGGATTACATCATAACCTGATTTTGATATGTGCTCGAATGCCCAGTCAAACATCAGTTTTGCTATGCCACGGCCGGGAACGGCTGTGGCTATTCTGTGTATTGCATAATAAGGCCTGTCGTCTGGCCATTCTCCCTCTATATATGAATATGTAGGGTCCGGGCCCTGGATCAAGGCCATTGTCGCAAGGATCTCAGTGTTTTCGCAGAGCACATAGCAGTGGCCTTTCGAGATGTCGTCAAGGACCACCTCTTTTGCAGGGTAGCCGTTGTTCCATTGATGGAGGTTCCCCGAGGCACGCATAATCTTTTTTGCGCCCTCAAAGATTTCCATCAACCTTTCCAGATCCGAATATGTAGCCTGCCTTATTTCCATAATCGATCACAAATTTATGAAATTATTCAAATATTATATCCTGATGTTTGCATATTAAAAACATATCCCTATATTTGCAGTAAATTAGAATAATTCAAAATAAGAAAACAAGATAAACAGTGGAAATTATGGAAAAGGAACTCGTACTCAAAGTTATGAAAGAGGCTGGAAAGCCTATCGCAGCAGGTGAAGTGGCTACATTGTCAGGTCTTGACAGAAAGGTGGTTGACAAGGTGTTTGCTGAACTCAAGAAAGAGGGAGCAATCGTGTCTCCGGTCAGATGCAAATGGACACCTGCTGAGTAAAATGAAGAAGCGGCTGAAAATTTCAGTCGCTTCTTTCATAAAATGTATCTGACCATATGTTTCATTTCGTGGCCGAAGAAATCCTTGTAGTCCAGATGCTTGAATCCAAGTCTTGAATACAGAGCTTCTGCCTGAGGCTTATCCACATCTACTATTAGACCGACTGTCTTGTGTCCAAGGCTTGCGGCGCGTTCGATCTGTGCTTCAAACAGTCGGGATGCGATTCCTTGGTTTCTGTATTCCGGCAATACTCCTACAGAATCAAGATAGAATTCACCTGCTTCGGTCTCCTTCAATTCAGCAAATCCTGAATCTGTCCCAAGCATATCGATTATAGGTTGCTTGAGAGCCTGATATTCAGCTCCGTCATATCCGCACATCGCACCTACAATCTTGCGGTCCATCTCTGCTACGAATGAATTTTCATAGCTGTAAATTGTCCTTTTCATACCGCATATGCCGGTAATTGAGTCAAGCAACTCCTCATACGTTATGGCGTTTGCCTCAATGATTTCGTCAACCGGCCACGCATACAGAAACAGTTCTGCTATCTGTCCTGCGTCTTCCTTGGTGGCTTTTCTTATGATGATGTTTTCCATATTCTGTCAGTTTATTTCAGCCTTGAAAATAGGGGATGGCTGGTGGTTTTCCGCATCGTAGCCGAAGAGTATCTTCCTGTCTCCGGAGGTCAGCAGATAATAGCGGTGAGTAGCCTTTGCAGTGCCGTATTTTACAGACATAGTGTAGCCGTTGTCGGCAAGGAAGGCTTCAATGTTCTTTACTTTCACATTTTCGCCTGCCGGTTCCTTTTTAAGAGAACAACCTGCTTCAATCCACGCTATAGATACTTCTGCCAACATATCTGCATAATGGTCTTTGCAGTATTCGTAAAGTATTATGCCGCGCCTTTCCAGACTGAGAGGGGAATCAAGAACTTTGATCTTGTCCAGATGCGCTGTGAATTCATCAATGAAACTTCCGTCGCTGCATATCAGATCTCTGACCACCTTTTGCCAAGCCGGTGCATTGTAATAGAAATCCAGCATTCTTGACATCTGCATTGCTGTCTTCAACTCATATGGAGACATTGCAGGTGTCTGAAGAATCTCGTATGGAGGAAGGGGAGAATACTTCAATCCCAGTTCTTTTGACTTTATGCGCATCAATGTGCCTGGCAACACTTTAAGTGACTCCACCTGAAGTTCATCTACACCTAGTTTTATGAGTGATGCGATGTCATTGCACAACATCTTCAATGTGTATGACGGCAGGCCTGCAATGAGGTCTGCGTGGGTCTCCAGATTGTCTAGTGAACAAAGGTACTTGAGTCCTTCAACAGAAGAATTAAGACTCCCTTTTCTTCCGCTTTCTACAATTACGGTACTGTTGAGACTTTGTATTCCAGCTTCAAGGTGAAGCAGTCCCTTTGGCAGAACTGCAAGCTTGGCCTTAAGTGTGTCTGAAATCAGGGACGGATGGATCTCAAGATGGAATCTCATCTTACCTGCATACAGGGTAAACAAGTCCAGCATTTGGCAGGTACGCTCAATGTCATAATTGAATGTCCTGTCCAGAACTCGTACATCCTTGATATTATGCGCATATAAATTCTCCAGTCTTTCCTTCACTTGCTGGATTGACTGATACCTTACAGGCTTTTCGCCTCCGCTGACGCAGAATGCACAGGTGTTGAAGCAACCTCTTGTGGTTTCCAACTGGACGAAGGGCTTGTCCCATTTGAAGAACGGACTTTCTTCAGGGAAGCGCAATGCTGCAAAGCCGGAAACCCTTGCTATGCCGGTGTCATTGTAGGTGCCGTCTTCGGATAGCCAGCATAAGCCTTCAATGGATTTCCATTCAGACGGGGTTTTGATTGCCTCCAGTAATTTAGGAAGCGCAATTTCACCTTCGCCCTTTATGACCGCGGTCACATATCCGTTTCTTTTGAGAAACGCTTCATTGTTTCCAAGAAATTCCGGTCCTCCGCATACTACCTTGATGCCCTCTGCCAGCTGCACTGCACGGGAAATTATCTCCGTCTGCATCTGATGGTTGAACAGCCAGAATGTTGCTGCAATCACATCCGGCCTCTGCTCAGCAACGGCCGCTGCCAGTGCTCCCGGATTGTCGTTGATTGTGCCTCGCACAACACTCCACTCCCATTCGCTTCGTTCCATCACCTGTGCGTGAATCGCCGGCAATGCTACCGAAGAATGTGAATACGAACTGTTTATGTCAAGCCAAAGGATTTTCATTTCTTTTGCTATCTGAGGCAGTCAAGATGTGCCAGAGGTGCTTCCATTATGTTCCAGGAAAGTACTGTACCGTTGAAATGGTGGCTCATTACTGCGTCAAGTGATTCTGTGACATATTCCGGTGAAGTAGGGGCTATGTCAGCGCGATAGTTGATCTCGATGCCAGGGAATTTGCCGCAGGAATATGGTTCCATCGCTTCCAGCTGCGAGTGGAGGAAGTCGAGGTCCATTGCAAATTCAGGATAGCCCTTGGCATTAGGTGCTGCATTTTTCAACAAGTCATATTCGAAGCCCATACCTGCTGGTGCAAAAGTCTGGCGGTAAAGCATCGGCTTGATGAAGTCTGCGTGTGCAGAAAGGATTTCATAGTCCTGACCCACGAATGGTGCCATAAAAGGTGCGTACAGGTCCATTCCTATCTCAAGTCCTCTGCTTCGGAGGCTGTCTGCAATCTCTGCGACTGCGCCGCTCACGATGTGGCCTTTGGCCTTGAAGAACGCTGCAGCTGCGGGGTGAACGAATGTGAATCCGTCTGCAGGGGTATAGCCGCTGACAGAAAGGAAATCGTCGCCCTTTTCTTCCCATTCGGCCTTGATCGCTTCAATGTCAATTCCTTCGTTTCTGAACTTCTCTACGCAGAGTTCACATCCGCAGTTAAGGACTCCGCCGACTCCGCTTACGAATGATTGGGTGCGTATGCGGTCAAGGAAGACTCCGTCAAAGCCGCAATCGCTGAAGCAGTTGTCATATATAGCAATTACGTTGGCTCTGTTGTGAGGATCTGAAGGACAATTGAAACTGAATCCTTCGCCTGCTGTGAGGTCGTAGTTTGAAGGTACATTGCCCCACAGGTCTACCGCAGCCGAACTTTCGCACATCTCTTCTGTTTCTGCAAACACCGGAAGCCAGATCAGCATCTTGATTCCCCTGGAGTGAAGAAATTCGCCGACTTCTTTATATATCTCCTTGTCGAGACTCCATCCGATGATGACCTTTGAGACAGGAATGAGGTTGCTGACAGTGTCTATGCGTCCGATGATCTGCTCTGCAGTATAGTCAGGATGATGCCATCCGCCCAGCGATACCTGGACTATATATTCCGGATTATCCGCCTGCTTTGACTGGCAGGCGGATATCGCAAAGAACAGGATAAGTACCTGTAGGATTCTTTTCATAAGATCTGTTACCATCTTGGGTTGGTGATTTCAGGAGCGGTGAGAACCTGAGCGTTCATCCACTCGAAAAGGTTCGCGTGACCCTGAGGTGCTACTGTACCGCCGCCGTTGTTGGTTGGCTTTACATCGCCCTCGCTCTGCTCCTGCGACATAGTCACGGTGTCATTGAATACATAGCACCAAGCGAAATGTCCGAAGATAGGCATACCTGGATCGTCAATTCCTACAACCGACTCGAACATCGACATCCATACGTTCTTTGCACCAGCCTTCATAAGACGCTGGAAAGTAGGGATGCAGTGTGTCTTTGCGTCAACTGTTGTGTCATCGTATGACTGTACGAACCAGATGTTCTCCTCTGCAAGATATTTGATCTCTGTATCTGAAATGTACTGGTCCATATAAGCCTCGCAAGTAGGGTAGGCTGCCGCGAAATATCTTGGGTTGCGCAGAAGCATATGCATTGTCATATAACCTCCGTTTGAACATCCGCCGAGGTAGATTCTGTTGCGGTCTACGTCAGGATGCTGGTCTACGAATGTGTCGATGCACGATTTGAGGACATCTGCATAGAGTGAAGGGTACTCGCCGTGGCCGAATCCTTTCGATGTTCCCATCCACATAGTAGGGCACTGGATAGAGAGAACGTATGCTCCGCCTTCTCCGCCTTCAGTTGTGAAGTGTGACTGTATCTCAGGACGGATAAGCGACACTACCTCGTTGCCAAGAAGAGTAATCGAAACGTCTACTCCACCTTCTCCACCGCCGTGAAGCCAGATTACGAGAGGGTTTGCTACACCGTCACCCTGAAGTGACCAAGGCTCGTATGAGGCATAAGTGAGTGTCACATCACCTGGCTTGCCTGTAAGTCTGCCTGTGAATGTGCCTTTGTTGAAATAATCAGCCTCAGAGACGAAGTCCTTGAGAGCCTTGTCGGTCTCGCACTCGATTGCTGTGAATTTCTGCTTGCCGACCTTGAGGGTCTTGCCTGGCTTCAATGCTACCTTCACATTGTATTTTTCCTGCCAAACGCCGCCCTGTCTGCTCTTCGAGATACCTGCGCCCCAGCCGGAGATCTTGTCAAGTCCGAGAGCGAGATATTCGCCTACAGGGTTGTATGCTCCTCTAGAGTCGCAAGGGTATACGGCAAGTACATTGCGGTCTTTGCCGTTGGTGTTGACTGTGAGCACAGTCGGATCGATGTTGTCAAGCTTGATTTCCGGCTTTACAACAACAAGACTTACTACAGCCGAGATTTCAGTTGTTGTGATTTCAACTACCTGAGGCTCCATCTTGAGAGTCTGTGCTCCTGCAGTTGCAGCAATTGTCACTGCCAAAGCAGCGAGGATAGATTTTAACGTTTTCATAATAAAGTATGTAGTTAGTTTAATATTTACTGCTTGTCGTGATAGATGAGTTTCTTTGTCTGTGGGTCGCGTGAGAACATTTTGAAATAGTCCCACATCACCTGGGCTGCAGGCATAAAGTTCCAATGTCCGTAATCAACGACTGCGACAACCTTGATAAGCGGTTTTTCACCCTTATAGAAATATCCTGTCTCCATCTTGATGCCTTCGCCTTTGTTGGTCGCAATTGTCTGTCGATCTGCGAGTTCGAGGCCGAATAAAGCGTCTGCGTCAAAATCAAGGTCAGTTGTTACCTCCATTCCGTTCATCTGCTGATATGTATTCCAGGCATTGAGGAAACTGTTGCCTTTATAGTTGTCTTTTGTGTAGAAAGGCACGACCAGATCTGCTGTGCCGAGGATTGAGCAGTACGGCATTTCTACTGCACCACGCTTCTGGGTAGCTTCACCCCACAATGAATCGTAGCTTGAGAACAGGCCTCTTCGTGCGCCGGAGAAGATGCCGCCGCAGTTGCCGCCGACAGCTGCGAAGACATATGACTTGCGTATGCCCAATGCTGTGGCTGTGATCGAACCTGCAGAGAGTCCCTGTGCGTATACTCTTGACGGATCGAGCTGAGGATATTTCTCAAGAAGAATACCGATTACCTGCTCAACGCCGTCATATCCCATTGCGCCGTAATCCTTGCTGCCTTGCCATTCCATTTCCACAACGAAGAAACGCTCTTTTGCGGCTACCTGGATAAATCCGGAAGTCTCGGCCTGGGTACGTGGGTCGTTTGTGTTGCCGTGAAGAAGAACCATTACAGGAACGCTTGCATCCGGTGCTCCTTCAATAAGTTCTTTTGGCCAGTATTCATACCAAAGCCAAGGAAGTCCGTTGTACTGATCAAGTTTGACAATCTCTCTCTTGATTCCGAGACTTTCGTGAACAGTATATGGCTCAAGTTCATACGGACCGTACTGGCCGTATTTTGCACCTTCATAATGAGTGTGCTTGTAATTGTTGAATCGGAGATTCTTCACAAAGAGTTCGTCCCAAGCCTTGTCAAAGGTCTCGGCAAGAGTTGCTCCGACTGTAGGATCAACTACGACAGTAAGAAGTTCTTCCGCTTCATTTACATATCTGTCGCCCTTCTTGACTGCCTTGTTCATAGCTATGTAAGGCTTCGCAACCTTTGCTGCATTCTTGCCGGTAACGTATGCCGGAACACCCCACGACTGAGCAGGAGTCTTGCCTGGCTTTCCGTCGATAGTAAGGATGCCGGCGATATGGCTTGCAGCGTCTGTCGGCGCAAGTGCCGTATTGACAAATGTAGCACCGTTCCCGATACCGATGACTTTGAGATTACCCGAACGGGCTCTGTCGAAAACAGCCTTGAATGCATCGAAGTCTGTAGCGTTATCGTACTTGTCACCTACAGGATTGATGACAAAGACTGCGGTGTGATTAGCTTTGAGGACATCCTTCATATCAAACTCTTCTACCAGTGCCTTTGCTGTGTCTTCATTCAGTTTCGCATCTGGATAGATGAACAATGTCGGTGCGTGGTTGTACGAGCGTCCCTCGACCTGACCAAGGTTGAAATTGTACTCGAAATAAATGACGTTCTCAGGCATCGGAGGCATCTGAGACCCCTGAGCGAACGCTGCGGCTGCAATGACCATTGCAGCGAGAGTGGCGATGATCTTTTTCATAGCTGTTATCTCTATTCCGTATAATGGTGTAAATTTATGAATTTCGGATAATTCTTGCAAGATGAATGTATTGACTGAGGGTTGATTTGCTGATTACACGAAAAAAGAGTATATTTGAGTTATGGAATATCTGTCTAAACAAAGATACGACGAGCTTGTGACCGAGTTGAACTACCTTATCAACGTGGTCTACCCCGCAGTAAGGGAAGACGTCGCAGAGACTAGCGCTCAAGGAGATAGGAGCGAGAATGCGGGTTACCGTGAAGCCAGGAGAAAACAGGCTAAGACCATCAGCCGTATCCGTTTTCTGCAGAAGGTTCTGGACAATTCTCGCGTGATTGACCCTGAGGCCCTCCCAAGAGATAGAGTCTGCCTTCTGAGCCGTGTGGAATTTACAAATCTTGCGACTAATACCCGTATGACATTCGAGATTGTCAGTCCACACGAGATGAATCTTGAGGCTGGCAAGATATCATTGAAATCACCGATCGGTGCCGCCTTGATGGGCAAGAAAGTAGGCGAAATTGCCGAGGCTCAAGTTCCATCCGGTACCATTCGTCTTAAAATAGAAAGCATCACTCTCGACTGAGGGTGATGCTTTCTGTATTACTCGATTGTCTTATCGATAGAGAATCTTGTGATCTTTCTTGATGTGTTCTTCTGGAACTCTACATCTCTGAGCTTAACGCATTTGACAGCCTTGTAAGAAGGCATCTTGGCGTTGAGAATCTTGACCTGGTCTTCGAAATATTTCTGCAAGTCGCTGATACCCTTGTCTTTAAGAAGATCGGCGTCTGGGAAGATCTCTGCTACGATGGTTATCTTGTCCTTCTGCACTCTGCTTTCACCGGCATATACGACAACCTCGTTTACGCCCTCGACCTTCTGCAAGTCAGCCTCGATCTCCTCTGGATAGACGTTCTTGCCGTTTGACAGAATGATGAGATTCTTCTTTCTGCCTGTAATGTAGATCCATCCTTCCTCGTCAAGTCTGCCGTAGTCTCCTGTGTGGAAGAATCCGTCCTTGTCAAATACCTCTGCTGTTGCTTCAGGGTTGTTGTAGTAGCCAAGCATTACATTCGGACCCTTTACGCAGATTTCTCCCTCGCCGTTCTCATCAGGGTTGTCGATCTTTACTCGGCAGGCGAGTATAGGTGTGCCTACGCTGCCAGGCTTGCGATATTTGTTTCTGTTTGCAGAAATGAGAGGTGCGCACTCTGTGATGCCGTATCCGTTAAGGATTGTGATTCCAAGTGAATCAAATGTCTTGATGATCTCCTCGTCAAGTTTTGCACCGCCGCAGATTACCAGTTCAAGCTTGCCGCCGAATGCCGCGAGGACGCTTGAGAAGAGTTTCTTTCTTAGGTCGATGCCGACAGCTCTGAGGCAGTCACTGACTTTCATCATTGCCTTGAGGAGTCCTTCCTTGCCGGTCTTGCGTGCTGTAGCCCAGATCTTTCTGTTCATAACCTCGAGGAATGCAGGCACGAGGATGAGATGGGTAGGCTGCTGCTCTTTGATTTCGTCGCTGACGTGCTTCAGACCGCTGGAAATATAGACTTCACATCCCTGAGCAAGGTGGCCTACATAGTTTACTGTAGATCCGAATGTATGGTGTGGCGGAAGAACGTGAAGAGTCTTTCTTGTAATGTCGAAATTGTACATTCCAAGTGTCATATCAAGGCAAATATTTGCCTGCGAGAGCATTACGCCCTTGCCCTTTCCTGTTGTTCCAGAGGTGAATACGATTGATGCAAGCTTGTTTACGTCAATCTTGTAGTCATAGTACGAGTTGTCTCCGCTCTTGAAAAGTTCTGCTCCTTTTGCCTCAAGCTCGGCAACTGAAGTAAGTGTCTTGCCTGCGAGGAGTTCTGTGTCAATCGAACTCTCCGGATGAATAGATACAAGAAGTTCGGCAGATTTAAGACCGCCGTTCTCAAGGAGTTCCTTGATCTTACCTTCTGCAGTCTTTCCGAAGATGATAGCCTTGCATCCTGTTGTTGTGATTATGCCGTCAATATCTTGTACGGGAAGTTCCTTGTCAACAGGTACTGTCACTGAACCGATCGCCATAACAGCAAAGAATGAGCAGCACCATCCGTATGAATTCTCACCGACGATGGCAATGTTTTCTTCTCTCAAGTTATTGGTGATCAGTGCGGTGCCGAGATTTCTTACATCTTCGCGCCACTGTGTGAATGTGACTTTCCTGACTTCCTTGTCATTAGGACTGTCCTTGTATGAGATAGCAATGCTGTCCGGGAAATTCTGTGCAGCCTCCTCCACAAGCGAACGCATATCGTCTATGAAGGTGGTGTTGTAGATTGGGTAGTTTTTATTCATTGGTTCTGGTTTGTTACATCCCTGCAAATATACAAAAAAAGTCAGAACTCAATTCACCCGAAGTAGTCGTATTGATTTCTGGCAATGAGTCCCATCGTCATACGGAGATTGATTTCTGAAACTGGTATGAAGACTGGGAAGTCAGTTTGACAGATGATCTGGTCAACTCCGAGAAAACCCTCATAATGTCCTACAAGGGTATGAGCAAGAATGGCTGTCAGATCCTTGCGGATATCAATCAATGTATCAAGAGGAATATATTCAGCTATCAGGCTTTCAATTTCCTGGTTGCTGGCAAGGATATTTTTGCTGTAAGTTCCGTTCCTGGATTCGAATAGAGAATAACCGATGAAATCGATGCCTTCCTGATGGCACTCGAAGAGCATTGCGCACTCCTTTATTATCTCGAATCGTCGCTCAACAATCACCGCCCCCTGTTTGGCAAGTGTTCTCCTGCACCATCCTTCGTCGCTCTCGGAAAGCTTTTCTCTGATAAAACGGATTCCTTTTCCGCTGCCAGACAAAGGTGACTTCAGCACTGCGCTACCATTGGCTGATATGAACGCCTCTATCTCACTGACACTCGATGCAACGATTCTGTAATCCGGTCCAATGACCTGTGGCGCATCGCTGATTAGCTTTGAATGCACATCCAAGGCAAACTCACGCCTTGAGTGAATATGTATGAACTGAAGTTCCTCTTCTGAAGGTAGAAAGGCTGGGTCAATGCCGTCATTGATCAGACGCTTCTTCAGAGAGTGATTCCATCCCCAAGGGACAATCTGCCGGCGTTGCTTGTTAGGGCGCTTGAGCTTTTCTGACAGGTCTGTGTTCGCATTTGCAAACCCTATGGCAGATCTTGGGGGTACGAAATTCTCGTCCCCATTGGCAATACACAAGTCGTGCTCCGGATTAAAGATAAAGGTTTGCTTTGACATCGATGTGAGGGTCAGTCATTCTGAAATCATTCAGTTAATGTTTCAATATGGGTGTAAAATTATATTGTGTTGACTTAAATTGCAAGTCATTTTACTTTATGATAAATAATTAACTTTGCGGCGCATTAGCCGAATGTAAATATGAGCAGCAAGGAGAATATCTTCGGACACGGCGCCGCTTTCATTGCGTACGCCATCTTCGGATTCAACATAATAATATGCAAAGACCTGACAAGCGGGGGATTGATTCCACCGCTTGGAATATTCACATTACGTTCTCTAGTAGCCGGAACGCTCTTCTGGATAGTGTCCCTGTTTCAGCCGCACGAGCAGGTTGAAAGAAAAGATTATATAAAAATCTTCGCAGCTTCTATGCTCGGATTTCTGACTTGCCAAGTGACATTCCTGGTAGGTATCCCACACATTACTCCTATGGATTGCTCGATATTGACAGCTATGGCTCCTATCTATACTATGGCAGTTGCGGCGATTGCAATCAAGGAACCTATAACATTCAAGAAAGCCGGTGGTGTGGCACTTAGCTTCGCCGGAATAATCTACCTTATTGTGAGTAGAGTAGCAGCCCCGGGAGGCACAGCTGAAAGCACACCGTTCGGCATCTTTATGATCATACTTAACTCCTTGAGCTTTTCAATGTATCTCGGCATCTTCAAACCATTGATTGCCAAGTATTCAGCGGTGACGTTTATGAAGTGGATATTCCTCTTTTCCGCGTGTGTCGCTGCGCCTCTTTCGCTGAAAGGGCTCATTGAGGTGGAGTGGGTAGCTATCCCTGCAAAGCAATATGCAGAACTGGCCTATCTGATCATCTGCGCTACATTCATCACTTATTTTCTTATTCCTCTTTCCCAGAAACGCATCAGACCTACGCTTATCAGTATGTACAGCTACGTGCAGCCAATCATCGCGATTGCTGTAAGTATCGCTATCGGTATGGACACACTGACCTGGCAGAAGGCTCTGGCTACTGTCCTGGTCTTCTCGGGAGTGATTATAGTCAGCCGCAGCCGTTCGGCAAAGTAGTGTTATATGTACTTGGAGATACTGTATAAAAGTCTCTCTCTGATGGAAAGAAACTGAGATAAGTATACGAAAAAAGGCCCACAGATGTGAGCCTTTGGAGCGGAAGACGAGGCTCGAACTCGCGACCCCAACCTTGGCAAGGTTGTGCTCTACCAACTGAGCTACTTCCGCATAAAACTTAGTAGTCCCGAGCAGACTTGAACTGCTGACCCCTACATTATCAGTGTAGTGCTCTAACCAACTGAGCTACGGGACTGTTTCGTTTCTTTTTGCGGTGCGGACGGGACTCGAACCCGCGACCCCCGGCGTGACAGGCCGGTATTCTAACCAGCTGAACTACCGCACCAATAATTCAACTAAATTCTTTCCTTTTGTCAAAGGGGCTGCAAAGATATAACTTTTCTTGATATTCTCTACACCCTGTTGATAAATTTCTCGCCTTTCTCGTAAAAAGTAAGTCTGACTTCCATTGGCTTTCAGATTCTAATGTAAATTTCTTCTAAATAACATTACTTTCGTGTATAACTTATAATTCTCTCAACTATTAATGAATAACGAGAAGAAAAAGTAGTTATATTTGCGTTGCTGTTAGGGGTGCTGAGCACTTGTGGCTCGGCTGAGATTATACCCTATGAACCTGATATGTATAATGACAGCGCAGGGAAACGGTATGGTATTCATTGTTTTTGTCGGCTTGAATTGGGCCGTTTTCTCTGGGTTGTATAATATCTATAAAACAATGAAAACCACAATTTCTTCCGACGTGCTTTCTGCGGCAATCGCTGCTGTGAGGACTCAGAGCCCTCTCGTGCACAACATCACCAACTATGTAGTAATGAATAATTCTGCCAATGCCTTGCTGGCTATTGGTGCGTCTCCTGTTATGGCTCATTGGGTCAGTGAAATGGAGGAGATGACAGCCATTGCAGGTGCCTTGGTGCTGAATATCGGTACGCTTGATGACAAATGGATTGACGGTATGCTGATAGCGGGTAAGGCTGCTATGAGACGAGGAACTCCTATAGTTCTTGATCCTGTTGGAGTCGGCGCCACAAGCCAGCGTACTGAAGCTGCTATGAAAATCATTGAGCATTGTCGTCCTATAATCATCAGAGGCAATGCAAGCGAGATTATGGCACTTGTTGATGCTAGTGTGAAGAGTAAGGGCGTGGATAGCAGTGCGTCTAGCGATGATGCTCTTGAATCTGCGAAAAGACTTGCTGTAGATACAGGTGCTGTCGTTGTTATTAGCGGAGCGACTGATTATATAACCAATGGAGCGGATGTTTATACCGTGGAAGGAGGAAGTCCGATAATGACAACTGTTACCGGAATGGGCTGTATGTCAACAGCTATCGTGGGTGCATTTGCAGCGGTTGTAGAAGATCCTATGATCGCTGCAACTGCTGCTATGGCTGTTATGAGTCTTGCTGGAGAAAGAGCAGCTGAATACTCTCGAGGAAATGGTTCTATGCAGGTTAACTTCTTGGATGAACTTTATAATTTGAGATCTCTCGACTTCGCTCGAGATGACAAGTAGGGCCATGAAGAATATGTTGAAATTATACCTAGTCACAGATAGGGATCTGTCGCTGGGACGTAG
>JAFYWC010000123.1 GCA_017546585.1 Bacteroidales bacterium
CTGGGCCACTGGGCCGGAAATCATAGTAAGAGGAGTACGGAACTCGTGCGAAACATTGGCGAAGAAGTTCAGGTTCATCTTGTTCACCTTCTTTTCCTGCTCCTTCTCCTGCTGAGCCTGTATCTTGGCCATCTTCTCAGCAGTAATCTTTCTACGGGCCTTGAACACGAGATGCACCATCTCACAAGCTATCAGCAAATACACCAGTATAGCCCACCACGAGAACCAGAAAGCCGGCTCCACATAAACCTTCATTTCCTTTTCAGCAAGTACGCTTGTGCGGTCCTGATTGAGAACTCTTACTCTGAAAGAATATCTTCCGGCAGGTATATTCGAGTAATATGCTTCCCTGCTCCTGTTAGCATCAATCCAATGCCCGTCAAATCCATCAAGCTGATACTGATAGTCGACTCTCTCATACTCAGAGTATTCAAGCGCAGCAAAAGAGATACTGAAGCAATTCTGGGAATGTTTGAGTCTTATTTCCGGATTATAAGTCAGCGACTTAGTGATGACTTCTTCATTGCCAGGACGAACCAGGGCATTATGAATCTTCAGGTCCTCAAAATAGAGAGGGATATCTCTTGTTTCAGTCACATATCTTGGATCGAAGACTGTAAGGCCGTGCGTGCCTCCGAAAACAAGAGTACCATCTGAAAGTTTACAAGAGGCTCTGTCGTAGAACTGGTTTCCGCCGATACCGTCATCTGCGAACCAGTTGGTAAACTCATCATTCTTTATGTCATACTTTCCAAGGCCGTACTGAGTACTTATCCAAAGATGACCGGACTCATCCTCCTCGATGGCTGTGATATCAAGGCAAGGAGCGCCGCTGACAGCCTGAAGTCTGTTTGATTTCAAGTCATATTTCAAAAGTCCGTTAGCCGTCGTTCCTATCCATATGGTGCCATCGTCGCTCTGATGCATACAGGACGGCACGAACACCGACCTCTGGATACAATCTTTCCACTGGCCTTCCGGAACGGAAATCTGACGGGTATGGTTTGTCTGTCCGTCAAGCTGCGCCAATCCGTGCTCGAAAGACGCTGAGAGCACAGTGCCATCCTTCAAAGGCAGGCAGTATGGAGTGAATGTAAAATGAGCAGAGATGGTCTTCATCGTACGAACCGAATCATCCTCCGGTGAAATACAATAGACATTGTCACCCATTGTTCCTATCCACACTCTTCCATGCTTATCCTGAGTGATGCCCATAGGGAACATCAACGGCCAATGCTTTTCGAACCTGATGTCCTTGCCGTCGAATGCGCATCGCGCCACTACGCCCTGACCGGCCATCCATATCCTGTCGTCCTTGTCGACAAAGACATAAGTGATGTCAAGTTTGTCACCGTCCTCATAATTGAACAGACGTCTCAGATCAATCTTCTTGAACACTGCTGACTTGGAATCATACAGGAAGACACCGTCCTTCAGGGTCGAGATCCAGAGATTGTCCCTGCTGTCGCAATCTACAGACACCACAGACCTGTGACCGAGACTTGACTTGAGCCAGCTGTCGTTGTTGAACATTTCTTCGTAGGCATATATAACCTTGTAGCCCTGATCGTATGTACCGATCCAAAGGTTATTGTTGGAATCTTCGAATATCGTATTGATCTTCACATCAGGAACTTCAAACGGGAAGCCCTTTTCGTTCTGATGGTAAAGTACGTCCGCACCTTTATAATAGATGAACATACCGTGCTTCTCTGTGTTGAAAAGGATGTTTTCTCCATACGGGAAGATGTATGACACCTGCGCCTTGTTGAAAAGCGAGTGAGACTTCAGTCCTTTCGGTGTCTCCACGAAAGCCTCGTTTGCAGCGTCATAGACAGCTACCATTCCAGCACCTCCCATCCATATCATATCGTCAGAGAGCATATTGAAGACAGAAGAATAGGTCTCAAGCGGAACTATGTTCTTTACTTCATATGTCTTTGAGTCATATTTTATAAGATGAGTCGAAGATGTAAACCAGATGCTTTGGTCTTTACTGCTGATATAGCATTGTGCCGCAGCCGGCATTCTACCGTCCACAGAAGAAAGTACAGTCACAAAGCCGGATGTATCCTCATCATACACGGCCAGTTCGACCATAGTATTGATAAAGATCCTTCCATCCTTATCCTCGAGGATCTGGACTGTGTTGCGGCTCAATGTCTCCATCGGAATCCTGATGAAATTGTCCTGTTCCGTATATAGAGCCATACCGTTCACCGTAGAGATCCACAATCTGTCTTTCGAGTCTTTATATATGCACTGAACCTGATTGTCGGGAAGAGTGAATTCATCACCGGTACAGAAATGCTGCTGGTATTCGTGTACGTTGAATCTGTTGAGTCCACGGAAAGTTCCGATCCATATATGCCCCTGCGAGTCCTCCGCAAAAGAGGTCACCTTCTGGTTGGATATGTCGTTTGTGATGACAGGAGATTCCATTGACTGACGCTGGTCTTCGACTTCCTTTGTGCCGCAGGAAATGGTCAAAGCCGAAAGAAAAGCGAGTGAAATTGCGAGTTTGTTCATAGGTTCTGATTTGAAAATCTAAGTTAGCAAAAAATACCGACAGAGGCAACAGGAACAGGGTGTTTGAACATATGTGAAAACATTTGAACACGCAGAAAACCGGTTTGAAC
>JAFYWC010000124.1 GCA_017546585.1 Bacteroidales bacterium
GACCTCAACGGTCTCACAGAGGAGCAGCTTCTCGCGGCTCTCGCAGAGGACTTCGACGTTGTAGAGGAGGGTGCTGAGATCTACAAGCCAGGCAAGCTCCACGAGTTCTCTATGTATCTCGGCGGCAAGTGGTACTCTCTCGTTGCAAAGGAAGGTCGCTACGATGACAACGACCCTATCGGCGTTCTCGACGTGACTATCCTCTCTAACCTCGTTCTCGACAAGATCCTCGGAATCACAGATCTCCGTACATCTAAGAGAATCGACTTCGTAGGCGGTATCCGCGGACTCGGCGAGCTTTCACGCCGCGTTGACAGCGGCGAGATGAAGGTCGCCTTCGCTCTCTACCCTGTTTCGATGAAGCAGCTCGTAGACATCGCAGACTCAGGCAACATTATGCCTCCGAAGACCACCTGGTTCGAGCCTAAGCTCCGCTCCGGCCTCGCAATCCACAAACTGGCGTAGCAGCTTTTCAGTGGTCGTAAATGGCATTAGGGTCGGGAATCTGGTTTCCAACCCTATTGCAAATACACGGTAGCAAAAAAGGACAAAAACGCTCCTGATTACCCGGGAAAAGAGGGAATCAGGAGCGTTTTTAGCTTATTTTGCACCCGGCACCTCAACGCTCTTGGGAAACCCATTGAAAGAATGCGCACATCTGCTACAGCAAACGACATTTCAGATATGCATACGGAGGAGGTCGACAAAGAAATCCGCCTCTGCAGAGGGGAACGAAAATCCTAAACCATAACAAACAATACTCCCGTCCGTAAATCAGTTCATTTTACGGACGGGAGCGTTGTTTTACTAATATCTTATGGTATTTGTATTGCATCATGATATCATTTTCGTATCTTTGACAAAAATGATAGAATTATGGGACAGACTGCAACAACAATAAGAATTGATGCCGAACTAAAGGCTGAATTCGACAAACTATGCGATCAGTTTGGAATGAGCGCAAACACTGCTTTTAATATCTATGTCAAGGCCGTAGTCCGTCAAAGACGTATACCGTTCCAGATTGAAGGAGATACGCTAGAAGAGACAATGGAGAAAGGCAGACGAGCTTTCTACGAAATGCGAAAGGCCGCAGCAGAGAATGGCACAGCAGGCATGAGCCTCGAGGAAATCAACGAAGAAATCAGACTTGCCAGAAGAGGAGAGTAAGATGAAGATCTATGCTATCATTGACACCAATGTCATTATCTCTGCTCTATTGTCTCGGCACGCGGATTCGGCTACTGTAAAGATATTAGACCATTTATTCGACAGAACGCTGATACCAGTTTACAATGACGAGATATTGAATGAGTATTCTACTGTCCTTCGACGCGCCAAGTTCAATTTCTCTGAACATCTGATCAATGCGACGCTTGACACCATCAAGCAGTCAGGTATCTCGTCTGAGCGCATCGCGAGCGATGAAAACCTACCAGACCCAAAGGATATCGTATTCTATGAGATTACACTCTCTGTAGATGGCGCATACCTGGTTACGGGCAACACAAAACATTTCCCACAGAAGCCATTCATCGTCACTCCGGCAGAAATGCTTCAGGTTATAAACGAAATGTTATTCCCAAAACCTGGACCTCTAAGCGAGCCGTCTGTCGGCTATGGAAAATATCGGTAACACCATCACAAATGATAAACTCCCGTCCGTAAATCAATCAGTTCTTTTTACGGACGGGAGTATTGTTTTAGACCACGCTGATTAAGAGTTATTCCACGCTAAAACTCAGCGATTTAGTTGGTTTCTTTTAGACAACGCACCGGAAAGCCGCAGGATCGGAAGTCGCATGACAACAATTGGAGATAACTTCCGCTGAGACCCCAGAAGTACATGTGGTAGGCTATTAAGCTGTTATCGTGAGGAGAGCACGTCCAGAAGTAGCCGCCTTTGTCAACGTTGTCGAGATCGCCATCGTCGCCGTGGATACTACCAGAAGCCGGATACCAGATACATTCGGCATCTCCAAAAACTCCACTGAAGTCAATTCCATTGTATGTGTAATCCGACATATTTACTGGGTCCGATGATCCCAATGCTTTTACCCACACACTATTTTCTCCTCCATCTGGAACTCTCCAGCCCGCTGGACACGGGTCATATACTGTTTTCATAGACGACCAACATTCATTTGGCAACGACATATCAGCATAGAACGTCATTGGATTAGCCTTTGCATCTACTATTGACCCACCTGAAGTTATATTCCACGTGCCTGTAGACGAGGCGAAATAATATGACGACGATGTTGAAGCAGATCCCATGAAAGGGTCCTTTCTTCCCCACTGATACATAAGACCGAGAGCACCTACGTCATCAGGGGTAGCAGATGTAGCACCGAGATTACGGTCCATCATTGTGCCGGCGTTATTGTAATACTCCTGACCTTCAGGTTCGTCTGTGAGCCAGATATGCCATGACCAGAGGATTGTACCACTTGCATCCTTGGCTGCGATGACTGCATTACCCTCCTTATATTCAGACGATGTATCAAAAGAAATAGCACCATTTTTATACTCCACATTTTTCACCAGATCACCAACATTCGGAGCCACATATGTACCAAAACTCTCCCAGAGAACTTCAGCAGAAGCAATCGATCCTACAGACTCACTGCTATTACCTTTGGTAGGAGTGAACTTATATGCACCAGCTTTGGATACGATGTAACTGTTTGCTGTTCCGTCTTTTGACAAATCTTCTCTTTCATCTACTTCCTCAGGTTCAGTTTCAACTGTCACATCTTTGAGGCAGCGGACTGGAAAGCCATAGGTTCGACTATTGAGGCGCACCGGTTCGACATTGTCAAAGCCGAAGTCCAGATTGTAGCTATCGTTGTAATCCGCAGGCGAACACGACCAACCGTAGCCGTAACCGCCAACATTATCCATGCAGCCATCCCAGTTGAGTAAACCCGAACAAGGATACCAAATAGTTTCGTCACTTCCAAAGCGACCTGTACAGTTAACTCCTCTATTCGTGTCTGGCGGCCAAACGCCAGTGACTCAAAGACTTACCGAAACCGCGTACTCCCTTTTGGCGGCACGCGGTTTCGGTATTACATTGGCACACAAAGAGTTTGGCGCCAGGATTATTTCAGGCGGAGGTAGGCGTGGCCGAAGCGGGCGGCGGCAGCGCGGTCGAGGTCTTCGCGAACCGAAGGGTGAGCGATGGCGATGAGCGCGCGGGCACGCTCCACAAGGCTCTTGCCTCGCAGTTGGGCTACACCGTACTCGGTGACGATGTTCTGGACCATATGCCTGGTGGTGACCACACCGGCGCCCTCAGTGAGGACCGGCTTGATCTTCGAAACACCCTTTTCCGTCATCGAAGGGATGGCGATGAAAGTCTTGCCTCCTTCCGAAAGCGAACCTCCATACATAAAGTCGTGCTGACCGCCGACGCCTGAGATGATGCGGGTGCCGACAGAGTCCGCGCACACCTGGCCTGTAAGATCCACCTCGACAGCAGAATTGATGGCCATAACCTTAGGGTTCTGCGCTATACGGAACGGCGCATTTGTCCAGGCCACATCCTTGAGGAGAAGGTCCTCACGGTAATCCATATATTCATAGAGGCGCTTCGAGCCGAGGGCGAGAGAAGCGACGGATATGCCTGGCAGGACTGTCTTGCAGGAGTTGTCGATGACGCCGCTTTCAAGAAGCGGGAGTACGCCGTCGGTGAGGGCTTCAGTATGAAGACCGAGGTGCTGATGGTCCTTGAGGGCTGCGAGGACAGCATTAGGAATGCCGCCGACGCCGATCTGAAGTGTCGCACCATCAGGAATCATCTCAGCAATATGACGGCCGATGGCCGTATCGATCTCAGAAGGAACCGCAGTCGGAACCTCAACAAGAGGATCATCCACCTCAACCGCAGCATCTATGCGTGATACGTGCACGAGTGCATCACCGTACGAGAACGGCATAGACTTGTTTATCTGCACTATGACCTTGCGTGCGCACTCGAGTGCACTTACTGCAAGGTCGGCGGAGATACCGAACGAGCAGTAGCCCTCGGCATTCGGCGGAGACACATTCAAAAACACCGCATCAAGAGGAAGGATTCCGTCCCTGAAAAGGCCCGGAATCTCGCCGAGGAAGGCCGGAATGGTAGACCCGTAACCATCAGCGAGCCAGCGTCTTACATTGTTCGCAACGAAAAGGCTCTTTACATTGAAGGAGTCCTTATACTCAGGCTTGCAGTACGGAGCTTCGCAACGGCCTACAGCGAATGCCGCATAGACTGTCACATCGCGGAGTTCCCCTCCCCTGTCGGCCAAGGCCTGCGACAGGACTTCAGGCACAGACGTGCTGCCCTGAATATAGATGCTGTCTCCCGACTCTATCAATTGTACGGCCTGCGCCGCTGTCATTATCTTCATATCACTGTTCATTAGACTGGATCGGATGGTCTGCCGCGAAAAGGCGGAGACGTTCTGCGAGCATATCGAACTGTTCCGGACGATTCAACTGAGACACGCAGATGCGGACTCCCGGCTGCTGGCTGCCCGTTGTGGACAAGGCGATGGTCGCCATTCCGTAGCGGATGAGTTCAGCCATAAGTTCGCCGCTTGAAAGTCCCTTGTATCCGACAGTATAGAAGAAGCCGTCGCTTACCGGCTGGTCGCCGTCCATCGAGTATACTATATGGAAGCCGTTTTCAAGGAACATCTTCTTTGTGATGCCGGCGCGGCGGGCGTATTCGGCGGCGGAGCTGACGAAGTCAAGTTCGCCGTCCGCAGCAGCACGCAACATCTCCGCAAGCGCATACTGGGCCGAATGGGTGGCTCCGGATGACACCGCATAAAGAACCGCGAACACATAGGCATCGCCGAGTCTGGACATCTTGAACCACTCCTTCAGCACAGGGTATTCCCTATGGTAGAGCGCATCCGAAATGGCGATGATGGCGATTCGCTGTCCTGCATAACTGAACATCTTCGAGCCTGACATCATAATTATATAGTTGTCTGTATACTTGGCGATGGTAGGCTGGAACGGCGGCTCGTAAGGCTTTCCGAGAGGCTTGCGGAAGTCCATACACATATAGGCAAGGTCCTCGATGACGATGGTATCATACTTGGTCGCAAGTTCGCCTATGGTCTGAAGTTCCTCCTCGGTAAGATTGAACCAGGCTGGATTGTTTGGACTTGAATATATGATCGCAGCAATGCGGCCGGACTGAAGATGTCGCTCAAGCTCCGGGCCGAGCTTTGGTCCGCGGAAGTCGTAAATATCGAACGAATCGCTCGGGATTCCGAGGATGCGGGTCTGGGTACGCTGCACCGGGAAGCCGGGATCAATGAAAAGTATGGTATCCCTGCCGTGCTCAAGATGAGAGCAGAGAAGGAAAGTAGAGAAACTGCCCTGCATAGAACCGACAGTCGGTATGCATCCGAGAGGAGCAATGTCGATATCGAGATATGCCTTGAGGAAACGTGACGCCTGCTCCTTCAGTTTCGGGATTCCGTACATATTCGGATATTCGGAAGCGACGCCGGAATCGAGCGCCTGCTTCTCCGCCTCCACGCCTACGCGCACAGGAGGAAGTCCGGGGATACCCATTTCAAGATGAAGGAATTCAGTTCCGCTCTGCTTTTCGAGAGCCCTGGCGATAGCTCCAGACTGACGGATGGTCGCACAGGAAATGTCCAGAATGTCCATCTGCTTCAGCAGTGAATCATAGACGGCTTTATCGATTGGAAGTTTCATAAAAACCTTTGGCGGGGAGAAACCTCTCAAATATAACAAATTTTATGACACGCTGTCATAGGGCAACAAAAAAAGCCCGACTCACGCCGGGCTTTTTTGCACACACATCAATATTTTTACCCCCGGAACGGGGTTCTATTCAAATTAACCTTTTCTCCGTTTTAGAGTAATACAAAGTTACCCACTCTATATCATATAAAAAAGGCCGTTCCTACGAACGGCCATTTTGGATTGACGAACGGTCAAATGTCATATGATGAAATGCTGAAATTAGTCGACGAACGGAGTCCGCACCACACTACACAACACTGCATTTAACCATATCTGAAGCCCTTTTAAGGGTGTTTACTTCTCAATAAAGCTGATTGCAAAGCCACCGCCGCGAGCCATTGTCATAGAGAGTACATCCTCTGAAGTGACGTTCTGCTTCCAGATCTTGTAAGCCTGAGGATTATTCTTGTAGTCTGCATCCTCAGCGTCAGCATAGATTGTGGCCTCGTATGTCTTGCCAGCCTCGAGGAAGTTCATAGGAACCTCAAGTGTGCGCTTCTGATCGTCGGTCACACCACCGCAGAACCACTGGCCGTTTTTCTTGCCCTGACGAGCGATTACAACGTACTCACCTGGCTCGGCGAGGAGATACTTGGACTGGATCCAGTCGATGTCCACATCCTTGATGAACTGGAATGCCTCCATATGCTGAGCATAGTGCTCAGGAAGGTCTGCAGCCATCTGGAGAGGAGAATAGAGAGTGATGTAAAGCGCAAGCTGGTTGGCGATTGTCGCATTCACCCAAGATGTGTTTCTACCCTCTGTCACTGAGGCGAGATCCATAAAGAAGATACCTGGAGTATAGTCCATAGGACCGCCGTTGAGACGAGTGAACGGAAGAATTGTCACGTGGTGAGGCATTGTACCGCCGAATGCCTGGTACTCTGTACCGCGGGCAGACTCGTTGCCGATGAGGTTAGGATATGTACGGCATACACCGGTAGGACGTACAGCCTCGTGAGCGTTGATCATCACCTTGTGCTCGGCTGCCTTCTTCACCACATACATATAGTGGTTGATGAGCGACTGGCTGTAGTGGTGCTCGCCGATAGGAAGGATATCACCTACGTATCCGCCCTTGATCGAGTTGTAGCCATACTTGTCCATAAGGTCGAGAGCCTGGTCGAGGTGACGCTCATAGTTGCGTACAGAAGATGAGCTCTCGTGGTGCATCATAAGCTTCACACCCTTCGAGTGTGCGTACTTGTTGAGAGCCTCGATATCGAAGTCAGGATAAGGAGTCACGAAATCGAAGACATAGTCCTTGTTGCAGTTTGCCCAGTCCTCCCAGCCTTCGTTCCAGCCCTCTACGAGAACCTGGTCAAAGCCGTGCTCAGCCGCAAAATCAATGTAACGACGTACGTTCTCATTGTTTGCAGAGTGGCGTCCGTTAGGAGTTGCCTTAGAGTAATCTGTAACGCCGAGCTGTACTGATGCGAAGTCGTCTGTATAGTTCCAGGTGCCCTTGCCTGAGATCATCTCCCACCATACGCCGATGTACTTGACAGGCTTGATCCAGTCTGTGCTCTCGAGAGCGCAAGGATCATTGAGGTTGAGGATGAGGCGCGAAGCGAGCTGCGCAGTAGCGCTCGGAGCGACCTGGACTGTTCTCCAAGGTGTGTTGCAAGGAGTCTGCATACGTCCCTTCCAACCCTGTGCATCAGGAGTAAGGTGCGACACGAAAGTGAGTGTCTTAGGGTCGAGCTCGAGGTGCATACAAGGATAGTCGATGAGGGCAGCCTCGTGGATGTTGATGTAAAGACCGTTGTCTGTACGCATCTGGAGTGAAGTCTGAACGCCGTTAACAGAGTATGGAGTCTGCGAGTCGTTAGGGTTCACTGCCTGAGGCATCTTTTCCGCGATCTCTGAGAGACGGCTCTCAGTAAAGTTGTACTCCTGAGTGTCGTAGTCTCCAGGAACCCACCAAGCTGTATGGTCGCCTGCGAGAGCGAACTGTGTCAACTCCTCCTTGATCACGAAGTAGCTGAGGTTCTTCTGGTATGGGAACTCATAGCGGAAGCCGAGACCGTCGTTGTAGAGACGGAAGCGGATAGCCATCTTTCTGTCAGTAGAAGTCTGGACGAGGTTAACGAGGAGCTCGTTGTAGTTGTTGCGGATCTCCGCCTCCTCACCCCATACAGGCTCCCAGGTCTCGTCGAATGTAGAAGTCTCTACGCTCTCAACAGCGAAGCCGTCGTAGAAAGAGTTGGTTGGCTCACGGTCCTCCTTGGAGATTGTGCCGTCAGCGTTGTAGATGAGCTTCTGTGCCTTGAGCACACCGCGGAGTTCAAAACCGAGGTCCGAAGGAAGGATCACCTTCTGGTCGCCGTAGTTGAGGGCGTACTGAGGTGTTCCGTCAGATGTAAGCTGGAAAGTCATTTCCAGGACGCCGTCAGGCGACTGGAGGGTCTGGACGTCAGTCACAGGACCC
>JAFYWC010000125.1 GCA_017546585.1 Bacteroidales bacterium
AATCCCCCTCTCACCGCAGAAAGAAAGCCGCAAGTCGTTGATAAACAAACGCTTGCGGCTCTTTTTGTATCCCAAAAGTTGCACCAAAAATGCACCGATTTTTTCTCCCGCTCCTGAAAAACCCTTATTTGAGGGGGTTCCAATGGGTTTTTTCTCCATTTTCACAGGTGTGAAATGAGTGTTTTTTCACCGCTTCTCACCGCAGTTCTCACCGCAGTTCTCACCGCAGTTAGTTCGGGCTGATGTATCCCATTTTTCTCACCTCGTGCATTTTGACGGATAGAAAGTTACACCGATTTGCACGATGACCTTAAAACAGACTCTTTGCCTCTTTCTTTCCCCTGTCGCCTTTAGAGGCTATCAGTATACCCTCCTTAATTGTTGCCTTTTCGTTGGTATATGGTTTTGTTGGCGATAAACCATAGTTTCTCAATGACCCATATCCGATACCTAACTGCTCCTTGCTGAATACAGAATAGATTGCCGACACAGATCCAAAGTAGTAATCATCTCCATCTATGTGGAGATGAATGACCTTTCTGTCTGCCATATAATTTTGTTGTGGATTGTCCTGCAAATCTAATAAAATATGACAAATCTTCAAATAATGTCATATTCTTTCATTGAAGCTATTGCATATATTAAATAGGTGTCATATATTTGTGTCAATAAAAATGAGATAAGGGTATATGGGAGTGAGCAAAGCTCTTCTTATCAAGGAAACACTGAAATTAGGATCAATAGAACTGATATAAGTATGTATGTATCTGATGAAATGATGGCGAGTGATATACTCGCTATATTGAGAATAGATTTGGAAAAGTATTTTTCTTGGGGATTTCAACATCCCAAAGTGATAAAGAATGGGGTAAGAGCATGCGTTAATGGGTTCATCTATCAGGGGGATATAGAAATAAAATATAACAACGATAAAGACTTATTTGAAATTTACATCTTCAATGATGATGGTAGTGTTAAAGATAAAGTTGAGGATGTTCGTCTTGATTCTCTTATTGAAGCGATAGATAGAAAGGTAGAATACTGTGAAAACTATGATATGAAGGTAAGAGACCTCTATGGATCTTATCCAGCACAGTGAGTTATTCAACCATTCAAGTGCTCACGAAAATATCTCGGTTTACGACAGGAGGCGTTGATCAAGGTGTATAATAATTTAGATTTTTATGGAGAGTGTGCCACATGGCACACTCTCATGCAATTAGACACTTTGTAATATGTTGTGATTTTATTTCTTAACTTTGTGAATTATTAAGAGCTGATAGTAATGAAAAATAATATTCAAATTAAGACGATATCTTTATTTTCAGGTGCGGGAGGACTTGATGTCGGAGCTATCTCAGCAGGAGCAGATGTGGTATGGGCAAACGACATGATGAAAGAAGCATGCGAAACATATAGAGCAAATATTGGCAACCATATCGTTCAAGGAGATTTGAACGAACATTTAGAGGACTTAAAAGAGTTTAAGGATGTTGATATGGTTATAGGAGGTCCCCCGTGTCAAGGGTTCTCCGTTGCAGGAAAGATGGATGCTCAGGATGAGCGAAGTCAGTTAATATGGAGTTATGCAAACGCCATTTCAATCATTCAACCCAAAGCATTCATTATGGAGAATGTTAAAGCATTAGGGGAAATATCGAAGTGGCAGGGCGTGAGAACATCTCTGATGTCAAAGTTTAGAGAGTTGGGATATTCTGTTAGCTCAATTATCTTGAACGCAAGTGATTTTGATGTACCTCAAGCTCGTGAAAGGGTATTCTTCATTGGTTTTAAGGGGAATGAGAACTTAGAGCCAGACTTGCAAGAGATGATTAAACCATATGGTCATAAGTCAATAACTGTTAGAGAAGCACTGAAAGTGTTAGATAGGGCAGGTACTGGAAATAACTCAAGTATCTGTAAAGCAAAAATAACATTAGCAGCAAATCCTATTTTGAGAAAATCACCATACGCAGGTATGCTTTTCAATGGTTTGGGACGACCGACAAAAATAGATGGGTATTCTGCTACACTTCCTGCGTCAATGGGGGGCAATAAGACTCCAATTATTGATGAAAAGGAACTGTATGATGGAGAACAACCATGGATTCTTTCCTATCATGCGATGGTTTCTGAGCACATTACAAAAGCTTCATTCAAACCAGCTCCTAATTTTTTGAGAAGAATGACTCCTGCTGAAGCTGCTGTACTGCAAACTTTCCCATTAGATTATGTTTTTTGTGGTTCACAATCAAAAATTTATACTCAGATTGGAAACGCAGTTCCATGTAATTTAGCGAAAGCTGTTGCCTCTATGGTTATCGATGTACTAATAGGGAATGCGGAAATTAGATATAAAGAATCAGGAAA
The DNA here is from genome assembly GCA_017546585.1 of Bacteroidales bacterium. Taxonomy (GTDB): domain Bacteria; phylum Bacteroidota; class Bacteroidia; order Bacteroidales; family UBA932; genus Cryptobacteroides. Next base: position 2,371 of record JAFYWC010000125.1, read on the forward strand.
TTTATTCTTATAAGATAAGACATGAGTATTGATGTAGATAAATCCCTTGCTAAAGCAACCCTTATCAAGGCAATGGAATGTTCTAAGATTGCAACAGACGACATTGGTGAAGCTATTTCCGATGTTCTGCGTGGCACTCATAAGACTTATAGATATGTTTTGTTTACAGCATTATTGGCAAAAGCTACAAACGCAGAAGTAGATGCTTTGAGTTTACAAGCAGGTGATAGTTCCGATGGTGCATACGATGCTCGTAGTTTGTGTCATGGGGTTGTTGTTCCTTTTGAACGAGAATACATCCCTCATAGTTTAGGAGATTCTAACGAACCTTTCCTGAATAAACCAGCTCGTTTTCAACGAATATCGATGACAAATGCGGTGCGTGCAGGAAAGGATTTCGCAACTCTTAGGATGCTTATTGCGATTCTATCTAAAATTGCAACAAAAGAACAAGCATTCTATTACCTGTCCTCAGCAGTATCTGTGCTCAAACAGATTAACCAAGAGTATGAAGCTCAGTTTAGCACAGAGGGACTGAACTTTACAGGTAATGCGGGAACTCAAGAGATATTGGAACTGATAGATAGACTTACAGAGCACGCCTCTGAAGGAGAGACTTGTCCTTTGATTGTTTCTACTCTTGAATCCATGTGCTTTCCAAGATATAATGTGGTACCACATAATGTAAATGAATGCGGTGCCTCATCAAAAGAAGTGGGAGACATTGATGTTTATGCAAAAGGCGAGGATGGAGAGAGTGTTTTGGTTTCTGCCATTGAGGTGAAAGATAAGGATTTCACGGCAGAAGATGTTCAACATGCTGTTTCAAAGTTTCAAATGGCACAGCTTGAGCGAACTTTATTTATCTACGGTAAGAAGGCATCCTTTGATTCTGTGGCAGTATATCAGATGGCTTCCAGATACGGGCGTATTGGTGTATATTGTTGCGTTATTTCAATTATGGATTACTCAAGGTTGAGACTTTTTGATTCTAATGCAGATATTACCTTGGCGGACTTTGTAGAACAACTTTTCTTGAATGTTAGAAAAATAAATGCAAAACCTGATACAATCGCTTGGATTAGGAGCTGTATAGAGCGTGAGTAATATACACTAATCTCCTTTAGGGAGATTACTTTGTAATCCCTCTTCTTTTTTTGCAATGGGGTGCAATTTTGCTTTCAGAAAATGCACCAATCATCAAAATCACGCTCTGGGGTCCTTCTGGACCCAAAAATGCACCGATTTCTCAAAAGTCCCATTTCCCCTGTCACAATTTTGGGTTTTGTGCATCTTAATGCGGGATAATCTAAAGCTGTTAAGATTATGAATCGATTGTTCAAAGCATTTCTTTCCTTGGGGTGTGCAATATTCTTCATTGCATCTTGTCATCTTGACGACCCGATACTCGATTACACGGATCCATATGAGACCGATACAGAGGAGGCGGTTTATTCTATTGTCCAGAACGACCTTCTCAGTCCTTCATTCAGGCTTGTCGAGCTGGCTGAGGTCTTTAGCGGTTATCAGGAGATACGCTCAAATCGTGAGCTCGCATTGAGCTTTGTCGAAAAGTACTTCGATACCAAATATTTTGTCTATTATGAGTATATGACCATAAATTGGTGGGGAACTGTAAGTATGGAATTCGATGGGTCGTATAAGGCAAAACCGGATAGCTGGACGAAATATTGGATCGCCTGCAATATGAACAGGGAAGTGCATATGACTATGCCTGAGGAACATACCTATGTGGCTACAGGCCTGGCAGATGACGCCCTCTATGACTTCAAGGCTGAGGTGGAAAACTCTACTATCACAATGACGGAATTCCATTCGCATTATGAGACAGACAAGTTCGGCAATCCGACGCATAAGGCTGATGTCAAGATACTTGAGCCTCTCGAGATGCCGATGTGCAAAAACGGAAAGGGCAAGTTGGAGCCTGTTGCAGGAAAGATTGAAATTGATTACCGCAGCCGATATGCCAAGAAAACATTCCAGGTAGAGTTTCACCCGGACAATAAGACAATAGTCCTTTCTGACGGCACCACAAGGGACGCTGAACCGGAGCCTGCCTATGGACGTAATGAATATTAAGCCTATGAAAAAGATGTTTGTAATTGCTCTGCTGCTGATCTCATTTGTCGCTGGAGCACAAGACAATAAGAATTGGAAACGCCAGGCCCGTTTCGGCTGGAGCGGATATCCTGTTACTGAATCAGTCATTCATACGTGGCACGGATGTGACTGTGGGTATGAGTCTTTCAATCTGAGGGATATCTATTATGACTATGAACTCCCAATGTACACAACCGGCGGTATAAGCGGTGAGATCGCCTGGCTTTACAAGGACTGGTTCACATTTGCTCTGACCCTGTCCGCCAATTTCACTTGGCAGGGAAAAGCAGATGCCGTAACATCGGAAAGGACCGGCACTGATACCAGCCTTTTCCTTTATCTGGTGCCACAGGCTCGATTCAACTGGGTCAGGAGAGACCTGGTCAAGATGTATTCTGCGGTTGGACTAGGCGTTCTGGCCGGATATGACCTGGATAAAGAACCAGGAATTATGCCTGCATTTCAATTGAATCCGGTAGGCATTGAGGTCGGAAGGAAAGTGTTCGGCTTCTGTGAGTTTGGTATCGGAATGATGTATACCGGTGCTATGGCTGGTGTTGGTTTTAGATTCTAAACTGATTTGCTATGAGACGATTTATAATATTATTTGCAATAGCATCGGTGCTGTTTGCCGGATGTCGACTTGAAAATGGCACACCAAACGGCCATACCTATTCACGGATGGAGGCATACACATATGAAATGTTCAATGCACATATCCTTCGACCGTCTGCTGAAATCAATCTGTTGGTCGAACTCGATAGATACATAAAGGCAACACCTCAGGAACAGCAAAGTGATGAATTCGAATGGCATCGCCAGAGGTTTTACCACGAGGATGATGTCACATTCAATGTCAGAGGTCTGGGAACAGTCTATACATATGGAAAGAGTTTCTTTGATGAAGATGCTTCCTGGAAGTCCGACATTATCTACGAGAAAGTGGGAGAAAAGTCCTGGAAGCTGACCTCAAGCGAATATGACGAAAACGACATTCACACTACTGTGACATTTGAGGGACGCAATGAAGCCGGTAAAAATGTATTCAGTGTGGATGCACAGGCAACAGCCGAGTGCCAGACATCATATCCTGACGGCGATAAGATCACTGCAAGCATATCTACTCCGAAAGGACCGATGACAATCATTGATCCTCAGATAATAAACGAATATAACATTAAAAATTCCGACCTCCCGGAAGGCAGCGGCGTCTTTGTCATAGAAACACAGAGAAACGGTGAGATCATCGACCTTATGGAACTCCGATATACTCCATCCGGTAAAAGTGTTATATTTGCATATGAGTGATGTGCAGAACTAAAATCCAAATCTGATTATGAAACGACTGCTGATGATTCTTGTTGCTCTGCTTATTGCAGGTGGAACAGCTTCTTCCCAAGGGTATGATTATGAGGCGAGACTGGGATGGACTCCAGGTGACCTGCTGACTTTCATTACCATTATGGGTGAGGACACATCGGGGGAAACCACCTGGGGGCCGCTGAGGACCGTGGGAATCTTTTCTGCCGACTTTGACGTCAAGATAAAGCCGTGGCTGACCGTGGGCGGCAAGGCCAATTACAGACATTCTTGGCGTGACGAAAAGAGGTATCAGGAGGATTGCGTGACTCTGGGTGTCGACAGAACGGAGGTCTTCTCAGTAATGCCGACCGTCAAGTTTACTACTAAGTATGATGCTGTAGTCAGAGTTTATGCTGGTGTAGGTTTAGGACCAGGCGTCATTCATACAGAGGACTATACCAAATACTATACAGCATTTCAATTTACGCCGGGAATGGCGATAGGCAAGAAGATATCGTGGTATCTCGAACTGGGACTAGGCAGTGCGTGGTGCGGCTTCATTTCCGGCCTGGGTTGGCGTTTCTAGATACTGTTCTTTACAATATGTCCCCGATCATCATAACGATGACCGGGGATTCTTGTCTATACAGGTCCAAAGCACTAAAAGATAATTCATTATCTTTGCGATGTTTTTAAGGAAATCAAGTTTGATACATACTGAACTATGAAAAAGGAACTATACCAATCTCCGGCCGTAGAAGTGCTGGAACTGAATTCTGAAGGAGTTTTGTGCTCCAGTCTGTCGTCACCTGCGGGAACTGAAGGTCTCGACGAAAACGAGGGCGCCTGGTAATCTTTCAAATCGAAAAGGTATGAAAAAACTCCTCGTAATTCTTGCGGCAGCTATGACTGTCGCTGCCTGCAACAAGGCAGAAATCCCTACACAGTCAGTTGGATACGGATCGCTTCACGCGACCATCGAAGACGTTGATGCCACCAAGACCAGTATGGATGCGGACAAGAACATCCGTTGGTCAAGCGGCGATCAGGTGGCGGCTTTTATGCAGTCCTCAAACAGACAGAAATATCAGATCGAAAGTTCATCTGCGGGTCAGACCACTGCTGTTTTCAAACAGGTTTCCGGCACTCTTTCTTCAAATGGCGATCTGGATCACAATGTTGTATACTACCCATATTCCGACGTCGTGGAAGTGGAGAAATCCGGTTCTGATTACTCTCTGAATGTAGTGCTTCCGACCGAACAGAACTATGTCAAAGAGAGCTTCGACAACGGCGCTATGGCGATGGTTGCGGCCAGCGAGAACAACAACATCTCCTTCCGTAATGTGCTTGGCGGGATGAAGCTTCAGCTCAAGGGAACCCAGCGGATCACAACCATCAGGATTCTTGGAGGCAACTCCGAGAAACTTTCCGGCCCCGCCACTGTCACTGCCTATGCAGACAACTCGGAGCCGAAGATCACAATGTCTTCAGACGCCTTGACATCAGTGACTTACATCTGCGGAAAATATGGAACTCAGCTTAAGGAAAGCGCTGCGACCACCTTCATTATCTCCCTCCCTCCGGTCGTTTTCACCAACGGTTTTACCGTCTTGGTGACCGATACCAACAAGAAGACTTACGTGATTTCGACATCAAAGACCAACACCGTCTTCCGCTCAAGCCTTCTTGCAATGCCTGAGTTGTCGCTTTCGGATTTCTATGCTCAGACAGGTGATTATGTGGATGAATACGGCATCAATCACGGCCAGGGAATAACTGTCGGTGGAGTCACTTGGGCTCCTGTCAACTGCGGCTACCACAAAGATGACTACAAGTACGGAAAGATGTATCAGTGGGGCAGAAGATTCGGCTTCGGATACGATAATTCAGATGCATCAATTCCTGTAATTGAAACAGGCGGCGACATCACTCCTGAAATGGGCAACGATTACAGCAACTACAATGTGTTCTACACGGGAACTGCTGCAACTCCAAACGATTGGGCTAACCCTCACGATGGAATGCTCTGGAACGTGGGATCGGAAGACAGTCCGGTGAAATCTTCATATGACCCTTGCCCGGCAGGCTGGCGCATACCGAATGATGCAGAACTCAAAGCCCTTACGACATTGCCGAATAACAGCACTTCACAGTGGACAGTTGGTCCGGAGGGCTTGAATGGCTATTGGTTCGTTGACGGCGCGTCCGATAATCCGGATGCTGCCCGCATCTTCTTGCCTGCCACAGGCTATCTGGATTACGCAGAGGGGGAACCTAGAAACAGAGGCAATTTCGGATATTACTGGTCGTCAGATCCTTTCAACATCAACTACGGTAGTGTGCTCTGTGTCCGCAATGGCACTCCAATCATATCTACCGTCTTCCGCAGGGCCAATGCGGTGGCCATCCGCTGCGTCCGCGAATAGGTGTCTTATAACATATGTTTCAAACCTGAATATACTATGAAAAGAATCTTCTTCATTCTGTCGTTTCTGACAATGGCGCTAGGCGCTGTGGCTCAAAACGCCGACTCCGTGTCCCTTGAAGTGAAGATGCTGGATGGCGAGAAGTGGTGGGGATCGGTGACGGATCTCGGCAACATTATGCCTTTTGATGCCCAGACGTCTGTTCACTTCAATCACCAGACTCAGAACTTCAACAACCAGACGACTCCGCTTCTTGTGTCCAACAAAGGAAGGTATATCTGGAGCGACAGCCCTCTTTCGGTGACTATCAAAGACGGTGTGATCAGCGCGAAGGCCGCAAGGGGAGCAGTGGAACTTGTTGAGGCCGGCACTACCTTGAAAGATGCGTTCTGTGCGGCTTCCAAGGCTCATATGCCTGCGTCTGGAGTTGTGCCTCCTGAACTGTTCTTCTCCGTGCCGCAGTATAATACCTGGATTGAACTGGTCTACAACCAGAACCAGGAGGACATTATGAAGTATGCCTGCGGTATCGTTGACAACGGTTTCCCTACAGGCATCCTTATGGTAGATGACAACTGGCAGAAGTATTACGGCAACTTCGAATTCCGTCCGGACAGATTCCCGGACCCGAAGGCTATGGTGGACGAACTGCACGCAATGGGCTTCAAGATTATGCTCTGGGTCTGTCCGTTCGTGTCACCGGACAGCCAGGAGTACCGTCTTCTCAGAGATAAGGGATATCTTGTCCTTGACGAGTCCGGATCACGCCCTGCAATACTTGACTGGTGGAACGGCCAGAGTGCCTGCTACGACCTCAGCAATCCGGAGGCATTCGAATATTATACCGGCATCCTGAAAGGTATGCAGGAGGAATATGGAATCGACGGCTTCAAGTTTGACGCGGGAGATCCGGAAAGATACCAGGCGAAGGACGTCCTGCCGTTCGATGGAAAGTCATACGACACTGAACAGACAGAGCTTTGGGCAAAGTTCGGACTTCAGTTTCCATACAATGAGTTCCGTGCCTGCTGGAAGATGGGCGGCCAGGCGTTGGTGCAGCGACTTGGAGATAAGGAGTATTCTTGGGATGGAGTTGCCAGACTTGTTCCGTCAATGATTTCCGCAGGCCTTCTTGGACACGCCTTCACTTGTCCGGATATGATCGGAGGCGGTCAGTTCGGAAGTTTCATTGATATAGACCAGGACAAGTTCGACCAGGCGTTGATCGTCCGTTCCTGCCAGATCCACTCGATGATGCCTATGATGCAGTTCTCGGTGGCTCCTTGGAGAATCCTCAGCCCGGAAAACCTTGCAATCTGCAGGAAATATGCACTGCTTCATCAGGAAATGGGCGCATATATATTAAGTTGTGCGGAATATTCCGCTCAGACCGGCGAACCGATTGTCCGTGCGATGGATTATGAATTCCCTGGTCAAGGCTTCGAGGAGTGCAATGATCAGTATATGCTCGGTGACAAGATTCTCGTGGCTCCGGTAATGGATACCGGCACATCACGCTCTGTGAAGCTCCCGAAAGGCAACTGGACGGACGAGTTCGGAAAAGTATACAGAGGAGGCAGGACATACATAATCGATGTCCCTCTTGACAGACTTCCGCGATTTACCCGCAGGTAAAACCAATAAAAACGAGGCTGACAAGAAGTCAATTGACTTTGATGTCAGCCTCGTTTTTTATGCAACACCTGGCACGCTTTTGCTGGGAATACCGTGGTAGGTCTTTTTCTTAAGGTTTATGAATTTTGTAATGATATATGGGATATTTCTCGTCTTCTAAATATTTTTTGCCTTCAATGTCTGCCCAATATTCTTTTTCCTCTTTCGTGTATTCTCCGTATATAAGTTTGTCGCCTTGTCGAGCTTTAATCTCTGTTCCATCTGAGAATTTTATTCTTAATGAATCACTTACATTGGTTACACAAATATGGAAATTAAACGAGGGGTGATAAAACTTATGGGAGTCACCAGACGGTATATGAAATGAAAACTCACGTTGGTCATAATAGATAGTTAAATCAAAGTCTTGTGAACTTTCATTGTAAACGATGTCCTCTCCCCACCAGGAGTAGTCAATATCTATTTTTTCTTCTAGTGCCTCATTACAAGAAATTGCAAATAGCCCTAATGCTAATACAAGGAAATGTACTTTCATAATTATAAATACTTAGAAAATATTCTGCCAAACGGAAAATAGCCCAGTGACATTACTTATGGAAGAATTATGGTTATGGCAACCAAGGATATTTTTCTCTTAAGCCGGCGTAGTATTTCTTTTCCTTCGAAGACTTGTCGCGCTTGAACTCATAGACGATCTCTCCGTACTGAAGTTCCGGTCCGTTTTCAGATGGTGAGAACTTGGCGAGGCTTGCAGATCTTGTGGCGAAGTAGCGCAGGCATTTGTTCTGGTCGGAAACGTCGTCGAGCACTTTTGTTCCGGTCACCTTGCCGGTCCTGTCCACCTGAACCAGTATGGTCACTTCACCGTCTGCGTGGCATACGAAGTCAGGGAATTCCACAGATTCGAGATCTCGACCGTCCATTGAACAGGTCGTCACGCAAGGCTGCGTATTGAATTTCTCTACAGGGATGTATTTGCTTGAGATGCAGGAGATCTCATAACCGTCGAAAAGCACGAGAGTGAACTTGTTGAGGTTGCCTGTCGTCAGCCAGAGCTCGGTCATCATCCTTTTCTTGTTGTCTCGGATAGAGTAGTGAGACGTCTTGCCCCATTTGTTCACCTCGAAGATGCTGTAGGTGGTTTCGCCGATGGTGAAGTCTGATTTGGACTTGCAGATGATCTCAAAAGGCCACTGGTCTTTAGGAATGTCGAATTCATCGTGGCGGATCGACGTGATGAAGAGGGTGTCTATCTGCTTAGGAGGCGCGATCTGGGCGCTGCAGACAGTTCCTGCGATAAGCAATAGGAAAGTTAACAGAAACTTATTCATAAAGGTTCCGGGAAATTGAAATTGTGTATGTAAAATGTGAATGTGTGTGCAAAAGTTCATACAAATATATAAATTTGCTGTACATAATAGATAGATTTTATGAAAAGATTGCTCTTTCTACTCGCTTTAGCGCTGCCTGTGATGGCTAACGCCCAGATGTCGAACGACGACGTCCACAAGTATGACCACACTAACCAGTCACAGTATCGCAATGAGATTGCAATACCTGGCTTCGATGGTTATCATACTCTAAAATGTGATTTCCACATCCATACATCCTTCTCTGACGGATCCGTATGGCCGTCCGTAAGAGTACAGGAGGCCTGGCAGGAGGGTCTGGATGCCATTGCGATGACTGATCACCTCGAGTACAGACCTCACAGCAATATCGTGAAGGCCGGCCACAACGAATCATTCAACATAGCGAAGGAAGAGGCTGACAGATACGGCTTCATCCTCATCAAGGGCACAGAAATCACACGTGGAAAGCCTCTTGGCCATCTGAATGCTATCTTTATCAAGGACGCCGACAAACTGGACGTAGACGACCCTCTTAAAGCTATCGACATCGCGTTGGAGCAGGGAGGATACATCATCTGGAACCATCCGGGATGGCCAGACAACAAGTCTACAATGTACCCTGTACACGAGGAACTCCTGAGGCAGGGCAAGATTTCAGCATATGAACTCTATAACTGTATGGAATCGTACCCGCTCACATTCGACTGGTACAAGGAATACGGCATTGCCCCTATGGCGAATACCGACATCCACGGTCCTGTAGCTATCGACTATGCTGACCGCGAGCGCTGGGTGCGTCCGATGACGCTGGTGTTTGCAACAGAAAGAAGCGAAGAAGCCATCAGAGAGGCTCTTGATGCACGTAGAGCTCTCGCATTCTTCCACGGAACGCTTGTGGGAGATGCTGAATATCTCACTAAACTTATTTCTGCTTCATTGAAAGTAAGGAACTTGGGCAACGGAAGAATGGAAGTGACAAACATTTCCGACATTACCTATACAATGGATCAGGGCGACGCACTTTATATCTTCCCTGCAGGAAAGACAGCAATGGTGCCTGTGCTCTCTGGTGAACTGAAAGTCAGAAACTGCCTTTATGGAAACGGAAAGAATCTGATGTACTCTTTCGAATAGGGCTATTCAAAGGAAGCGACATCCGCTATATGGCCTCCGACGAACGAAATGAGTTTGTCGGGGGCTATTTCTATCTGAAGCCCCCTGACACCTGCGCTGACATAGATGCTGTCGAACTCGAGTGCGCTGGTGTGGAAATAGGTAGGGAAGCGCTTCTTCATACCGATAGGGGAGCAGCCTCCTCTGATATATCCGGTTACGGCGAGAAGGTCCTTCATCAGGATCATCTCTACCTTCTTGTTGCCGGATGCCTTGGCTAAAGCCTTGAGGCTCACTTCCGCATTGCCTGGAACGACGCATACGATATGCCCGGTCTTGTCTCCAAAAAGGACAAGAGTCTTGAAGACCCTCTCGATAGGCTGGCCGAGGCTGTCTGCAACGTGCTGAGCTGCAAGGTCGTTCTCGTCAAACTCGTATGGGATAAGGTCGTATGCTATCTTGGCCTTGTCAAGAAGGCGGGCGGCATTGGTCTTTTCAATCTTCTTTGCCATAGCGGAACTATTCAGCGGAACCGATTTCAGGGATTTCCTCAGGGATGTTGAGCTCCTTGCCCTTGCTGAGCTTGGTGCCCAACGAGATGACCTGTCTTGCGGATGTGGTGATGCTGCGGCCTCCGTCCTGGAGCTTTGTCACGCCTCCGTTGTATGCTGTGCCCACCGCCTTGAGCTTCTTTCCGAGCTCGATGTACTGGTCGTAGAAGTCCGCCACGCGGTCGATCATATTCTGAGCGGCCTGGGTGATCTTCTGGGTGTTTGTGTCCTGATGGAACTTGTTCCAGGTCAGCTGCATAATCTTCAGGAACGGCATAATGGTCTGCTCGGTAGAAATGAGCACGTTCTTCTGATATGCTTCCTGCCAAAGCATAGGATCGGCCTCCAGAGCCACTCTGAACGCCATATCACGAGGCATAAACATCAGCACATAGTCTGCGAAGGACTTGGCGTTCTTCTTTGCGTAATCCTTCTTTGCGAGCTCGTCGATGTGCTTGCGGATACTCTTTATATGTCTGTCAAGCGCAGCAGTCTTCTCTGCCGGATCTGTAGCGTTCATATAGTCCACAAAGGCTGTAAGCGAGACCTTCGAGTCTACGATGAGGTCCTTCTGCTCGAATCCGTCCTTGAAGTGGAAAACGAAGTCCGGTCTGCTGAGATCCTCGTTCGCAGCCTCTCTTGTATAGTGGATGCCCTCCTGGAGTCCCTCTCCCGCCAGAATGGCGTCGAGGAAGTTCTCTCCGAAGCATCCCTGCACCTTAGGTCTTCCGGTCAGTGCCTCAGACAGGGAGTCCGCCTTCTTTCCTACGTCAGAAGTCTTCTCCTGCATATCCTTCACTGCCTGCTTGAGTTGCTCAGAAAGCTTGGTCGTATTTTCAAGATGAGTCACGGCATTGTCCTTCATTGCCTTCTCCATAGCCGAGATGCTTTCTTTGAGAGGCTTCAGAATGCCGTCCATTGTGGTCTGGTTGCCGCTCGCCAGTTCCTGCTCGCGCTTCTTGAGGATCTTCTCGGTCTCTGCGGTCATACTCGCCACGACGGTCTCCTTCATCTCCTTCAGAGCCCTCTCGTAGTTGGCCTGAGCCTGCTGCGCCAGCCTTTCGGAATTTTCCATCTCCTTGGCGTGCATCTGCTCGGTAGCCTTGATGCGTGCGAGGAAGGTTGAACGTGTGATGCTCCAGGCGCCGATTCCGGCGATGAGTGCCGATACGAAAGCGGCGATTATGATGTAGACGATACCCATATTTCAGACATTTATTACTATGCGAAATTATGAAAAGTTACGCAATAACTCAAAAATTCCTACCTTTACAATTCCAACAAAAACACAAGACAATGGGAAACAGAATTTTGAAATTACTCTATACGGCTTTTATGGCCGTTCTGCTTGTAGCAGTCGTGGCATTTATGATTCTTCACATCAAGGCCGGACTCGATTCGTCAAACGCTAAACTTCTCCTCGGTGGCTATATACTCATCCTCATCTGGGCAGGAATGCGTCTCTATACCTTGATCAAGAGTCTCAGACAGTAATCGATACCTTATATATAAAAAAGAATAGGGCGGCTGGAAAACCAGTCGCCCTATATTGTATTCTGTCGTATTCAGAATTATCTGTACTGTGCGAACTCAACGTCCTTAGCAGCTCTTTCAGCGAGCTTCTCGCACTTTCCAGCAGCCTCGAGGTTAGTCTTTACACCCTCAGCGTCACCCTGACGTGCAGCAGCAACAGCCTTGAGGTAAGCAACCTGTGGGCACTCGCAAGTGAGGGCAGCAGCAGGAGCGTAGTTACCGTTGAGGAGAGCTACGAGAGCAGCGTTGTAGCACTTGCAGTCACCGAGCTTAGCGGCAGCAGCAGCGTAGTCACCCTTGAGAACGTCAACAACTGCGAGGTTAGCCTTTGAAGTCTTGTTGTTGGCAGCCTTGAAGCAGTTTGTAGCCTCGTCGAGGTTACCCTCACGAAGAGCGATAACACCCTTAGCGTTGCTCCAGTCAGCATCGTGAGCGCACTTAGCAAGAGCAGCCTCAGCCTTTGCAAGCTCGTCCATCTTGATGTAAGTAACAGCGAGGTTGTACTGTGCAGCGTTGCTGTTGAACTTCTCAGCAGCCTTCTTGTAGAGAGCTACCTTCTGGTCGTTATCCTTAACGAGGGTAGCAGCGCGAAGAACAGCAGTCTCGTCGAGAACGTCGATGTTCTCCTCGATGAGCTTAAGGAGCTCCTCGTTAGTGTAGTTCTGGTACTCTACGTTAGCGATGAATCTTGCACGACGGAGCTCAGGGAGAACCTTCTTAGCAAGAGTTGAGTAAACAGCTGACATATTCTTGATCTCCTTCTCGCGAACAGCTGGGTCGCTGTACATAGAAAGAACGCGGATGATGAGATCCTTGTCCTCGAGGTCAGAAGCAGCAACGAGCTCCTGGAAGCCTTCCCAGTCCTCAGCGATGCTTGAAACGTTAACGTCACCAGTCATCTCCTTGCCCTTTACTACCTTGCCGTAAGCCTTCTCAGCAGTCTTAGAACGGTTGTCAGAAAGCTTAGCGTTCTGATCCTCCTTTCCGTCTGGTGAAGCGTAAGCTACAACGTCAGTGCTTACGAGAGTCTTGCGCTCGTTAGCGAGGATCTCGTCGAGAGCAGCCTGGAAGTCCTTAACTGACTGGCCCTTGAGCTGGCTGTTTCTTACAGTTGAGCTATTGATCTGATAAAGGATCTGACCCTCAGCTGTCTGCTTGATGATCTCCTGGTAGTTGTCAGCCTTGAGATCGAGCTTGCCCTTCTGGCAAACGAGCATATAAGTAGTGTTTGCACCGTCAGCAACCTTCTTTGAAGGAAGCTCAGCAGACTGCTTCTTGTTAGTTGCAACACCACGGAGCTCGAGGTAGCACTGCTCCATACCTGGAACATACTCGAAGTGAACCTTCTTAGTGATTGTAGCACCCTCTGAAGGAACAACCTCGTAGTTATCCTCTACCTTCTCACCCTGGAACATAAATGGCTCCATCTTAACCTCGCCACCGTCGAATACGATTACCGGAGTAACCTCGAGGATAGCCTTTGGATGGAAATAGTCCTCAGGATAAGTAACTGAAACTGTAGCGTCGATAGCGCCGCCTACAACTTCAAGTACAGCAGGCTCGCACTTCACAGTTACGTTCTCTGCCTGTTCAGCCATCTTCTCTGGTGAGCTACAAGCGATTGCAGCGAAGCCGAGAGCAGCGGCGAAAAAGAAATTGATGTTTTTTCTCATATTTTAGCTAAAATTAATGGTTTGTTTTAAGCCTATATCCGCGCAAAGATAGCAATATTTTTATATTTTTTAAGAACGCGGGTGTTATTTTGCCGTCTTTTCGTAACTTTGCGCCGTTATGACCAATCAGGAATTACAGAGTCTAAAGAATAAATTCGATATTATCGGCAATGATCCGGCGCTCAACAGAGCGTTGGAAGTTGCTGTTGCTGTGGCGCCAACGGACATCACCGTACTTGTTTCGGGTGAAAGCGGAGTCGGAAAGGAGAACATTCCGCGCATCATTCACCAGAACAGTCCTCGAAAGAGGGGAAAGTACTTCGCGATCAACTGTGGAGCGATTCCGGAGGGTACCATAGATTCGGAACTTTTCGGTCACGAGAAAGGTTCGTTCACCGGAGCCAACGAGATGCGCAAAGGCTATTTCGAGGAGGCGGACGGCGGTACGATCTTCCTCGATGAGATCGGAGAGCTTCCCCTTTCTTCGCAGGCAAAGCTCCTCAGGGTGCTTCAGTCGGGAGAGTTCTTCAGAGTGGGTTCTTCCAAGGTGCTCAAGACAGACGTGAGAGTGATTGCGGCGACAAACGTGAACCTGATGCACGCTGTGTCAAAGGGCAAGTTCCGTGAGGATCTTTACTACAGACTGAACGCCGTGTCGATCTCTATGCCGGCGCTTCGTGAACGTCCGGGAGACATCAACCTGCTGTTCCGCAAGTTCGCTTCGGACTTCTCTGCAAAATACGGAATGGCCAAGGTTTCACTTACGGAAGAGGCATCGATCAAGCTTCGCAAATACAGGTGGCCGGGCAATATCCGCCAGCTCAAGAATGTGGCCGAATCGATTTCGGCTCTCGAGGCTGGAAAAATTGCTCCCGGTGCAGACAAATGCCAGATAGATACTGATGTACTGTCTGCATATATCCCTAAGGAGGAGCCTAATCTTCTCCCTGCGACAGTGCAGGCACAGGAGAAGTTCGAGTCCGGAGAGAGGGAGGCGATCATCAGGACGTTGCTTCAGCTCAAGCAGGACGTCGACTATCTGAAGGAGGTGGTTGCGAAGGCGGGCCTCGGCAGAGGCCAGGCGCCGGCGATAGCCGCTCCGCAGGAGCAGGAGCCGGTGCGTGACTGGAGCGAAGACCCGGAAGAACAGGATTACGAGGAGCAGGGACCGGAGGATCTCTCTATCAAGAGCGCGAACCTTGATCTCATCGAGAAGGTGCTGCGCAAGCACGGAGGCAACAGGAAGGCGGCCGCAGCTGAGCTCGGAATCTCGGAGAGGACGCTGTACCGTAAGATCAAGCAGTTGAGTTAGAAAATGATGACAGGAAGAAAAATAATCGCGACTCTCGGAGTCGTGCTGGCGTTGAGTGTGACGGCTATGATCGTGCACTCGTGCGGTATATATTCGTTCACAGGAACATCTATCCAGCCGGATGTCAAGACTGTGACTATCAATTACTTTGAGTACAAGGCGCTCAAGGTGAACCCTTCGTTGAGCAACCAGATCACAGAGGCGCTTCAGGAGAAGTTCCTCAAACTGACCAAACTCGAGCTCGTGGATATGGACGGTGACCTTGAGATCACAGGTGCTGTTACCGGATATGACGTGAAGGCGACAGCGGTGACTGCGAACGAGCAGGCGGCGATGAACCGTCTCACTGTGAACGTGAAGATCGCTTTTACAAACAGGAAATATCCGGAGGATGATTTTCCGGACAAGTCGTTCTCGGCATATGCGGACTTCGATGCGATGACCGCTTTGGATGCAGTAGAGGCGGAACTTTGTGAGGATATCGTGGAGCAGCTCTGCGACGACATCTTCAATGCAACTGTAGCAAACTGGTAACGGTATGGGATACATTGACATTAGGAAACTTACTCTTGACGAGCTCATCGGAGTCGTGAACCTCTATCCTTGGTTCGGAGGTGCGCGCAAAGAACTCTGTGTGAGGATGAGCCAGATGGGTGACTCCTGGGGTGAGACCCAGTATGCCGATGCCGCAATGTATGTCGGCTCGCGTGGCAAGCTCGCCGCGATTATGCGTGCCGGCAGGAGCCAGGACTGGAAAGATGCTGATGTTGAGGGACTTCTGAAGTCATATATCTCCGAAAAGAAGGAAGTTGAGGTGCCGGTGCAGGAGCCAAAGAGAAAGGTGTATGCCGGAGTCGGAGACTACTTCTCGCAGGAAGAATACGACAAGGTCCGCAAATCGGATGACCACGTGTTCTCGAGGTATGCCGCAAAGGCAAGACAGGACAAGCCGGAGAAGGTCGATTCCATCACACACGATCTGGAATTCTACACAGAAACATTGGCCCAGATATACGCAGAACAGGGTTATTATGAGCAGGCTAAGCGCATTTATTCAAAACTAATTTTGGCATATCCAGAAAAAAGTGCTTACTTTGCAACCCTTATTCAAAAATTAGAGGAAATCAATTAGTTTTTAAGACGATATGAACGTACTTTTTACAATTCTTACAGTGCTCATCCTTGTAGCTAGCGTGCTGATCACACTCATCGTGCTTCTTCAGAACGGAAAGGGTGGCGGACTTGCAAGCAACTTTACAGCTGGTAACCAGACTTTCGGTGTGCGTCAGACTACTGACATTCTTGAGAAGATCACTTGGGGTCTTGTTGCTTTCATCTTCATCGTATCGATTGCAACTTCATTCTCTACAGGTTCTAATGTAAAGGCAACAGACTTCTCAAGCAAGGTTGAGACTGAGGCTGTTGAGGAAGTAGCTTTCCCTACTCCAGATGCAGAGAACCCAGCTGAGGTTGTAGTAGCTGAGGAGTCAGCAGAGTAATCAAGTCCGGTTCCTGCTGACATTTTGTCAGTAAAACCTGTTTGGAATATATTTTGACTTATTATAGCCGTCTGTTCGTTTGAGCAGACGGCTATTACTGCATTGTGTAATATCATCCCCGACTCGGTCGGGGGATTGAAAGTAAGTTGAAGTAGAAAACAATAACGATTATGGCAGAAAACAGGTTTGAAAATCTTACCAGGTTCGCTGTCAATCTCAATGAGAGGGCGGCGCAGGGTAAGCTCGATCCCGTTATCGGAAGGGACGAGGAGATCAGAAGGGTATTGCAGATCCTCAGCAGGAGGACCAAGAACAATCCTATTCTTGTGGGTGAGCCGGGAGTGGGCAAGACGGCCATCTCGGAGGGTATCGCTCAGAAGATCGTGGATGGTGACGTGCCGGAGAATCTCAAGAGCAGAAAGATATATTCGCTTGACCTTGGTGCACTTATAGCGGGAGCAAAGTATCAGGGAGAGTTCGAAGAGCGCCTTAAAGGCGTGGTGAAGGAGGTCGTGGAGAGCGACGGAGAAGTGATCCTTTTCATCGATGAAATCCACACTCTTGTGGGTGCTGGCCGTACGTCCGGAGCTATGGATGCGTCCAATATTCTCAAGCCGGCGCTTGCGCGAGGCGAACTGAGGACAATCGGTTCCACAACCCTGGACGAGTATCAGAAATACTTCGAGGCAGACAAGGCTCTGGAGCGCCGTTTCCAGATGGTTATGGTGGATGAGCCGTCTCCTGCAGCGTCAATCTCTATTATGAGAGGACTCAAGGAGCGTTATGAGAACCACCATAAGGTGCGCATCGAGGATGACGCGCTTATTGCTGCCGTAGAGCTTTCTCATAGATACATCACTAACCGTTTCCTCCCGGACAAGGCCATTGACCTCGTCGATGAAGCTGCTTCAAAGCTCCGCCTTGAGATGAACTCCGTCCCTGAACCTATAGCGGAACTCGACAGCCGCATCCGTCAGCTGGAGATTGAGAAGGAAGCCATCAAGAGAGAGGGCGTGTCCCTGAAGATGGACAAGATCAAGAGCGAACTGAAGTATCTCAATGAGGAGCGCGAAGGCCTCCGTAAGCGATGGGAGGAGGAGAAAGGTATCCTTTCGGAACTCCAGAGCGCACGTCAGCGCATCGAGGACTATAAGATTGAGGCGCATAATGCCGAAAGGGCAGGCGACTACGGAAAAGTGGCGGAGATCCGTTACGGAAAGATGGCTGAGGCACAGAAGAGGATCGATGAGCTGACCATCCGTCAGGAATCCATCGAGAATCCCATCATCACAGAGGCTGTAACACCGGAGGACATCGCAGAGGTCGTTGCAAAATGGACCGGCATTCCGGTGCGCCGTATGCTTGAGAGCGAGAGGGAGAAACTGCTCCGTATGGAAGATGCACTCCATAGAAGGGTAGTGGGTCAGGATGCCGCCATCGAGGCCGTGTCTGATGCTGTAAGACGCTCAAGGGCAGGCCTTCAGAATGAGAAGAGGCCTATCGGCTCGTTCCTGTTTATGGGTACTACCGGTGTGGGAAAGACAGAGTTGGCGAAGGCATTGGCGGAGTTCCTCTTCAATGACGAGGCAATGATGACCCGCATCGATATGAGCGAGTATCAGGAGCGTCATTCAGTCAGCAGACTTGTGGGAGCGCCTCCGGGCTATGTAGGCTATGATGAGGGTGGTCAGCTGACCGAGGCGGTAAGACGCAAGCCGTATTCGGTGGTGCTTCTGGATGAGATCGAAAAGGCACATCCGGATGTGTTCAACATCCTTCTTCAGGTGCTTGACGACGGTCGCCTGACAGACAACAAGGGACGTACTGTGGACTTCAAGAACACGATTCTGATTATGACATCCAATGTCGGCGCAGACATAATCCAGACCTTTATGGAGCATCTTCCTGCAGAGGGCGAAGATCGCACTAAGATGCTTTCTGACTGCCGCAACGAGGTGCTTGAAGTGCTCAAGCGCACTGTCCGCCCCGAGTTCCTGAACCGTATCGACGAGGTGATTATGTTCGAGCCTCTGTCCCAGACAGATGTACGTGAAATCCTGAGGATGCAGATCCGCGACCTTCAGGAGAAGCTTGCAGAGAACGGCGTCACTATCGAATTCACACAGGAGTTCGAGGACTATATGAGCACAAAGGGGTATGAACCGGCATACGGAGCCCGTCCTATCAAGCGACTGATGCAGAAGGAACTCGTGAACCTTCTTGCAAAAGCGATCCTCGACGGTCACGTCCGCCGCGACTCCGCCATCAAGGTCTCAGTCTCCGACGGCCAGATCGTCTTTGAATAGCAGAAAGACGACATATAAAAACGGAAGCATTGCCATAAACAATGCTTCCGTTTGTTTGTCCCGCGCACAGAAACTCAAAATTTGTGCGCATTTTATGTCTTTTGACACATTTTGAGCACAAAAACGTCATTTTTGTGCTCGCAGTGGATTATGCGAGGAGTTTCTTTACGGTTGCTGAGATGGCACGGCCGTCTGCGAGGCCAGCGAGCTTCTTTGTCGCTACGCCCATCACCTTGCCCATCTCCTGTGGAGTTGTCGCTCCGACCTCTGCGATGATCTTTGCAAGCTCGGCCTCAAGCTCAGCCTCCGAGAGCTGCTTAGGAAGGTAAACCTCCATTACTGCTGCCTCTGCGAGCTCGTTCTCTGCAAGCTCGGGACGTCCTGCGTCAATATACTGCTGTGCGCTCTCCTTACGCTGCTTCACGAGCTTCTGGATGATCTTCACGATCTCCTGGTCTGTCACTTCTCCTGTAGATCCCTCTGCAGTCTTGGCAAGCATAATCGCAGCCTTGATCGCTCTGAGGGATGCGAGACGCACGGTCTCCTTCGCCTTCATTGCCGATACCATATCGGCCTGTATTCTTTTCTCCATATATGTTTTCTGTAGTTTAACGGTATTTCTCGTATTCAGGCATTGCGATTCCTGAAATGAAGTCCTTGAACTGTCTGTCGTCCTTAGGACAGATCACAAGAGCGTCCTCAGTGTCGATGACCATAAAGTCTTCAAGTCCCTTGATGGCGATGAGCTTCTTCTTGCCCGGTGATACGACCATCACGTTTCTTGTGTCTTCGAGAAGAGTTCTTTCACCTTCGATGACGTTGCTGTTTTCGTCCTTGCCAGGGAGGTAATTGTAGAGAGACTCCCAGGTACCGATGTCGCGCCAGCCGAACTTTACAGGGAAGATCCACGCTCTGTCTGTCTTCTCCATCACACCGTAGTCGATGGAAATGTTGACGCAGTCGGTAAACGCTCTGAGAACAAACTCGCCCTCGATCTTCGATCCGATGGCAGCCTCCCATCCGTTGAAAAGTCCTGTTACCTCAGGGAGATGCTTCTCCATCTCCTCCTTGATGGTCTTCGCCTTCCAGATGAAGATACCGGCGTTCCAGAAGAACTCACCTGTATTGATGAAGATCTCTGCCATCTCCTTGTCAGGCTTCTCTGTGAAGGTCTTCACAGGCACCGGATTGCCGCTTGCAAGCGCCTCCTTTCCGCCTGCCGCCTGCACGTAACCATAGTTGGTGTCCGGTCTGGTAGGCTCCACTCCGAGAGTCATAAGCACATCGTTCTGCTCTACATACTCGAAAGCGTCACGGATGGTCTGAGCAAAGATTTCGTCATCATCGATGAGGTGGTCGCTCGGAGTCACTACGACATTCGCTTCCGGATTTCTCTTCAGGAGCGTATAAGTCGCATAAGCGATACAAGGCGCTGTGCTTCTTGAATAAGGCTCCGAGAGGATATTGCTGTCATTAAGTTCAGGTATTTCAGCTCGTACCAGATCGCGATATCTCGCTGCAGTGGAGACGATGATGTTCTCCTTCGGTACGATCTTTAGGAATCTGTCGTAAGTCTCGCGGATGAAGGTCTTGCCTGTGTCCGCTACGTCCAGAAACTGCTTTGGTTTTGAAGTTCTGCTGACTGGCCAGAATCTTGTTCCGGATCCTCCGGCCATAATCACGCAATAGCAATTGTTTATGTTCATCAGTATGATGTTTTAGTGTACTATAAATATATTGGTATGTATGCTTGCGGAAACCATTCCGTATTGGCTTTGTCTCCGTCAAAAGTTATTGCAACTACATCGAAGAAACATTCGTGTCCGCCGTAGGGCAGCCCCTTTCCGGTCTTGAGGAATCCTTTGGCAGCCTTGGCTATCCTTGACTGCTTTGCGGAGTTTACATTGTCCTGGGGAGGGGCCTGTACGCTGAGTCTGCGGGTCTTCACCTCCACAAAATGTATTCCATCGGTGTCAAATGAGATGATATCAATCTCAAGATGTCCGTTTCTCCAGTTCCTCTCCAGTATCGTGTGACCTATGCTGCGCAGAAAATCACACGCAATGTCTTCTCCGAGTTTTCCTAGATCGCGTCTGTAATGTTTTCGATCTTCCATTCTCCCTCCCCGTTCTTCTTCACAATAGCTTTTCTCTCCTTTCTGTGGCCGTCGGCCTCCAGAGTGTAATGTACGGCTCTGCCGTCCTCGTCCTTCTCTACCTTGCCGAATTTCAGCACCGCTCCTGAAAGAAGTGATGCGGCAATCTGCAATGCTGTGCTGTCCTCCTTCTGAAGTGTCTCCCAAGCCTCCTGATGACTCTCGAGATAGTCCTTCATCGACACTGTGTTGCACAGGCCTTCGGCCGCGCTCCAGTCTCCTGCTGTAACGGCCCTGTTGAAGGCCTCCACTACCGCCTCCGGTCCCATCTCGCCTTTCTTTGCACTGTCCTTTCCTGTGATGGCGGCGAGTCCGAACGCTACGACTGCGATGATCGCTCCGGCGATGGCTGTATATTTAAGATTTATCCTCATAATCATTCAAATGTAACTATTGTAA
The DNA here is from genome assembly GCA_017546585.1 of Bacteroidales bacterium. Lineage (GTDB taxonomy): Bacteria > Bacteroidota > Bacteroidia > Bacteroidales > UBA932 > Cryptobacteroides. The sequence continues at coordinate 23,751 of JAFYWC010000125.1, forward strand.
CTCCTGTGCCGCCGAACTGGATGTGCTCATCGCGTACATTCGCCACTCCCGGTATTGTCCTGATGAGCTTCTGCAGCTCGTCGCGAAGCACTCCTGTGCCCTTTCCGTGAATGATTCGTACGCTTGACACTCCAAGCATAACGGCGTCATCCACATATCTTGTCACTTTCTCGACAGCGTCGTTGAGGCGCTCGCCTCTGACGTCGATCTCTGTGCTGAAGTTCAGTTTCCTTTCGTTGATGGATGTGTCGACCTTCACAGTAGATACAGGTCTTGCGACTTCCTTCACAGCACTCTTGAACTCGTTTGAAGTAATCCTCTCGACCTTGTCGTGCGGCATCTTGCTGCTGATGTTGCCGATGATGACGACCACTGCCTTGGCCGACACCTTGGTGACCTCTCCCACCATTCCGTTGTCCTTCACGCGCACTTTCTCTCCGACCTTGAGCGGTGCCGAACGGAAGGCCTCCAGCCTTTCCTTTTCGGCCTGCTGCTCGCGCAGTTCCTGCTGGGCCCTGTCGTCGGCGCGCTGCGCCTTCCTCTGCTTCTGCCTCTCCCTGCGCGCGTCGATCTGCTGGATCTTGCGCTCGATGTAGTCGTCCTTGTCCTTCTGTTCCTGCTCCTTCTTGGCTGCAAGGAGGGACATAAAGCCCTGAAGTTCCTTGCGGGCCTCCTGGGTGGTCTCCTTCTCGGCCTGCGACTCCTTGATGGTCTTGATGGTGTTCTCCACCTGACGGTTCGCGCCCTTGATTATCTCTTCGGCCTCCTTCTTGGCCTTGTCCAGAATCTCCTTCTTCAGCTGCTTGATCTGCTGGAGTTCCTTCTGGTATTTGTCTGTGATGTTCTCAAGGGTCCTGTCGGTGTTCTTGATCCTCTCGAGCTTCTCGTCGAGAGCCTTGCGGTTTCTGGCGATCTTGCGCAGGTTGCGCTCGATTCCCACGAACTCTTCACCGGCCCTTGTCTCCGCATCCTTGATGATCGTTTCAGGAAGTCCCATCTTGCGGGCGAGCTCGAATGCGAACGAATTGCCCGGCAGTCCCATCTCGAGCTTGAACATAGGCGCGATGTTCTTCACGTCGAACATCATCGCTCCGTTCATCACTCCTGTATCTGCCGATGCATACAGCTTGAGGTTCGTATAGTGTGTCGTGATGACTCCGTATGCGCCTCTCTTGTCGAGTTCGCTGAGGATCGCTTCGGCGATGGCACCTCCGGCCGCAGGCTCGGTGCCTGAGCCGAACTCATCGATGAGCACCAGTGTGCGTGAATCTGCCTTCGCGAGCATATCCTTCATATTCACGAGGAACGAACTGTATGTACTGAGGTCGTTCTCGATGGACTGGTCGTCTCCGATGTCCACCATTATCCTGTCGAAGACCATCATCTCGGATGCTTCCGATGTCGGGATGAGCATACCCCACTGGAACATATACTGAAGCAGTCCGACAGTCTTGAGACATACCGACTTACCGCCGGCATTAGGTCCTGAGATGAGCAGGATGTGCTTCTGAGGGGTCAGTGTGGCTGTAAGAGGGACGATTTCCTTCTTCTCCTTCTTGAGCGCCCTTTCCAGAAGCGGATGCCTTGCCTTGCGGAGGTTCATTTCTCCGTTTTCCGAGATTATCGGCATACCTGCGATGAAGTCCAGAGCGATCTGGGCCTTCGCCATAAGGAAGTCGATCTCTCCGAGGTATCTTGCAGAATCCAGAAGTTCCGGAATGTACGGCCTGAGGAACTCTGTGAACTCGAGGAGTATGCGGAGAATCTCCCTCTGCTCCGAGAACTGGAGCTCCTTGATCTGGTTGTCGAGCTCTACCACTTCTGCAGGCTCGATGTATGCTGTCTTTCCTGTAGCGGACTCGTCGTAGATGAATCCCGGAATGCGTTTCTTGTTTGCAGCGCTCACGGGGATAAGCATCTTGCCGTCTCTGACAGACACTCCTGCGTCGCTGTCCACGATGCCTTCCTCCTGCGCCTTCCTGAGGATGGCGCTCATTCTGCGGGAGATCGCTCCCTCCTTTTCGCGCAGTGACCTGCGGATCTCGTAAAGCTCGTCAGACGCGGTGTCCTTCACCTCTCCGTATCTGTCGATGATGCCGTCTATCCTTCTCTGCACCTCAGGGAATCCCATAATCGGTGCGGACATTCTCTTGAGGCACGGATACACTCCGTCCTTGACACCGGCGAAAAACGATGTCACCTTCCTCAATGTGTCGAGCATTGTCCTGAGCTTCCTTATCGAGATCAGGTCGATTGCAGAGGCGCTCCTCTCGAGCGGCTTCAGAAAATCTATGCAGTCGATGAAGCCGCCTGTCGGGAACCCGTCCTCGAACATCATAATCAGCCTCATCTCGTCGGCGAGGGTAAGCCTGCGGCGGATCTCGGCTGCATTGGTCGAGAACTTCTCCGTCGCGGCCCTCTCGGTCGCATATGAAGTCGAACACCTGTCGGAAATGATCTGCCTCACGCGGTCAAATCCGATCTTCTGTTCCAGTCTTTTGTCAATATCCATTATTCCTCCTCAAGTGCTGTGTTAAGCAGAAGCTTAAGCTCATTTATGTTCTGGATAGGCGTAACGTTTCCTTTTCTGACGAATGAAATCTTACCAGTCTCTTCCGATACCACTACCGCATCCGCATCGGTCTCCTCGGTTATGCCTATCGCGGCCTTGTGCCTCATTCCGTAGCTGGCCGGTATGTTTGTCCTTGTCGTAATAGGCAGGGTACATCTTGCCGCAACGATCCTGTCTCCTGAAATCACAAGCGCTCCGTCGTGGAGAGGGGAGTTCTTGAAGAACAGGTTCATAATCAGGCGGCGGTGGATGCCGGCGTCGATCCTGTCTCCCGAACTGATGACCTCCTCAAGAGGGTTCTTGTGGGTGATGACGATGAGCGCTCCGGTCTTGTCCTCCGACATCCTTCGGCAAGCCTCGGCCAGATCGTTGACCTCCTCGCTTCTTTCGATGGCGGCAGTCTGCTTCCTTCCCAGGATCCTGTCGATGATGGCACGTCCTTTGGCATTGTTCATATACCTGTTGCCGAGCCTGATCAGGAATTTTCTGATCTCCGGCTGGAATATGACGATGATGGCGAGGACTCCCACATCCAGGATCATATCCAGGATGGCGGTCATAAGCCTCATATTGAACGCTCCAGTGATCACTCGGATCAGATACAGGGATACGATAGCCACGAAAATGCTCATTGCGGAAGAGCCTCTGAGCCACCTGAAAGCCACATAAATTATGACTCCGAGAAGAAGTATGTCGAGTATGTCTGCAAGTGAAATCTGCAGAAAACCGATGCTAGCCAGTACCATAGACCTATAAATATATATATCCGCGCAAATATAGTGATAATTACACAAAGTTTTATTAAGTTTGTCTTCAATATCATCACCAAAGTAACAATCACATAATTATGAGAAACAGATTTATTTTAGCTGCGCTTGCTTCCCTTGGAGTAGCGGCATGCTCGGACAATGCGGTCAAACCTGCAATACCGGCAGATCCTGAAATCGAAAAGGCTGTCGAAAAGACCCTCGCTGGTATGACTCTCGAGGAGAAGGTAGGTCAGATGACTGAAATCGCCATCGACGTTGTCGGTAATTGGGGTCCGGAGGGATTCAGCGTTGATCCTGAAAAACTTCAGACAGTAATCGGAAAGTATAAGGTGGGTTCCATCCTCAATACACCTGTAGTTGGCCAGACTCCTGAGAAATGGCAGGAAATCATCGGTGCAATCCAGGAGGCCTCTATGAGAGAGATCGGCATTCCTTGCGTATACGGTCTCGACCAGAACCACGGTGCATCTTATGTAATGGGTGCGACTTATCTTCCTCAGAACATCAACGTCGGTGCTTCGTTCAACCCTCAGGTAGCTTACGATGCCGGTGTTATCACAGCATACGAAAGCCGTGCGGCAAACTGTCCGTGGACTTACTGTCCTACAGTCGACCTTTCACGTGACCCGCGTTGGCCACGCGTTTGGGAGAACTACGGTGAGGATCCGCTCGTGAATGCAATCCAGGGCTCTGCAGCAGTTCGCGGTATGCAGGGTGATGACCCTAACCATATCGGTCCGAACAACATCGCAGTGTCTGTGAAGCATTATCTCGGCTACGGCAACCCTCGTACCGGTAAGGACAGAACTCCTGCGTATGTCCCTGAGTTTGAACTCAAGGAGAAGAACTTTGCTCCTTTCAAGGCTTGCGTCGAGGCAGGTGCCCTTACTATTATGGTGAACAGTGCCAGCGTGAACGGCATCCCTGTACACGCTAACAAGGAACTCCTCACAGGCTGGCTCAAGGAAGGTCTCAACTGGGACGGTATGATCGTTACCGACTGGAACGACATCAATAACCTTTACACCCGCGAAGGTGTGGCTGTGGACAAGAAGCACGCTATCGAGCTTGCAATCAACGCAGGTATCGATATGACAATGGAGCCATACGACCTCGGCTTCTGCGACCTTCTCATCGAACTCGTGAAGGAGGGTAGAGTACCGATGGAGCGTATCGACGACGCTGCACGCCGCGTACTCCGTCTGAAGTATCGTCTCGGCCTCTTCGAGAACCCTAACACTCCGCTCGAGAACTATCCTATGTTCGGAGGCGAGGAGTTCGCGAAGATCGCTACTGCTGCCGCAGAGGAGACTGAGATCCTTCTCAAGAACGCTAACGGCATCCTTCCTCTCCAGAAGGGCGTAAAGATCCTCGTGACAGGTCCTAACGCAAACTCTATGCGTTGCCTCAACGGAGGATGGAGCTACAGCTGGCAGGGACATCTTGCAGACAGATTCACTGAGAAGTACAACACAATCTATGAAGCAGTATGCAACAAGTTCGGCAAGAAGAACGTCGTTCTCGAGCAGGGCGTGACTTATGTTGCGGAAGGAAGCTACGAGGAGGAGAACGCTCCTGAGATCGAGAAGGCTGTGAGGGCCGCACGAAACGTAGACGTGATCCTCGCCTGCATCGGTGAGAACTCATACTGCGAGACTCCGGGCAACCTTTCAGACCTTGCGCTTTCTGAAAACCAGCGCAACCTTGTGAAGGCACTTGCAAAGACAGGCAAGCCTATCGTGCTCATCCTCAACGAAGGACGTCCTCGTCTCATCAATGACATCGAGCCATTGGCTGACGGTATCATCGACATCCTTCTCCCAAGCAACTACGGTGGCGACGCTCTTGCAAACATCCTTGCAGGTGATGCGAATCCAAGCGCCAAGCTTCCTTACACATATCCACGTCACTCTGCTGCCCTCACTACTTACGACTACAGGATCAGCGAGGAGACCGACACTATGGAAGGTGCTTACGACTACAACGCTGTCGTTTCTGTACAGTGGCCGTTCGGTTACGGACTCAGCTACACCACATTCAAGTATGACAACCTCCAGTGCTCTGTCGAGGAGTTCGGCAAGGACACAGAGCTTGTGTTCACTGTAGACGTGACAAATACAGGCAAGGTGGCCGGCAAGGAAGTGGTTATGCTCTTCAGCCGCGATATGGTGGCTTCTATGGTTCCTGAGAACAGACGCCTCAGAGCATACGAGAAGGTGGAGATCCAGCCTGGCGAGACCGTGACAGTGGCTCTCAAGATCAAGGGCAGCGACCTCGCATTCGTGAATCCAAAGGGCGAGTGGACCCTCGAGCCTGGCCAGTTCAGGATGCAGGTAGGCGACAAGACACTTATGATCAACTGCAAATAAGGGTAACTTTCTGTTATATAAATTGATATGCAATCGTCGCAGGAAACTGCGGCGATTGCTTGTCTTGTAAAAGTTATTAACAATTTTTTGCGCTAAAGTGTTGAAAATTAAAATAATAATCGTATATTTGCAGCCCGCAAAAATGTGAGGCGGGATATAAAGTATTTATAATCAATTAATTAAACAAAACCAATGCCTGGATTAATTGGAAAGAAAATCGGAATGACTTCCGTTTTCGGTGCCGATGGAAAGAACATTCCATGCACCGTTATTGAGGCTGGTCCGTGTGTTGTTACGCAGATTCGTACAGTAGAGAAAGATGGTTATGCCGCTGTACAGCTTGCCTATGACGAAACTACAGAAAAGCACGCCAGCAAGGCTCTCAAGGGCCACTTCGAAAAGGCAGGAACCACACCTAAGCGCAAGCTTGTTGAGTTCAAGGCAGACTTCGCTCAGGATCTTAAGCTCGGCGACACTCTTACAGTGTCTGACATCTTTGAGGGTGTTCAGTTCGTAGATGTTGTCGGAACATCAAAGGGTAAGGGTTTCCAGGGTGTAGTTAAGCGTCACGGCTTCGCTGGAGTAGGTGGTACAACCCACGGTCAGCACAACCGTCTTCGTCACCCAGGTTCACTCGGTGCATCATCTTGGCCTTCACGCGTATTCAAGGGAATGCGTATGGCTGGTCATATGGGTAATGAGCGCGTAACAGTGTTCAACCTCGAGGTGATCAAGGTAATGCCAGAGAACAACCTTGTCGTAGTAAAGGGCTCTGTACCAGGAGCTAAGGGTTCATATGTAATCGTGGAGGACTAAGCTATGGAGTTGTCAGTTTACAAAATCGATGGAACTGTTGCTAAGACAGTAACTCTCAATGAGGAGATTTTCGGCATTCAGCCAAATGACCACGCTATTTACCTCGATGTTAAGCAGTATCTTGCTAACCAGCGTCAGGGAACAGCTAAGTCAAAGGACCGTAGCGAGGTTGCTTACAGCACTAAGAAGCTCATTCGTCAGAAGGGTTCAGGTGGCGCACGTCACGGTTCACTCAAGGCTGGTATCTATGTAGGTGGTGGACGCGTATTCGGTCCTCAGCCACGTTGCTACCGCAAGAAACTCAACAAGAAGCTCAAGCAGCTTGCAAGATTCTCAGCTCTTTCTTACAAGGCTCAGGAGAACGCAATCGTAATGGTTGAGCCATTTGCAATGGAAGCACCTAAGACTAAGGAGTTCATCCAGATCCTTAAGAACATCAAGGCTGGTGACAGAAAGGTACTCTTCGTACTTCCAGAGAATTCTTCAAATATTTACCTTTCGTCTCGTAACCTTCCTGAGGTTAAGGTAATCACTGTAGACGAGATCAACACTTACGCAGTTATGAACTCAAATTCACTCGTACTTGTTGACGGCGTACAGGAGATCCTCGCTTCTAGAATCAGACGATAAACAGATTGAGAAATGGGAATTTTAATTAAGCCAATAGTAACTGAGAAGTTGACGGTTCAGGGCGAAAAGTTGAACCGTTACGGATTCATTGTTGACCGCGAGGCCAACAAGCTTCAGATCAAAGCTGCGGTTGAGCAGATGTATAACGTGACTGTTGCAGACGTAAACACTGTAAACTATCACGGTAAGAGAAAGGCTCGCTATACCAAGGCTGGTATGCTCAAGGGTCGCGCAAATCACTATAAGAAAGCTTATGTGACACTTGCTGGCGAGGATAAGATTGATTTTTACGCAAACATTTAAGGGGTAATAAGCAATGGCAGTAAGAAAATTCAAACCGGTAACTCCCGGACAGAGAAATAAGGTAATTAGTGCTTTTGACGATATTACCGCTAAGAGACCTGAAAAGTCCCTCCTCGAGCCTCTCAAGAAGTCAGGTGGACGTAACAATCAGGGTAAGATGACTATGCGTTACATCGGTGGTGGTCACAAGAGAATGTATCGTGTGATCGACTTCCTCCGCGACAAGGATGAGTGCACAGCTACAGTACTTACTATCGAGTACGATCCAAACCGTAGCGCACGTATCGCATTGGTACAGTATACAGATGGTGAAAAGAGATACATCATCGCTCCTAACGGACTTAAGGTAGGACAGGAGATCGCTTCAGGTGCAGGTGTTGCTCCTGAGGTAGGTAACACTCTTCTTCTCTCAGAGATTCCGCTTGGTACACTTGTTCACAACATTGAGCTTCGTCCTGGTCAGGGTGCTGCTATGGCACGTTCTGCAGGTACTTACGCTCAGCTCGCTGCTCGTGAGGGCAACCACGCAATTCTTCGCCTCCCTTCAGGTGAGACAAGAATGGTTCTCGTAACTTGCCGCGCAACTGTGGGAACAGTATCAAATCCAGATCACAGCCTGGAGTCACACGGAAAGGCTGGACGCAAGAGATGGCTTGGTCGCAGACCTCGCAACCGTGGTGTTGTTATGAACCCGGTAGATCACCCAATGGGTGGTGGTGAAGGTCGTGCATCAGGAGGACATCCACGTTCACGTAAGGGTCTGCCAGCTAAGGGCTATAAGACTCGTAATCCAAAGGCGACTTCAAACAAGTTTATCATTGAAAGAAGGAAAAAATAACGGAATAAATTAAGAGATTATGAGTCGTTCATTAAGAAAAGGTCCTTATATTCAGGAAGCCCTTGAAAAAAGAATTCTTGCTATGAATGAGGGTAGCATGAAGAAAGAGGTTGTCAAGACTTGGTCACGCGCAAGTATGATCTCCCCTGACTTTGTAGGTCACACCATCGCAGTTCATAATGGAAACAAGTTTATTCCAGTTTATGTTACTGAGAATATGGTAGGTCACAAGCTTGGTGAGTTTGCGCCGACAAGAACATTCAAAGGCCATTCGGGCAATCGTAAGTAATTTTAAAATGAAAAAGTAATTATGGGAGCTCGTAAAAGATTAATGGCTGACAAGCTTAAGGCAGCTAAGCAGCAGACAGCTATCGCAAAGCTGAATGATGTACCTACATCACCTCGTAAGATGCGTCTCGTTGCAGACATCATCCGTGGCGTTGAGGTAAACCGTGCACTCGATATCCTCAGATTTTCGAAGAAGCACGCTTCTATTGACCTGGAGAAGCTTCTCCGTAGCGCTATCGCTAACTGGGAGGCTAAGAATCCTGAGAATACAAAAGAGTTGGACAACGGTAACGTTATCGTAAAGACAATTATGGTTGACGAGGGACGTACTCTCAAGAGAATCCGTCCTTGCCCACAGGGTCGCGCTGGTCGTATCCGCAAGCGTTCAAACCACGTGACTGTTATCCTCGATGTTAAACCATCAGCAGTTAAGGAGGCATAATAATGGGACAGAAGACTAATCCTATAAGCAACAGAATCGGTATCACCCGTGGTTGGGACTCTAACTGGGTAGGTGGTAACTACGCAGAGAAGATCGCAGAGGACTTCGAGATCCGTAAGTATCTCTCAAGCCGTCTTGCAAAG
>JAFYWC010000014.1 GCA_017546585.1 Bacteroidales bacterium
CATAGTGACACGGCGCTTGATATACTTCGTCAACATCTCAGTAAGGCTCTGAAGCATACCGCTGCCGACGAGTGCACCTCCGAAGGTCACAGCAGATATGATCAGGAAGACTGTGTTGAGCATTCCTGTCATTCCTCTTGTGCCTACCAGGTCATTGAGTACCTCGTTACCAGTGTCGATTGCAGTTGAGCCATAGAACGAAATAAAGATACCCTTGAATCCATCAAAGAACGAAAGAGGCTGCGAAGGATCAGGTGCGGTACCGGAAGCCACTGCGCCGAGGATATGCGGCTGTACAAAAAACGCCGCTATACCAGCCATCAATGCTGCACTGAAGAGCGTGAGGATGGCAGGAACTTTCTTTGCGATCATAATTCCTGTAAGAACAGGCACAATGAGGAGCCAAAGGGATATATTATATGTAGAGGAAAGGTCGTGCGAGAAATCCGCAGTCTCTACAGCATCCGGAGCCTGATGGCAAAGGCTGACTACAAGGAACACCACCATTGCTATTATGAACGACGGAACTGTAGTCACCATCATAAACTTGATATGCGTGAAAAGAGGTGTACCGGCAGATGACGATGCGAGAACGGTTGTATCAGAAAGCGGAGAAACCTTATCTCCGAAGTAGGCACCTGAAATGATCGCACCTGCAATCCATCCCGGCTCAAATCCCTGAGCTGTACCGATACCCACGAGGGCTACTCCAACTGTAGCGATAGTAGTCCAGGAACTTCCTGTCATTACAGCAATTACAGCAGAGATACCACAGCACGCAAAAAGGAAGACGGAAGGAAAGATGACCTTCATTCCATAATATATCATAGTCGGAACCACTCCGCTGACCATCCACGTTCCGGCAACTGCTCCGATGAGAAGCAGAATGATGATAGATGTGGCTACGGCTTTGACATTATCCACGATGGCCTCTTCGAATTCCTTCCAGGGAATACGATAGAATATCATAGATATAGCCACAATGACTCCGGTAGCCATAAGCAACGACACCTGGCTTCCTCCTTCAAGAGCATCAGCACCGAAAACCTTGATTACAACTACAAGGATAGCGATCAAGACCACAAAAGGGATAAGCGACACCCACCAAGATGGTGTCGAACCTCTACTGAACAATTTCATTTATAATACACTTTACACTAACTGGCCGCGAAATTAACAAATAATCACGGAATTACCCTATATTTGTATACATATGGCCAAAAAGAAATCAAAATATAAGGGAAGGAAACGCAAGAAGAAGTTTCAGATAAAAGTGAGCGTATGGTTTGTTGCAGCTGTCCTGCTCACTTTAGGCATATTCATATCACTACCCTACCTTAAAGATCTCAGATCGGCAGAGAAAGGAGACAGAGTTCCGGAAGGATACCATTGCTTTGGCATCGACATATCCAAATACCAGCCACACGTTCAGTGGGACTCGCTCAAGGTAATGACTAATGCAAGAGGAGAAACCATCCGCTCAAAGACCTACGCACAGAACATCAAGAGAGTTTCATATGTCTTCATCAAGGCTACAGAAGGCACAACACTGAAGGACAGACACTTCCACAAACATTGGAACGATGCTTCCGAAGCGGGTATCCGCAAAGGCGCATACCACTTCTTCCGCACATCGAAAGATCCGCAACAGCAGGCTAAAAACTTCATCTCGACAGTTGGCAAGCTCTCTGACAACGACCTTCCTCCAGTTCTAGACATAGAAACCATCCACGCCGGATGTTCAAAGAAGGAACTCAACGACAAGATCAGAATCTGGCTGGAAACTGTAGAAAAGCATTACGGCAGAAAGCCGATAATCTATTCTTCAGCATCATTCCTTAAAGACAACATTTCAAAGGACCTGACAGACCGCTACCCTATCTGGGTCGCACATTATAACACAGCGTCACCAAGATGGAACGATTGGGAATTCTGGCAATTCAGCGACAAGGCTGTCGTCTATGGCATCACCGGTTATGTCGACTTGAACGTCTGCACAATCAATACACTTAAATCCCTTTAACATAAAACATAAAAAAGGCCGCTCCTTACGGAACGGCCTATACATTTTGTCTGGTTTCAGATTACTTTGCGATAACGCGAGCCATCTCGAGAACCTTGTTTGAGTAACCCCACTCGTTGTCATACCAAGAAACAACCTTAGCGAAGTTAGCGTCGAGGCTGATACCAGCTGTTGCGTCGAAGATAGAAGTGTTAGCGCAACCACGGAAGTCAGTTGAAACAACTGCATCCTCAGTGTAAGCGAGTACGCCCTTGAGCTCGTTCTGTGAAGCCTCCTTCATTGCAGCGCAGATCTCTGCCATAGTAGCTGGCTTCTCGAGAACTACAGTGAGGTCAACAACTGAAACGTCTGAAGTAGGAACGCGGAATGCCATACCAGTAAGCTTACCGTTGAGAACTGGAAGAACCTTACCTACTGCCTTAGCAGCACCTGTAGATGAAGGGATAATGTTCTCGAGGATACCACGACCACCTCTCCAATCCTTGCGTGAAGGACCGTCAACAGTCTTCTGAGTAGCTGTAGCAGCGTGAACTGTAGTCATAAGACCCTTAACGATACCGAACTTGTCGTTGAGAACCTTAGCGATAGGTGCAAGACAGTTAGTAGTACATGAAGCGTTAG
>JAFYWC010000126.1 GCA_017546585.1 Bacteroidales bacterium
AAGACCTCCTACGGCTTCAAGCTCAAGCAGTATGCACCACGACTGCTTGACAAGGTGGAACACAAGGTTGCAACTATAAATGACCTTGTTCTGGATTGCAGCACTCTCCCTTTGCCAGAAATAGCAACCGAAGAGAATATGCGACAGATACGCATAGCCAAGCGTATTATCCGCCGTAAGCGTAGGCTCTACGATATACAGAACCAGCCATTCTCAGACATGGAAACGGACGATGCCCTTACCGAATATCTCGACAATGCCACCTTCGTAAACAAGGATGGCGAGGTGTGCGAGTTTACCCGATTGCAGAAGCACGACCTGAACCTTGTACTTCAGAAGCGATATGCTCTGCTCAATTGGCAACAAGGCTCCGGCAAGACTGCCGCCGTATATCACAGAGCCAAGTACCTGCTCAAATATGGCAAGGTACGCAATGTGATAATCCTGTCACCTGCTATTGCCACCAATATGACCTGGACTCCGTTCCTTGCCATCAACAAGGAGCGATACAGAGTGATACGCACATACAAGGATCTTGAGAATGTGCCGAGAGGAATTTTCCTTGTACTATCTACCTCTATGGTCGGCAAGCTCAAACGTGACCTTATGCGTTTCGTGAAACTATCGTCAAGAAAGCTATGCCTTGTATTCGATGAGTCGGACGAAATTACCAACCCCTCATCACAGCGAACAAGGCATATCCTGGCAGTGTTCCGCAGGCTCAAATACAAGATTCTCGATACGGGAACAACCACCCGAAACAATATCGCCGAACTATACAGCCAGTTCGAGTTGCTCTATAACAACTCGGTCAATATGACTTGTTGGTGCAGCAGCATCTACCACGAGAACAGAGACAAGGAGATAGAGTACGAAAGAAACCTCCACTGCGGAGAGCCGTTCCCTGCATTCAGAGGTCATGTACTGTTCAGAGCCTGCCATTGCCCTGGCAAGGCAACGGTATTCGGCATAGAGAAGCAGAATCAGGATGTCTATAACAAGGAGGAACTCTTCGACCTCATAGGCAAGACCATCATCACCCGTAAGTTCCGCGACTTCGCAGGCGAGAAGTACAAGATACGGACACATACCGTAAGCCCGTCAGAGGGTGAACACGAGGTCTATCGTGTGATTATAGAGGAGTTCTGCCGTATCTGTGAACTCTACTACAACAGCACGGGTGACACGAAGAAGGATGCAGGACTGAGGCTTATGCGACAGATCAAGCTGCTTATCAAGGCTTGCTCCGTACCTCACCTCATATCGGGATATTACGGTGATGACTATCCGAGCAAGACACGATACATAGAATCATTGATACGCAAGATGCCGGGTAAGGTAGCCATCGGCTGTACTACACTTGCGGCCTTCGACCTCTACGAGAGGTATATCAGCGAACGCTTCCCCGACAGACCGATATATGTCGTAAAGGGCGATGTGGCATTCAAGAAGCGTCAAAGTATCGTGACGGAGTTCGACTCTACCATCAACGGCATACTGATATGCACACAACAGAGCCTGAGCAGTTCGGTAAACATACCCACCTGTAACGATGTGATATTGGAGTCGCTGCAATGGAACATACCCAAGATGGAGCAGTTCTACTTCCGCTTCATACGCCTCGACTCCAAGGAGATGAAGGATGTGCATTATGTCACCTACGAGGACTCCGTGGAGCAGAACCTGATGGCATTGGTACTCACCAAGGAGCGTCTAAACGAATTCATCAAGACAGGCGAAGTGAAGGAGCAATCGGAAATCTTCGAGGAGTTCGACATCACCATGTCGGTCATCGACAGCCTGCTGATACGCTCAACAGACAATGAGGGCAAGATACATATCAGTTGGGGAAGCCAGCGAGTAACAAGTTAAACAGAAAGTCTATGGAAAATATGGATTTAAACAATGCCGAGGTTGCCGTAACCACACAGCACATCTTGGACGGGAAAGAGTACAAGGACTACTGGGTGCAGATGTCCGACTACAGCGATATGGGAGAATTCCTCTGTGCCTGCTCCGACCTCTTTCCCGAAGAAGAGGAACCCGAGTACAGATATCCCAAGTGGGAGAACATACCCGAGAGGCTGATAAACCGAGAGTGGATATGTCCCAACTTCTTCGAGATACGCGATGCCCTGGAAAGGCTCGACGAAGATGAGAGGGAGTATTTCGTCACTTGGAGCGAACACTTCGGATATGACATCACCACCGATGATCCGCATATGATGGTGTCGCACTATCAGGACATCTACGGAAACTCTATACAAGAGACCGAAGAGGATCTTGCCGACATATCCGATGATGCTCTGATATATACAGGCATATCGGGTAACTTCTGCAATATGCTTCCTATTCAGTATGAGATATTCGATGATAACTATAACTAAAACAAAGGATATATGGAAATCAACTTCAAAGGACCAATAATGCCGATTGACCCATACTCGCAGTTGGCATTTGTGGAGATACTAAACATCATACTCATTGCAAAGCACATTATGGATGTGAACAAGTATCTCATAGCAAGGAATGTAAACCCTCTGTTCGGCTCACTGTCGGGATATTTCCGATGGTCGTTTGCCGATGAGAGGTTCACGCTGTGGCAACGCACGGACTACAACTCCGATATGTGCTTCTCACACCGCATACTTGATATGCCGTTCTGTATGCTTGCAGCAAAGGATAAAGAGAATGATGAGAGAGTATTCAACTAATCATCAATGATTATGGAAACGACAATTAAGGTATCCAACAGGGAGATAGCGATACGAGCCTTCGACCATCTGAGGCACGAGCATAAGACCGACTCAGCACTGCGGCTGGCTCATCACCTGCTGCACTATGACCGAATATCTCTCGGCATAGGCGAAGTGGATTGGGAGATAGATATGGCTATCCAGAAGTTCGGTGGTAATCCACGGATAGGATACCGATACACAGCACATTTCAGTTTCAAGGGTGAAACGGAGATGGAGAAAGAAAGATACGAAGAGATATTCAACGGTAACAGATAACCGAGGGGCGGCCACAAGGTCGCTCTTCGCATTTATAGACATCATGTACGGAAAACAGAATCCTGCCGTACACAGGTAATGACAAATGAACGAAGCAAAGAAAACACTCACAATGGAGTTTATCACAAGTATAATGGACGAGAACTACACCCTCGTATGGGTGGACTATCGGGAAAGTTTCGATGAGAGCAGAGACCTGTTGCAGAAATGCCTTGAGAAGCAGGGCTGCGAAGATCTGTGGTCAAAGGTCGAGGATTGGTACGAGGATGCAGAGGAACAGGCGACACAGGAGATTATCAAGGGACTGAAGAGCCACTGCATCAACTTCCACGACTTCGAGGAGGAAGAGGTGGAAGCTTTCTTTGAGGAACACGATGATGAGATAAGGGACGAGATACGCGAGCGTGACGACTCCACAACGGTAAACGACCTTATCAAGAACACCAGAGATATTCCTGTACGGGTGGAAATGCTATCCAACTTCGACTGCATCAACTCCTGCTGGTTCGAGTCGCAAGGAGGCTTCCGATACAAGGAGAGTTACTTCGGGGATATGATAGATACTCTTC
>JAFYWC010000127.1 GCA_017546585.1 Bacteroidales bacterium
AGGAACCGCCGTATGCGGACCCGCATGTACGGTGGTGTGAGAGGTCGGAAAACAAAAGTAGGAGGAAAACCTACTTTTGTTTTCCTCCTACTCGATTTTTCTACCCCGTGTTGCGCACAAAAAGTCGAAAAACGTGCGCATTTCTGGTTTTTTGATACGTTTTAAGCACAAAAAGGGCATTTTTGTGCGCGTCTGGTAAGGGGAAGGGAAAAAGGAAAGCTGCGGGTGTGTCCGGAGACACGGTGAATCTTAAAACTTTATGAGAGATGCAGCTTTCCCGATATGTCTTCCGGGATGCTGCAAAAAAATGGCGCAGGACTTCCCGCTCCACCTAAGGCTTCCGACGGCCTACTGATAGACAGGCAGCCCTGCGCCTGAGACGCAAGACCACCTATCGCCCTATCAGTCTATTGAATTGTCGGAATTAAAGGTGGAGACGATAGGGTTTTTGGTGTATTTATTACGGATGATCCGTCATTCACTTTCTAGCTACAAATATACCAAATTAATCGGTATTTGATAGCAGTTTAGGCGAGTTTCGAGCTGAGCCAGTCGGCGTCGACCTTTGAGAAGCCGTCTTCAGGTCTCATCTGAGGGTTGCGCTCGAGGATGCCTGCGCAGTCCTGATATACGTTCCAGCCGATGTTCACGCCAAGCATCTGTCCGTCAAGACCGTACATAAATGTAAGGATGCGCTCGTCTCCCTCGCCTTCTGAACGGTAGAAGTGGAAGGTCGATGCGAGGAACTCCTCCTTCTGCTCTGCGCCGACGCTCTTCTGGAGCATTTCCATCTTAGTCACGAACTTGCACATTTCAAGCACTACGTCATCGAGACCGGCCTCATTGATGAGTACCTTCTCCATAAGAGATCCCATATCGTTCACACGACGGAGAGTGTAGCCGCCCATAGCCTTGGTGTGCATAGTGATGGCCTTCATCTGAGTCTCGGAGATCTCGCCCTCAGGGATGAGCCATACCATAAGTTTCGCTGCAGGATCGTGGTACAGAGTCTCATATTTCGCGAGATTCACCTGTCCGCAGTGAGGACACTCCCATAAAAAGAGATTTCCGTCCTTTACCTTGTCCTTGAGTTCAGGATTGTCGGCTATGTTGATGCTTTTGTAGATTACTACCTTGTTCTGCTGCCCGCATTTGCTGCAAGGCGCAAGTGCTTCATTGATGATTGACATATTTAGAATGATACGTTAAATACAAAATTCCAGTAATTGCGTTTCAGATCCAGTCCGCTGGCCTCATTGATCGCGTCGAAGTCAGCCAGACCGTTATGTGAATAGGTTACTCCCATCGACACCGGCCATCCGAGCCACAGGAGACTGTTGAGGTCGAAGACCAGGCTTCCTCCCACTGAGCAGAGACGATCACGGTTGGATGTGATCGAATAGTCGAAATGAGGAGTAATCACAAGTCTCTTCACATAGAAGAGTCCGCCTCCGATGGCGAGGTCTCCCACATAGATAGGAATCGCATAATCTGCAGTAAACTTCGTTACAGACCTGTTTCTGATGGAGATCCAGCTTGTAAGCGAGCTGCCTGATGCAAGACCTCTCGGCATAACGTTCACCACGGGCATTCCGAAGAACGAGTCCTGGTCGAGAGTCGCCTGATGCCATACGGTAAGTTTCATACCCTGATCCATCCAGAATCCCGGAAGATAACTATACACATAGGCATATCCCATAGGGGAGAAGCATCTGGTGCTTTCAAGCGAAGCGGAGGCACCGAGTTCCGTACCGATACCCCAGCGAGGATATACGGCTGAGTTTGTTACAGGAAGTGTTATGTATCCTCGGAGAGATCCTGAAAGATAGTGTCTGAATGTGTTCTTTCCTTTTGTGACACCAAGGAAGTCCGATCCGAAAGGATAATTTCCGAAGCCGCCTTCCGGAATTGTGTTCACTGTGATCGCATTGTTGAACATATCGTTTGTGATGCGGTAGTTCAACTGCGGGATGATACCCCTTTTCCATCCTCCTGACGAGAGGTTTATAGGAACGTAGGTCGATATCTTTCCGTCGATATAAGGTACGTCAAGCTCAGCAGAAGATATTCCGACCATTGTCTGTTCGCCGGCTGTGATGGCCTGAACGCTGTACTGTCTTGCTGCCCTGTCGTTGATGTCCAGTCTGGTCTCGATGATAGGGTAGAGTCCCGAATAGGTGTATCTGAAATGTCCCGAATGTCTCCATTTCTCCCTGTTGTACGGATCCTTGTGTGCGGAATATCCGAACTCGCCCACACCGGTGGCCAGCCTGTTCTGCATAATGGCAGTGGCACCGAGAGATGCAGCCTGGTGGATGTAGTCGAAGGACATATTCATAATGTTGTCCACATTCACATAGACCGGAGTCCAGGAGTGGATGTTGAACATATGGGCCACCTTGCCGTATTTCTTCGGTTCTGTGAAAGTGACTTCGATGTCTTCCACGGCCTTGGATGCACCCTGCTGCAGTGCTATCTCCTTTTCCTGTCTTGCGATGTTCTCGGCAAGGGCATATCTATATCTGTCAGCATAATCCGCCTTGACATCTATGAGCGAGTCTACCGGAGTGCGGTAGATCTTCATTCCCTTCAATGTCTGGGATGTATAGTAGAGATACTGTCCGTCAGTGCTGTATGTGAAATCCTCTCCTCCGTATCGGAGCACGGTCTTCTGTCTGAGTTCTCCGGACATAGGCGAGAGATGGTAGAGTTCGTTGACTCCAGTTCTGTCGGAAGTGAACATCAGTTCTTCTCCTCTGCTCTGGAAGTCCTTGATCTTCACCGGTTGAGGCTCCAGTGTGACGCCCCACACCTTCGCTATCGGATCAAGGGAATAGATACCGAATCCGCCGTCGGATATTGCAGTGCAATAGATCATATCACCGATCCAGGCGGTTTCGACGATCTGCAAGGAGTCGGGAGCCGGGATGGAGACTTCCTTGATCTCCGAAATGATCTTCACGGCAGATCCTCCTGTAGGATAATACTGAGCCGAGGCTATCTTGTCTTCGCTGAATGACGGACTGAAGAGCATTTCCTTTCTTCCTGTGAAGTATCTCTTCTTTCCGCGCTTCCTGTTGATGCTCATCAGTCTCGAATCCGTCTTCATACTCCAGCGCGGATCGCTGATGGTCTCTGTCCAGAATATGCGTCCGTCCTTATACTTGAGTTCGGATGTCTCGTAAGCGAATCTTGAGACAAAGCGCTCCTTGCCCTTTGCATCAATGCGGATAAGGGTAGGGTTCATAAGGAAACCTCTCTTTACAGTGTAGAGGTCTTCTCCTACAGAAAGACAGTTGGTATAGTCCGTATGGTGTCTAGGTGTCTTGCTTACCTCCTCCATCGGAATGAACGGCGCTCTTTCATCAGCATCCCTTTTCCAGATGGCATTCATAGTGTAGCAGATTTCGGCGAAATTCTCCTTGAATTTCTTTCCGGCCCTCTGTACTGTGAGTCTCTTTACCGGAGCGATATATAGAGGGTTGCGTGCGGACTTGTTGTATCCGTCCTTCATAATTGTCGGATAATCATAGAGATACCTTGTACCTGCAAGGTTCATATATCCGAGTGCATAATAGTTTGGGGTGTAATATTTCTGCGAACCGTATCTCCAGCGGCTCCAGTTTCTGAAGTCACCCTGATCGAATGCTACTCTATAATAGTTGAGGAAGTCCGCAGTCCTGCCTCGGCCTGATTGAGTGAGGGCTGTTTCAGCGACGACGGCATCTCCCTCGACATAATGCATAAGCGGATAGAGTATGGATACGAGGATGTTCCACATCTCTCCGAAGGCGTATGTGAATCCCTTCTGAGTCTGGGTCATACCGAACTGCATCTGTGTCACGTGTCTTCCTTCGTGAACAGAAAGCATCGTCGCCCAAGGCATAGGCTCGGGATCATATGCGGTAGGTACTGTAAAGAGGTCCATTCTTCTCGGGGCCCACGCGACTGAGCCGTTTGCAGTGTTGTATGTGTGCATAACGGCAGGCATAAGCTTCCCGTCGCCCTGGCCGACCATATAGCCGGTAGTGCGCGAGACAGGTATCTTGTATTTTTCAAGCTGTGTTCCGTAGACTCTTGCCAAAGAATCGCTTCCCTGAGGATATATGATGCGGAACGACTCCGTATCCATATAGCTCCACCTCAGTCTGCCCGGGTCATCGCCGGTCACATAGAACTGTGCGGAAAGCGCTGACGGGATAAGGATTGACAGCAGAAGAAGTATTCTTTTTATCAGATTCATCGCGCAAATCTAATATTTTTTTATATTTTTGTGACTTATTCGCCTATTTAGTTAAGCAAATAAACAACCAAATTCCATATGACAACTATTCTTAATGTGCTGTCCGTTTTAGGAGGACTTGCAATGTTCCTCTACGGTATGGCTCTTATGAGTGAAGGACTCCAGAAGTCTGCTGGAGACCGCCTCAGGGCATTTATGGCCAAGATGACCTCAAATGCATTCAAGCGTGTACTTACCGGAACTGTAGTGACTTGCCTCGTGCAGTCTTCTTCTGCGACAACCATTATGGTTGTGAGCTTCGTGAATGCAGGTCTCCTTACTCTCGGAAACGCGATCGGCGTGATTATGGGAGCGAACATCGGTACCACTTTGACAGCGTGGATCACATCTCTCGGATTCTCTGTCAACATCGCACTCTTCGCGGTACCTATGATGGCATTCGGATTCATCCTCCACTCTTCAAAGAAGGCATCTCTCAAGAATGTAGGTCAGTTCCTTATGGGATTCGCAGTGATGTATGTGGGTCTTACATTTATGAAGGACTGCTCTAACGAGATCCTCGGTCAGTACCAGACAGGTATGATGAACTTCTTCGGAAGCATCAACGGCTTTGGCTTCGGTTCCATCATCCTTTTCCTCATCGCAGGTGCTGTCCTTACAATCGTTCTTCAGGCATCCAGCGCGACAATGGCCATCACTATGCTCCTCGCGGCATCCGGCCTCATCGACTTCAAGCTTGCAGTTGCAATGGTGCTTGGTGAGAACATCGGAACAACAATCACAGCAAACATCGCTGCAGCTGTAGCCAACACTTCAGCAAAGAGAGCAGCTCGCGCACATACTATCTTCAACATCATCGGAGTAATCTGGGTTCTCGCAATCTTCGGTCCTATCGTGAAGCTTATCTGCATCATTATGGAAGGCCTTGATTTCTACAACCCTATGGCTGCAAGTACACACCTTGCTGCGATTGCGACAGGTGCAGAGTCTGCAGATGCTGAAATGATCGAGATGTACAAGAACTCGCTTCTTTACGGAATCGCGATGCTTCACACTCTCTTCAATGTAACCAACACCCTCATTCTCATCTGGTTCACTCCGCTCATCGAGAAGGCTGTCGTATGGCTTGTCAAGGAGCCTAAGGGTGAGACTGAGGTCTACAGACTCAAATACATTTCAGGCGGTCCTCTCCACACTGCAGAGCTTTCTCTCCAGGAGGCTAAGCTTGAACTGATCCACTTCGCAGAAATCTGCCGCAACGGCTTCGGCTATGTACGTGAGGCAATCAACGAGCAGGATCCTCAGAAGTTCGATGAACTCAACGACAAGCTCATCAAGTACGAGGAGATCACTGACAGAATCGAGTACGAAATCGCTACATATCTCAATGAGGTATCGAAGAACGAGATCAGTCAGGAGGCTTCCGATCAGGTGAAGGCTATGTACAAGATCATCGGCGAGATGGAGTCTCTCGGAGATTCGGGCGAGTCTATCGGACGTATCCTCAAGAGAAAGAACGTACACTCAAAGGTATTCGACAAGACTATCCTTGACCGTCTCAACAAGATGATGGATCTCGTGCAGAAGGCTTACGATGTAATGATCGACAACCTCAAGCAGGATCACCTCAAGGATATCGCACGTGCGGAGAACTGCGAGTACAACATCAACGAGTGTCGCAACCATCTTCGCGAGGAGCATATCGTCAATATCGAGAGCGACAGCTACAACTACCTCACAGGAGTCTATTATATGGACGTCCTTGCAGAGCTTGAGAAGGTGGGTGACTTCCTCATCAACATCTCGCAGGCAGTTGTCGGAAAGCACAGTTATGAGAATTAATCTCATCGTAATAGCTGCAGCCCTTGCCCTTGTGGCGGGCTGCAAAGGAAAGAAGGCAGAGCAGCAGTTTGTGGCTCTGCCTTTTCCTGATGTGCAGCTGCCTGCTATGATCGATTCGCAGGAGGCGGCTGTAGAATATCTTGCATACAATTACTGGAACGGACTCACTGATCCATCGCGTACATATCCTTCTGATTCGGTGCTTGTGAGCGGCGTAAGGATAACTGCAGTCGAGCAGAAGTTCGCAGACTGGACTTCGATTCTTGATATGGCTCAGCCTGAAGTTGCGGAAAAGGCTATTTCAAAGATGTATGACAGGGCTTTGGCCTGTGAAAGGAAGGACAACACTTCGAATGTGTTCGAGACTTTGGTCTTCTTCTGCCAGAGGTATTTCTACAATCCTAATTCTCCTATGCGAAATGAGGAGAGATATCTTCCTTTTGTAAGGAAATATGCCACTTATGAGGGTCTGGATGAGGTTTCAAGGGGAAAATACGAAAGAGAAGCGCGTCTGTGTGCACTTAATCGTGTGGGCCAGAAGGCGGCGGATTTCAGATTTTCGGACAGAATGGGCAGATTCACATCTCTCTATGATATAAAGTCAGAATATACCCTTCTTTTCTTTAGCAATCCCGGCTGTGAGGCTTGTATGCAGATCATCAATGTGCTGAATTCCGATCCGATGATATCTTCGCTTGTCCAGCAGAAACGACTTGCAGTTGTTAATGTGTATATAGATGAGGATATCCAGGCTTGGCGTTCTTATATGCCGATATATCCTAAAGAGTGGTATAACGGCTTCGATCCCGATCTTGTACTCAAGGAGAATACCTTATATAATATAAGGGCTATTCCTTCCCTGTATCTTCTCGATTCGGATAAGCGTGTAATAATGAAAGACGCCCCGGAGGAACGTCTTTTCAATTATCTAAGCTCTATTTGCATTTAGTCTTCTGTACTGGTGAGGAGTAATCTCTGTAATTGTCTTGAACCAGCGTGAGAAATTGTATCCCTGAGGGATTCCCACCTGTGCTCCTACCTCCTCTATTGACATTCTCTGGTCCTCAAGAAGAAGTTTCTTGGCTTCTTCTATTCTAAGTGTGTTCAGCCACACCTGGAATGTCATATCAAGCTGACCGTTTATGTATGCGGAAAGGTACGAATGGTTTGTGCCTATCTCCTGTGCCGCCTCCTTGATCGTAATATCAGGTCTGCAGTATTTCTTCTGCTCCACCCATACGGCGATCTTGGGGCCGATCTTGTCCACAAGTTCGATGGATTTCTCATTTTTGCCTGCATTCTGAGCCTTGGTTTCCACTGTTCTCACTACTGCAAGCCTCTTAGGCATAAAGTTGATGATCTTGAATGTCTGGTATGATGCAAGACCTGCCATCATTGGGCCGATAACTGCTTGCATCATAGGGAAATAGAATGCCAGCAGAGCAGCGAGCGAATAGATGAAGATGACAGTAAGCAGGATCCTCATCCATTTGATGTTCAGTGAGTTGATTTCCGGTCTATTCGGGTCTTTGCGGCAGAAGTTCCACTCTTTCATACACTTGATGTACATCCAGGTGCACTTTACTGTGTATATCAGTGAGAATGCTATTCTAAGACCTGACTGTGTCGCAGGAAATACGTGTCCGATACTACCGACTCCCAATAATATTACAATAGGAGCGATACCGTCTACTATCATTGCCCTGGTGATTTTCCTTTCAGAATTGATAAGGAAAAGGAAGGATGTATAGTTAAGCCAGGAAAAAACCAATGAAAAGGTTACGAGGAACCAGAAATCTCCGTAATTGCTGTTGTCTTGAGGCACAAAAAGCCTTGCGCAGGCATACATACTCATCATCAGATAGCTGACACCCAGAATGCCCCTGCATATCCGATAGCTTTTCATTCCCGGCTCTTTCGGAGTATACAGCAGAATGAATGCTGCTCCGAAGAGGAAGAATATGATACCGAATCCTAGATTCAGTATCAGGTAGATCAAACTTTCCATTAAAACTCTAAATAACACACACTACGCAAATGTAATAAATATTTTTAAAAACATTGTGTGTCCGTCAAATTTTTGTGTGTGCGTCATTCTTGTTTTTGTGTTTATGCCAAAATGGCGCAAATAAAGTTGCGTATACGTCAGTTTTTGGAACATTATTAAGACAATTTGCGCCAGCATTAAAACAACCTTGCAAAATTTTTAAATAGGAATATGCGAATTTAATTTTGTGTCCGCTGAACGAAATATGACCGCAGAAACTGTCGGTTATCTACTATCATCTACTGATAAAATACTTGCTGATGAAACGTTATTTGACCCTTGTTGTCATTCTATGTTTCGCTTTTGCCGGTACTGCATCCGCGCAGAAGGTTGCTGTGAAGACAAATGCTCTCTATTGGGCGACTGCAACTCCTAATGTGGGTTTTGAATTCGCTCTTGGTGACCGTTGGACCGCTGAGGTGGCCGGCGGTTACAATCCGTGGACCTTTGATAAGGAGAACAATGTGAAGGCTAAGCATTTCCTTGTTACTCCTGAGATCAGATACTGGTTCTGTAACAGCTTCCAGGGACATTTCATCGGTATCAATGGAAATTATACCCAGTTCAATGTGAGCGGATTCAAGTTTCCTGCGCTTTTCGTTCCAGTGGAATCGAGCGGCGCTTTCCTTGACGACCTCCAGTATGCACGCAGCCAGGGCTGGGCTGCCGGAGCAGGCATCACCTACGGTTATGCCTTCCCTATCGCCCGCCGCTGGAATCTTGAGTTCGCTGTCGGAGGCGGATGGTGGTATACACAGTATGACAAGTTCGAAAGCCGCACCTGCGGACTTTTCCAGGAGACCGTCAAGAAGAACGTCTTCGGTCTTACAGAACTTGGCGTATCATTCATTTATATGATTAAGTAAAGGGGAGGAGAAAGATATGAAGAAAGCATTGGTACTCGCGCTGATGATCTTCGGTATGAGCAGTCTTGCAAAGGCTCAGACCATCATCACTGACGAATCTATGACACACGATGGAACGACTGTAACAGTTTCCTTCAATATCGATACAGATGTAAAGGGTATTCCGTCACGCCGCAAAGAGGTGATTATGCCTTACATATATAATGGTAAGGACACTCTTTGGATGGACGTTGTGGAAGTGTACGGAAAGGGTCGTTACAAGAGAGAAAGACAGGAAAACCATATCAACGGTGACAAGGATTGGGAGCTTGCAGACAACCAGACTCTCAAGGGTGACATCTACGAGTATGAGGATCAGGTGCCTCTCAAAAGATGGATGAAATCAGCCAACCTTGCGATCAAGAGACAGCTTGTAGGATGTGCCTGCGAAAAGGATCAGGATGATGAAAACATAGCAGAAGGTGTAGCGCTCTTCGAGGAGCCTCAGATGCCGGCAAGAAGAACTCCTGAGTATGTTCTCAACGATGTCGGAAGGGCCTGGGACTTCGGTCAGGACGAGCTTGAAATCATCTTCAAGGTTTCAAAGATCGAGATCGATTCGACAGTATTCGACAATGAGGTGACATTCGGAAAGATTCTCGCGGCTGTCGACAAGATCTTCTCGAATCCTAACTATAAGATGGACA
>JAFYWC010000128.1 GCA_017546585.1 Bacteroidales bacterium
ATATCTCTGCAGAGGGAATGATCGGAACTGACGGAGAGGCTACCGTGGACGGCATTCATTTCACTGACCTCGGAATGATGAGATATGTGGATCACGTTATGCCTACCATAAAGAAAGCACTTAAGAAATAGAACAGATGAAGCGTAATTTGAGAATACTTGCCCTGGCGATGTCAGGTCTGATGGTTTGCCTGTCTTCTTGTGTGAAGCAGGAGGAAGTGGATGTGCTCATAGTTGGAGGTGGTGCCAGCGGAATAACAGCAGGCATCCAGTCTGCACGAATGGGAGTGAAGGCTGTCGTGCTTGAGGAAACTCCTTGGGTGGGAGGAATGCTTACGTCCGCAGGTGTAAGTTGCATTGACGGTAACTATAACCTCCGCAGCGGAATTTTCGGAGAGTTCCTTGATTCGCTGGCTGTGCGTTACGGCGGTTGGGATGCCCTCAAGACAGGCTGGGTGAGCAATGTGAACTATGAGCCTAATGTCGGACAGGAAGTGCTCTCTAATATGGCGGCATCCTGCGGTGAGAAACTTGATCTCAGACGCAATACGAAGGTTGTCTCTGTAGTCGGAGAGGATGGGGACTGGATCGTGACAGCCAAGCCTGAGAAAGGCAGGAAGTACAAGGTGCGTGCAGACGTACTCATTGATGCGACAGAACTCGGAGACATTGCAAAGGCCTGTGGAGTAGAATACAAGATAGGTATGGAGGCATCGGAAGATACTGGAGAGTCCATTGCTCCGGCAGAAGCGAACGACATCATTCAGGACCTCACATATGTGGCTTTCCTGAAGGATTACGGTCCTGATGCGGATATGACTATCGTGAAGCCTGAAGGCTATGATCCTGCTCCGTTCTACAACAGTGCGGTTCATCCTATGAACACCGTTTCAGAGACCGGACAGACCATCTGGAGTCCCGGAATGATGATTACATACGGAAGGACCCCGGGCGGAAGATATATGATCAACTGGCCGATATATGGCAATGACTACTATGTGAACTCTATCGAGATGACTCCGGAGGAGAGGGTAGAGGCATATAAGGCTGCCAAGAACTTCACCCTTTGCTTCGTCTATTATATCCAGACCGAGCTGGGTATGAAGAATCTGGGACTTGCTGACGATGTGTTCCCTACAGAAGACAGGCTTCCGTTCTTCCCATATCACAGAGAGTCAAGAAGAATAGTCGGCGAGGCATTCTTTACAGTTGATGTTGCGGCTCGTCCGTACGATTTCAAATACTACAGGACAGGTATTGCCGTGGGTGACTATGCGGTGGATCACCACCATTTCCGTCATCCTGAATGGAAGTCGCTTCCAGACCTTCACTTCTATCCTATACCGTCGTTCAATGTGCCTATGGGAGTGATGATTCCTAAACAGAGGGATATTGAGGATCTTATCGTGGCGGAGAAGTCCGTTTCGGTTTCGAACCTGATGAACGGAGCCACAAGACTTCAACCGGTGGTTATGCAGCTGGGTCAGGCTGCCGGTGCCTTGGCAGCCCTCTCTCAGATTCAGGACAAGCCGGTCAAGAGGGTGAGAGTCAGAGCGGTGCAGAAGGCGTTGCTGGAGGCTGGATGCTATATTATGCCATATCTTGACCTGCCGAAGGATCACAGACATTTCAGGGCGCTTCAGAGAATCGGAGCGACAGGTATCCTTCGTGGTGAGGGAAGAAACGTCGGCTGGGCAAACCAGACCTGGTTCCGTGCCGATGATCCTCTTCTCGCCGAAGAAATATATGCAAAGGAAATCTATGCGGGAGATCTGGGTCTTGGCGAAGGAGAAGTGACTGTAGGTAAACTTGTCACTACGCTTCGTAACCTTGGAATGTACATCCCTTCACCTGTTGAGGAATGGTGGGAGAAGTCGGGTCTTGAGAACTATGATCCACAAAGGCCTCTGACCAGACTGGAGGCGGCAGTGGTCATTGATTCGGTAGTCAGCCCGTTCGGAATGTTTGGAGTAGATTATGAAGGAAATTTGAGATGATGAAGAGATATATAGGAATGTTTTGTGCAGCTGTCTGCATTTTGACAGCTTGTAATAATAAGGACAAGAGGGAGCCTCTGACTGCGCCGGAGAACTTTACAGCCCAGCAGGTCGATCTTACATCTGCAGTCCTGGCCTGGGAGATTTCCACGAAGTCGCTTGACGGGTTTGTCGTTGAGAGAATGCTTGTCGATGTGGATCAGGAGTTCGGAAAGATTGCAACTTTGCCCTCAGGGGAACTGACATACACGGATAACTCGCTTCCGAAGGAAGGCGTGTACAGATACCGTCTTTACGCATATAGGGGATCGGAAATCAGCCCGTATGCGGAAGCCGCATTCAGATATTCGAAACTTCCTATGCCGACAAAACTGGCTTATGAAAAGACTGAGGCAGGCTTTGTACTGACTTGGAGCGACAACTGTATAGGTGAGGACGGCTATCTGGTCTGCAAGAAGTTCGCTGACGGAGAACTGTCGGACTGGAAGACGCTTCCTGCTGACACGGAGACAGTTACAGATCCGGAAGTCGTGTCTGGAGTTTATGAGTATAAAGTGTGTGCCTTTGCCGGTGATGAACGCTCGCCCGCGGCATCATTGACAATCGACAATACCGGCATCCCTCAGGTCAAAACCGGAAATGTCACAGCATCGTGGCATCAGGTCCTGATCCAGTTCGATCTCTTGGATGATGGAGGATACCCTTGCGAAGCCGGAATCTGCTGGAAGAATGACGGCGGCAGGGGAGCCAATGTAAATGACAACTGCTATACTTACCCTTCAAAGTTAAGGACCGGGGACCTCTATTTCGGTACTGCTAAAGGCCTCGACCCAGAAAAGACATATTATTTCAGACCTTGGGTAAAATACAACGGTCAATACCATTATCTATCTGAAGTCAGTTCGTCTCTCATATCAGAACCTGAGGCCTTGATTCCTGATTGGTCGGATGTGTCTGCGAAGTACAAGATGCCGTCATCAATCACTCTTCTCAAAGCTGTGGGCTCTGTTTCAGACAGAAAGTTCAATGTCTGGTGCGCAGTGGCCGATATGGAGGCTGGCAATCTTGAACTGAGGACATTTATGACTCCAGCTGTCGCCAAGCCTTCTGAGGCGGCAAAGGAACTTGATGGAGTCCAGATTATTGTAAATGGAGGCTATTTTGCTGACGGACAGTCGTATAGTTATGTTATGGATCAAGGAACTGAAGTGGCGGCAGGATTAAGGAACGTCAAGCAGAGCCACTATGTCGATGATCAGCTGCACAGCGTCACAAGGACATATAACGTGACTCGCGGAGCCTTCGGTGTAAACCAGGTGCAGCAGCCGTCTGTCAAGTGGATATATTGTTCGAACGAGTGGGCATATGACACACCGCTTCCGTCTTTCAACAGCGGTCCGGTCCTTCAGCCTTCTGCTACATACCCTTCACGCAGGCAGTCCTGGGATGTATATTCAGCGATAGGCGGAGGCCCTGTTCTTCTTTATGACGACCAGATTTGCTTCGATTATCTCACAATAAAAGACAAAGGTGATGGCCGTATATATGTCGGCAATCCTGAACTCATTGATGACGATGTATTCGGGCCTTCAGTGCGCACAGCAAGAACTGCCATAGGGCATACGGCAGACGGAAAGATTGTGATTATGGTTGCAGGTGATGCTGATCAGGGTGTAAGCCTTGATGAACTGGCTCGTCTGATGAAGGGGGTAGGATGCACCTATGCACTTAATCTGGATGGCGGAGATTCAGCGGCAATGTGTGCCGTTCCTGTCGGCCAGACTCTTAACAGCCCTTCCGGCGGTGAAGAAAGGGATGTCCTTTCTTTTGTGGCTCTTGTGAGAAGATAGATTATTCCTCTGCGACTCCGGCCTCAATCCAGGCTTTGCAGAGCTTAGCGGAATCAGTCATTGCAAGCTCCTTGTCGATCCCATAGCGGTCGATGAGGAGCTTTGCCATATCTTCAGTCGTAAACTCTTTGCCCACAACCTCTTTCCATAGGTAAGCCGCTGTAGGGTTGAGAGATATGAGCTTATTGAAATTGATGTGTTCAAGACCTTCTCCGGTCACGATGTTTTCTCCGCACATTTCGCGAAGAACGAATCCATTCTTTATCTTCATAGGGGCAAAGTTACCCAAATTTTGGTTATTTCGTTCACAATGGCTAAATTTGTATTTGCTTCTCCCCAAAAGAGTAATAGATGGATACACACGTAGTAATAATGGCAGGTGGCATCGGCAGTCGTTTCTGGCCGATGAGTACCCCTGCAATGCCCAAGCAGTTTGTCGATGTTATGGGTGTCGGAAGAACTCTGATACAGATGACAGTCGACAGATTTGCTCCTATATGCCCGAAGGAAAACTTCTGGGTCGTTACTGGTGAGAAGTATTTCGATCTTGTCTGTGAGCAGTTGCCTGACATCCCGCGTCATCATATTCTGGCTGAGCCTGCTGCAAGAAACACAGCTCCGTGCATAGCATACGCCTGCTGGAAGATTCGTGAACATCATCCTGATGCAAACGTGGTGGTAACTCCGTCAGATGCTCTCGTCCTCAATGGAGAGGAGTTCAGAAGAAAGATTCAGCTGGCCCTTGAGTTTACAGACAAGGAGGACAAGATCACTACGATCGGCATCCGTCCTAGCCGCCCGGAGACAGGGTATGGCTACATCAAGACAGGCGAGTTCGCATCAGAAGGAATATACAAGGTGGATTCGTTCAGAGAGAAGCCGTCTCTTGAAGTCGCGAAGGAATACCTTGCAGACGGCGGATATCTCTGGAATGCCGGCATCTTCATCTGGAATGTCAAGACAATCACTTCGGCTCTTTGCAGATATGCTCCAGGTCTTACTGAGATTATGGACAAGATGGCAGAGTCTTTCTATACACCTTCGGAAACAGAGGTCGTAAAGACTCTTTTCCCGACCTGCGAGAAGATCTCCATCGACTATGCGGTTATGGAAAAGGCGGACAACATATACACTGTTCCTGCGGATTTCGGATGGAGCGATCTCGGCACTTGGGGAGCGCTTTGGACTCTCAAGGATCAGGATGAGAACGGTAACGCCGTAGTTGGTGACGACGTAAGGCTTTTCGACTGCAAGAACTGCATTATTCATACGCCGGATATCGGACACGCAGTGATCCAGGGACTTGAAGACTGCATCGTCTCTAAGCACGGAGACCGTCTTCTTATCTGCCGCAAGGAAAGGGAACAGAAAATTACAGATTATATAAAGGACTGATGGCTGACAATTATCTTGAGAAGAAGATGGAGGCGCTTCAGGCTCGCAAGGCCAAAGAACAGCGTGCCAAGCAGATCGCCTGGAAGAAGCGTATGGATGCCTACAGGAAAAAACTGGAGGAACAGCGCGCTATTGAAGAGGCTGCTGCGGGTTCAGGCGACGCCAAAGCCCAAGAGGCCAGCGGCGCAGGGGAGTAAGCCAGGTCCACAATGTCGAATACAGACGCCATACTTTGCTGTCAGCAGTATTGTATGTGCGTCCTTTTCTTTTTATGGCCTTCAGGATGCCTATGATCTCCTTGATGTCTGCCTTCTCCTTAAGGCCGATGTTGCCGTCTCCCATAAGTGTGATCTCGTCTCCGTTCCTCTCGATGATTCTGTGCACGAGATAGCATCCTCGTCTGTCCTTTACGAGCACTACTGCACCTTTGCATATCTCCTTGTCTTCCCAAGGACCCAGCACAAGCTCATCACGCAGATGCATAATGAAAGGGTTCATACTGTATCCCTTTGCCTTAAGTTCCACAGTCACCCCCTCGGAGATAAGCCTTCTTATCTCTTCCATTATGGTTGCCTTGTCTTTTACAATAGTACTCATATGCTGCAAAATTAAGGATAATAATTTCTATCTTTGAATGTTTTATGGAAAATATGCACAAATATATAGTAGCCGGGCATCTGTTCGGCATAACCATTCCTGATGGTCTCTCTTTGGAAAGGATTTTGGCTCCCTATGAGCCGTTTGCGACAGATTCCGACGTTCCTGCCATATTCTCCCTGAAACTGGGAATGGTGGACTCATTCGACAGCAGGATGTTGTGTAAGGTAGTAAGTTGCCTTAATGACGAACCTCCATATTTCTGGATTTTCGAGGACGAAAACGGACAGTATGTCTTCGGCTTCTCCTATTCAAAAGAACAGCCCGACTGTGTGTTGAAGGTCTCCGATTCTTTTGTAGACAGTACGGTATATATATTAAAGGAGAATGCAGACAGATTCGCGGATTTTGCGATAAACAATTCCTCTATGCTTCTGTATGCCTTTGCAGCCTCCGATTACGATACTATGCTTGTACACGCGTCAGTAATCTCTTGGGCTGACGGAGGCTATATGTTTCTCGGAAAAAGCGGCACAGGCAAAAGCACCCACAGCCGTCTGTGGCTGGAGAATATTCCCGAAACATCACTTCTGAACGACGACAACCCAGTTATAAGAATGGTGGATTCGAAGGCATATGTCTACGGTTCACCTTGGAGCGGCAAGACCCACTGCTACAAAAACGAAATGTATTCGCTTAAGGCCGTTGTGAGACTCTCTCAGGCTCCGTTCAACAGGATAGCAGCGCTTGCGCCTCTGCAGGCCTTTGCATCCTTGATGCCGGCCTGCTCCTGCAAGCGCTGGGACAGTCAGTCGATGGCTGCCCTTCACAAGTCTGTAGAGAAAGTCATCTCTGCAGTTCCTTGCTATCATCTGCAGTGTCTTCCTGACGCGGATGCGGCGTCGGTCTGTCATTCGGCAGTTGCGCGATAAACCTTTGACATATATATAAAGAATTGAGGCAGCCACATTGTGACTGCCTCAAAATATTTAATCTGGATAGTGTCAGATTAGAGAGCTGGACCAGCAGCTACGAGAGCCTTACCGAGGTCGTTGCCTGTGAACTTAGCGAAGTTCTTGATGAAGCGACCTGCGAGATCCTTAGCCTTCTCCTCCCACTGGCAAGCGCACTCGTAAGTGTCGCGTGGGTCGAGGATAGCTGGGTCAACGCCAGGGAGTTC
>JAFYWC010000129.1 GCA_017546585.1 Bacteroidales bacterium
GGAATGATTCCGAAGCTTACAAATTCATTCAAGGCAATCGACAAAGGCGTGAGAAAAGTGATCATCAAGCACGCAAGAAACGTTCTCAACGAGAAAGGGACAACACTTAAGAAGGATGAATAAAGCCGAATACATAAAGCAGCTTACCGAGGAGTCGATTGCACTGCTCAAGGAGATGATTGCCATACCTTCGCCTTCATTCAAGGAGGATGAGGTGTGCAGTCATATAAGCAACTGGCTTACATCCAAGGGAGTTGAGCACGAAAGGATAGGCAACAATATCATAGCGGAGGATATCACAGATCCGAAGAATCCGACTCTTATGCTTTGCGCGCATATAGATACGGTCAGTCCTTGCGAGGGATATACATTCGATCCGTACAAGCCTGAGAACAGCCCAGAGGGCATCATCCAGGGCCTTGGAAGCAACGATGACGGTGCATCTGCCGTATCTTTGGTTGCCGCATATAGGTATTATAATGGGGCAATCAATGATTCTCAAAACAACCCCTCCCACGACTTCGTCGCGGGCCCCACCCCCTGCGGCCAGGGGGGTAGCACGGTTTTGAGAACCATCGATAACCCCACAACACTACCGAATCTAACATTGGTACTGACAGCGGAAGAAGAGAGATCCGGCAAAGACGGAATGACCGGTCTTTGGGGTAAGCGACTTAATCGGATTGACTATGCAATAGTCGGAGAGCCGACAGGAATGAAGGCGGCGACTGCAGAAAGAGGCCTTCTCGTAATCGATGCTACTGCATACGGAATAAGCGGCCACGCTGCAAGAAACGAAGGCAAAAACGCTCTCTACATTGCAATGGACGACATCACCAAATTGCGCAACCACACATTCGGTAAGGTATCCCCTAAAATGGGCAAGGTCAAT
Source organism: Bacteroidales bacterium (assembly GCA_017546585.1). Taxonomy (GTDB): domain Bacteria; phylum Bacteroidota; class Bacteroidia; order Bacteroidales; family UBA932; genus Cryptobacteroides. Next base: position 893 of record JAFYWC010000129.1, read on the forward strand.
CTGAACGTAACGCAGATCAATGCCGGAACAGCGCACAACGTCATTCCTGACAGATGCGACTTTGTGATTGACATCCGCCCTACAGAGCAGTACAGCAACGAAGAGATACTCAAAGAACTCCAGGACATCTGCGAAAGCGAGCTCAAGCCACGCAATCTGGCCAACCGCTCAAGCGCCACAAGAGAAGGCTCTCCACTCGAGAAGACAGCCGAAATGATGGGAATCGAAACATTCTCTTCACCGACCACATCAGACTGGATGAGAATCAACTGCGACGCAATAAAGATGGGACCAGGCGAATCATCAAGATCACACAGAAAGGATGAATTCGTCACAGTTCAGGAGATCACAGAAGGAATACAGAAATACATTACATTTATAAGTTCTCTCGACTTCGCTCGAGATGACAGAAAGGAATAAGCTATGAGCACACTTTGGAGTAAAGGAACACAGGCAACAGATCTGGTAGACGATTTCACAGTAGGAAACGACAGAGTACTGGACCTTCGCCTTGCAAAATATGATGTCATCGGCTCAAAAGCACATATCAAGATGCTTGAGTCCATCGGACTTCTTGAGGCAGAAGAGCTGGAGACTTTGACAAAGGCTCTTGACCAGATTCTTAACGAGATCGAGGCAGGAGAGTTCATATTGGAAGACGACGTGGAGGACATCCACTCACAGGTGGAACTCCTTCTGACAAGACGTCTCGGAGACATCGGAAAGAAGATCCACTCAGGCCGTTCACGCAACGACCAGGTGCTGGTGGACGTAAAACTCTTCCTTAAGGACGAAGTCCTCAAACTTCGCGAGGAAGTGATGACTCTGTTTGCCACACTCCAGAAACTCAGCGAGAAGCACAAGGAAACACTCCTTCCGGGATACACTCACGGTCAGGTGGCTATGCCTTCATCATTCGGCCTCTGGTTCGGCGCATACGCCGAGGCCTTGGCTGACGATATGTATATGCTCCGCGGAGCGTACAACGTAACAGACCAGAACCCTCTCGGTTCTGCAGCAGGTTACGGAAGTTCCTTCCCTCTTGACCGTCAGATGACCACTGACCTCCTCGGCTTCGGAAGTCTCGACTACAACGTCGTGGCGGCACAGCTCAGCCGTGGCAAGACAGAGAGGGCCGTAGCATCTGCAATGGGAGCGATTTCATTGACTCTGAACAAGTTTGCAGCCGACTGCTGTATGTATATGAGTCCCAACTACGGATTCATCAAGTTCCCTGACCAGCTGACTACAGGCTCCAGCATTATGCCTCACAAGAAGAACCCGGATGTATGGGAGATTATGAGAGGAAACTGCAACAGGATTATGTCGGCAGAGACTCAGATCAGTATGCTCTGCAGCAATATGCCTCACGGATACCACCGCGAGTTCCAGCTGCTCAAGGATATCCTCTTCCCTACTCTCGAACTGATGCACAAATGCCTCCAGATGGCAGACTATATGCTCCAGCACATCTCCGTGAACGAGAACATTCTTGACGCGCCGATCTACGAGTATCTGTTTACAGTAGAGGAGGTTAACCGCCGCACTCTCGCAGGTATGCCGTTCAGAGATGCATATAAGACAGTAGGTATCGAGGTGAACGAAGGCAAGTTCCACTACCAGGGAGCTGAAGGAAAAACAAACGGCCAGCTTACGCCGGCCGATCTGAAGCATACTTCTATGGGAAGCCTCGGAAATCTCTGCACTGAACAGATTAGAGCAAAGATGAAGGCAGCCGCAAAATTCTAATCAGAATATGAAAAATAAGGGCGTCGCCTTATTTTACATATTCACTAGGCGAAACACCGAACTGCTTCTTGAAGCTTGTCGAGAAGTGAGACAAGGTGCTGAAGCCGGTAAGATCCGCAATCTCGGAAATGTTATATTTCCTTTCCTGTATAAGCTGGGCCGCACGGTTCAGCTTATATCGTTTAAAGAATACGCTCGGATTCTCTCCGGTGAGGCCCTTGACCTTGTAATAGAACTTGGTTCTTGATATATGGAGCATCTCTGTCATACGCGAAACATCAAGCTCCGAATTTGACAACTCATTCTCCATCAGCTGATAAAGTTCTGTCATAAACGCGCTGTCCTGAGGCGAGAGCGCATCTTCCTCGAGAGTCTCCACATCTGTAACATTGCTGAGCATCTCTCTCAGTTTCTCACGGTTCCTCAACTGCGACTGGATCAATGCAAGCAGATACTGAGGGTCGAACGGCTTGGTCACATACGCGTCCGCACCGCTGTCAAGTCCCTGGACCTGATCGCCCACGGTCGCCTTTGCAGTAAGCAGTACAACCGGGATATGAGAAATCTGAATATTCTCCTTGATGAGACGGCAGAGTTCATATCCGTTCTTTCCAGACATCACGACGTCTGAAATCACAATATCGATCGCCTCCTCCTTGATCACTTGATATGCCGAATCCGCATCAAAACGGCTGAGCACCTCATAATAAGGGATAAGCAGCTCCCTCAGATAGTGAACCACATCAGCATCGTCATCCACGACAAGGACTTTCTTGCGATTCTCACCGGTGATTGTTGCAGGAGTGCTGCTATACTTCACAACCTCCGTCTTGACAGGAATGCTCCTCTCGGCAGATCCTATGCTATACTTCTCTGCATCCGAATATGTCGCCTCCGAAATAGGCAGGATCAGCGTAAATATCGCACCGGTTCCTGTCGGCTGATTGGAAGCCTTGAGATAGCCGTGATGCATAAGCGCCAAAGTTCGCGCGAAATACAGGCCGATACCAGTTCCAAGACTATAGTCGGCTCCGGACTGATGATCCACCTGATAATATCTTTCAAACACCTTCTCAAGCTGATCTTCAGGAATACCCTTTCCGCTGTCTCGCACGGCGATCTTAAGATATCTCGAATCTGTATCCTTCTGCGTCAGGCTGAAGAGAGTAGCCGCTTCATCGTGAGAGATCACATCAAGGCTGAACTCGATCTTGCCTCCGTATGGAGTGAACTTGATCGCGTTGGACAAAAGGTTGAAGCAGATCTTGTCCAGTTTGTCATCATCAACCCACGCCTTTACAGAATCCTCAAGTCCGTAAGCCTTGAA
>JAFYWC010000130.1 GCA_017546585.1 Bacteroidales bacterium
AAGTCCGCTGAGTGGGCAAGATTCTCTGTGGTTGCATGAGCTCCCATGGAAATCATGATCTCACCACGGTCCCACTGACCGCCCCATGCCGCGTTCATTGCGTTAGGGGTTCCGTCTTCGCTGTATGTTCCAATGATAAGCACAGGCTGCGGAAGCATCCACGGCTTTACTCCAAAACTTTTCATATGTCTGATTGATTTATCTGATATAATGAGGCATCTCTTCCGGGATGACCATTGATATTTCCACAAGACCAGCTACGACACCATCTTCCTTCCATGCAGTCTGGTAGATCATCTTCTTCTGACCGTTCTTCTGAATGGTATAAGAGTTGGTCCCTCCTGTCTCCAAAAGCTTTGCGATAATAGCTCTCGAGTTCTCATTATGACAAGGTATCAGACTCTTGCCGATGAGATCACCATGCTTTGCAAAGGTCTCCTTTGCCTTGTCATTCATATAGAGGATTACGCCTTCCTTATCGCATACAGTCACGGCGCAGTTCATTTCTTTTGCCCAATCTGGTATCATATATTAGTGTCGTTTTCGATTGCTACTTTAATGACTTTGTCCTCTCTATTCTCAAATAGCTTATATGCTTCATCGATTCGCGAAAGAGGGAAATAATGGGTTATGAGAGGCAATGTGTTAAGTTTCCCTTCCTTGATGAGAGAAAGGATCTCATCACAATCACTGGCATCAACGCCACCGGTCTTGAAGGTAAGGTTCTTGCCGTACATATCAGGCAAAGGAAGAACCTGAGGCTTATCGTAGAGAGCCACCACAGTCACGATTCCGTTAGGTCTTGCCGCCTTCCATGCCATCTCGAAGGTATCCTCTCCACCTGCACAGTCGATAACCACGTCTGCGCCACCCCGTTCGAGAGCATTCTGGCAGTAATGAAGACAGATATTAGGACTTGCCACTTCTACACCAGGATAATGCAGAATGACAAATGCCCTACGGTGGCCGTTAGTCTCACTCACAATGACCATCTTCGGTTTCTTTAGGAGGACAGACTGAAGTACGCAGAGTCCGGTAGGACCGGCACCGATGATGAGCACGGTATCGTCCTCCTTGATTTCAGATATCTTCGCTGCCCAATACCCGGTAGCGAGTATGTCACCCACAAAGAGGGCTTCCCTGTCCTTCACTCCATCTGGAATCTTATTGAGTCCTTGATCTGCATACGGTACACGGACGTATTCCGCCTGGCCGCCATCGATACGGCAGCCAAGTGCCCATCCGCCGTTCGGATCGGTGCAGTTGTTCACGTAACCGTTCTTGCAAAAGAAACATTCTCCGCAGAATGTCTCCACATTGACAATGACACGATCTCCTACAGACACCTTCTTCACTTCAGCTCCCACCTGCTCTACGACACCAACCATCTCATGACCAAGAGTAATTCCAGGGACGGCACGCGGGACGTTGCCATGCTTGATATGCAGATCGCTGCTGCAAATGCTGGACATGGTCACACGGACGATAGCATCCTTAGGATCCTTCAGCTGTGGCTTCGGCTTATCCAGAAGCTCGAAACGACCTTTCTCTATGTATGTGTACGCTTTCATCTTAATGACAGTCATGGTGATCGCATGCCTCACCATTATCCTTTATGTTTCCCGCGAGGTATGCAGCGACGAGTTCCTCCACGTCACCGCTGCAACCGCGGATCACCTCGATTCTCTGAGCTTCAAGGACATTCTTGGCACCCTGGC
>JAFYWC010000131.1 GCA_017546585.1 Bacteroidales bacterium
CATAATATCCATTGTATAACTTACAATAATCTGACTTTCAGTAAGCGTTCGCACAAAGGGTGCAACCCAGATATCCCAGTGCTAGATTTGACTATAGTTACTGTAAAGTTAAAGTTTACCGTAAGTCACATCTGCGATTTTATTATTGTTTAGGTTTTAGTATTTTATGGCTATAAATATAGGACTTTTTTATGAAAGTGTATCAAATTACTAATCTTGGTAGACGGGTGTTTTCATTATCCATCTGCCACACTTTTACTGAAAAACCGTGGCAGATACCCACTTTGATGACGGTATCTGCCACGGTTTCCTGTATATTTCGTGCCTGATGTTTGCGACGCGTTGGTCACACAGGGGTATATAAAACAAAATGAGACATCGTCGCTCACGCGAAGAGGCCTCATACTAACCACATAATTAATAACACTAAAACTAATAACCGGGCGCAAAGGTACTGCTTTTCAGCAAATTAGCAATACCTTGACAACAGAAATCCGACGAACTGAACGATTTGGAGGATGAACTGTAAAATTTGGGTACTGAATTGTTTTTGACTTTGAGAAAATTGCAATATCTTTACGGAGTTTAACGTATACTTCGATCTATGAAACTACTATCAAATATCATAAGACCGGCATATTTTGCTGACACAAAGCCTCATTATGAACTACTTGACGGCCTGAGAGGTGTCGCAGCGTTGCTGGTGGTCATATATCATATCTTTGAAGGACTTGCTTTTGCCGAAGCGACTGACGGAGTCGGCAGCGGTCTGATTACGACGCTTAACCACGGCCACATAGCTGTAGACTTCTTCTTCATACTCTCTGGATTCGTGATCAGTTATGCTTATGACGACCGTTGGAGCAAGATGTCTCTCGGAGGCTTCTTCAAACGTCGCCTCATCCGACTTCACCCTATGCTGATTATAGGAGCGATAATAGGTGCAGCATCATTCTTTGCGACAGGATGTGAAAGATGGGACGGTAGCGTAACACCAACCAGTTGGGTTATGGTTGCCCTTATGCTTACAATGTGTATGATCCCAGCTGTCCCTGGAGTACCTTACGAAGTCCGCGGCAATGGTGAAATGTTCCCGCTGAACGGACCGGGATGGTCGCTTTTCTTTGAATACATCGGCAATGTATGCTATGCCTTGTTCATTCGCCGTATGTCCACTAAAGTGCTGGCATTCTTCACATTACTGCTTGGAATTGCGCACGCCTGGTTCTTCGTGGGAGACGTATCCGGATACGATATGATCGGTGTCGGCTGGACCATAGATGCGGTCAACTTCTGGGGAGGATTCATCAGGATGCTCTTCCCTTTCAGCATTGGAATGCTGCTTGCACGTACATTCAGACCTAGGAAGATCAAAGGAGCATTCTGGATCTGCACAGCAGCTCTTATTGTACTTTTTGCAGTACCTTATATCCCATCTGCCAATGGCGTAAGTCTCAACAGTTTATATGAGTTCGTATGTATAGCTTTCATCTTCCCTGCCCTCGTTTGGATTGCAGCTTGCGGCACAGCATCCGGAGTCACAGGCAAGGCAAACACTTTCCTTGGAGAACTTTCATATCCGCTCTACATAGTACATTATCCGATAATGTATATCTTCTATAAGTGGTTGATTCAGAATGACATCTACACATTGAAAGGCTGCTGGCCGGTTGCGCTTCTTGTAGTCGCTTCAAGCATAGCACTTGCCTACCTTTGCCTCAAGTTTTATGACGAGCCAGTCCGCCGCTGGCTGTCCAAAAGGCTCAGATAAATCGGGATTTGTCAGTGAGGCATAGTCTTACAATAGTCAATTTGTTCGTATTATCGAATAAATTGACTATTTTTGTGCGCCTTTGTATGAGGCGTATTAAATTATCAAGGTTATGGCAAGAAAGAAACAGGAAATCATATTGGAAAACGTTGTCATCGAGGCTGTTGCAGCAGAAGGCAAGGCTCTGGCAAGAATCGACGGAACAGTGCTTTTCGTACAGTTCGCTGTACCTGGAGACATTGTGGACGTCAAGGTCACTAAAAAGAAGAAGAACTATATGGAAGGATTCATTCTCCGTATGGTAAAGCCTTCAGAGCACCGTCTCGAGCCTTTCTGCAAGCATTTCGGCGTATGCGGAGGTTGCAAATGGCAGCCGCTTCCATACGAAATGCAGCTTCAGGCAAAGCAGCAGCAGGTATATGACCAGCTGGTGCGCATCGGCCATCTTGATGTGCCTGAGATTTCCCCTATCGTACCTTCAGACGAGACTACATATTACCGTAACAAGCTGGAATTCACCTTCTCACAGCGTCGTTGGATCTTCGATCACGAGAATGCCGACGTACTCAGCGAGCAGGAGAAATATGGTCTCGGCTTCCACGTAGGACGTTTCTTCGACAAGGTTCTTGACATCGATCACTGCTATCTGCAGCCGGAGCCTTCAAATGCCATCAGACTCTTCATCAGAAACTATGCTCTTGAGCACGGTCTCTCTTTCTTCAACATCAGAGAGCACGTCGGTTTCCTCAGAAATATGTTCATCAGAACCACTGAGGAAGGCAATGTGATGCTAATCGTATGCTTCTATCACGAAGATACAGAGGCTCGAACTGCCCTTCTTGACGCTGTAGCTGCACAGTTCCCGCAGATCACATCACTTTATTATGTGATCAACGGAAAGCCTAACGACTCGATTTCAGACCAGGAGTGCCACCTCTACAAGGGTGAGGACGCCATCTACGAGTATATGGAAGGCCTCAAGTTCAAGATCGGTCCTAAGTCATTCTACCAGACCAACACAAAGCAGGCATATAAGCTTTACAGCGTGACACGCGAATATGCACAGCTTACAGGCTCTGAGGTTGTTTATGACCTTTACACAGGTACAGGTACAATCGCTCAGTTCGTATCGCGTCAGGCATCGAAAGTGATTGGTATTGAATACGTTCCTGAGGCAATCGAGGATGCAAAGATCAATGCGGAGAACAACAATATCACCAACTGCGACTTCTACGCAGGCGATATGAAGGACATCCTCACAGATGCATTTGTAGCAGAACACGGACGTCCTGACGTCATCATCCTCGACCCGCCAAGAGCAGGTATCCACCCGGATGTTGCACAGGTTATCCTCAATGCTGCACCAAACAGAATGGTTTACGTAAGCTGCAACCCTGCATCACAGGCACGTGACCTCGAGATCCTCTGCAAGGACTACGTGATCACAGCTGTGCGTCCAGTGGATATGTTCCCGCACACTCACCACGTAGAGAACGTGGTTGCGCTCAAGCGTAAGTAAACTACTGCTTATCGCAATACAATCTACCCTGCTCTGCGCCTAGAACAGTAAGTTTCTCACCTTTGGAGGCAAAACCTCCAAATTTCAGTGTGGCTTCGACTATGCGACCGTCGCTCGTCCTGACCTTACCGCCAGGGCGCAGATCAGTGAATACTTCCACAGTCTCGCCGATAAATCCCTCAAGGCCAGAGACTACTCCTGTAAATCCTTCTGAAGCCTTCATCTCCTGCCTCAGCGCGATATGGTCAAACGAACGTGTCTCGTACAATCTTCTTACTAGCCATACAGAACCGAACACAGCTGCTGTCGCAGACAGGATGACTATACCCAAAGGCATTATAATCGGTTGAAGATCAAGGGTTCCGTCCCATCTATGAAACTCGATGTTGTCAACCATAGAAAGGGCAAGAGACAACACTACGAGTACTATTCCAGAGATACCGCAGACTCCGAATCCAGGTATAACGAAAACCTCAAGAGCGATCAGCACAAGACCTACAACAAACATAAGTATCTCCCAGTGCTCAGCAAGATGGCCAACATAGGCCGGAGCGAAATACAGCAATGCTCCGACTATTGCTGTAACAAGAGGAAGACCGATGCCAGGAGTACGTATCTCGACGAAGATTCCTCCGATGATCATCATCATAAATATAGACTGAAGAAGCGGATTCAGAAGGAACTGGATAAGACGGTCAATCCAAGTGAGATCGTCTTCCATATTCTTGATTACAAACTCGTTATCACCTGCCACTGCAGTTGCCACTTCAACTTCAGATTCGTAGATTCCCTCACAATATCCGACTTTGATCGCCTCCTCAGGAGTAAGGCTGAGTACGTTTGCCGTGTCTACCATCGACTCTGCGATATGAGGATCTCTGCCGGTAGCCTGAGCTGTCGAACGCATCATACCACGCATAAACGACTGATACTTGTCCGGCATAACATTTCCAGACTGGTCGACCACCGTAGCAGCACCTATTGAACTTCCGGTTTTCATATATATGGAGTCACAGGCAATGCTGATAAGCGCTCCCGCAGACGCCGCCTGCATATTGACATAGGCAACAACCGGACGATCATATCTCAACAGCGCTGCTCTGATGCTGTCTGCAGCATCGACGGCACCACCGTAAGTGTCAAGATCCAGCAGGACATAATCAGCCTCGGCCTCTTCTGCCTTCTCGAGGCCGAGTACCACCAAACGCTGCGCGGCCTTGTCTATATCCTGATCAAGTCTTATGCGGTAAAACACTTTAAGTGAATCACTTCCGTAGCATACCAGCGAGAGAATCGCTGCAGCAAGAATCAAAATCGAACGCTTCATATATACAGGTATTGTGCAAAAACAAATATAGCCATTTTATGATATTTATTCCTATCTTTGCAGCCGTTTGTTTTCAGAGAAAATATAGAATATGCTAATACAGGTTTTATTGCTTTTGGCAGGTCTCCTGCTCATCCTTTTCGGAGCCAACTGGCTGGTGGACGGTTCTTCAAGCATCGCTAAAAAGACAGGACTCAGCGAGTTTGTGATCGGACTTACAATCGTAGGAATCGGAACTTCATCTCCTGAGATGGTAGTCAGCTTCATTTCATCCATTCAGGGCAGGGCTGATATGGCGATCGGAAACATCGTCGGCTCGAACATTTTCAACACGATGGCCATCCTCGGCATCACTGCATTGATCAGCCCGCTGATCATCACCAAGGATAATCTCAAGAGGGATATACCTTTGAATATTATAGTGACTGCCCTTCTGATCATTCTCGGACTCAACCGTACATTCTTCGGAATAGGCGGAGACGTGGTATCACGCATTGACGGTGTATTGATGCTCCTGATCTTTGCCTGGTATATGTGGATGTCCTTCAAGAACGGTAGCGCAGAGGAATCTGAAGAAGAAGGCGGCATCAAGATGTATTCTAACGGAATGGCAATACTTCTTGTGGTTCTCGGCCTCGGTTCCCTCATCGCCGGAGGAAAGATGTTCGTCAACTCGACTACTGCAATCGCCGAGCACTTCCATCTTTCAGAGAAATTCATCGCAATCACAGTTATGGCAGCAGGAACATCCCTTCCTGAACTTGCAACCTGCATAGTGGCAGCTCTCAAGGGACGCGGTCAGCTCGCCCTCGGAAACATCCTCGGATCCAACATCTCAAACATCCTCCTCATCCTTGGAGGCGCCTCACTCATCAATCCTCTGTCTTTCGGCGGAATGAGCCCAGTAGACCTCGGAGCTGTTATGATCTCTGCTATCTTCATCCTTGCAAGCGCCTACACCTTCAAAACCAAGAAGCTTGACAGATTTGAAGGAGCCATCCTCGTGGCAATGTTCGCAGCATACTTCACCTGGCTGATACTTGGTATATAGTCCAGAGACATATGGATACAAAATATCCCGGCCGGTATCGGTCGGGATATTTTATGTATAGATCTTTAAAGTAGAATCGCTCCTGTAGCCCTCTCCTTCTCGAGAAGTTCTTTCGAAACAACAGGGTTTGCATAGATGTCCAGGAAGACACGTCTGAGATCCTCTTGATTGAGTTCCGGCTCGACCTTCTTGAGCTGGCCCTCCATATATGCTACGAAATTCTCTACATCAGCAGCCTCATACTTATCTGCATACTTGCTTGACTCGTTCACTATGTCGTAAGCGATGTAGTTGTTCTTCCAAAGCTTGTATCCTTCGATGACTCTCACGTCGACAGCGTGTCTGATAAGCTGGTAACGGTCATTCTTGTCGCACTGTGCTGCTGCTGCAATCTCTTCTGCCGTAAGAGGTTTGCCGATATTGAGGTGAATGTTGCCCTTCTGGTTCATTATGCCTTCCATAATGCTCTTGAAGTCCTCACCCTCAGCCTTAACATATTTGTGTTTGCGTGAAATCACCACCTCGCGTGCCTTGAGGATATCACAAGGCTCATACTCATAAGATATGCTCAAAGGAGTGATGTTGAGTTCTTCGAAGTTCTTCTGGAAATCATTTCCGCCGCTCATATCGAGCATCTTGAGGAGGCCCTGCTCTGTAACGTCAAGACCGTTCTTGGTTCTTCCCTGTCTCTGTGCAAGCCAGATCGAATTTCTCTGCTCAGTGATGTTGAGTCTGATGTATCTTGAAAGAAGCTGAGAAGAAAGATAAAGCTCTCTTGCTGAGACTCCGCGCACAACCTTGATCATTCTGTTGGAACGGATCAGATACTCGATCATCTCATTTGTGATAAGATTGTCTCCAACAGCGATTTCAGTCAACGGAATTCCGTTATCGTGAAGAACGAGCTGAGTAATCGCTGGATCAAGGATGATGTCCCTGTGGTTTGACAACGCAAGGAACTTCTTTGAAGGGTCGATATTTGAAATGCCGTCGTATGAGAAATTCTTCGCTGTGTTCTCGAGAACCCAACGTACAAATCTCTGCATAACAAGCGTCTGGAACTGGTCGATTGTCTTTATGCTCTTGAGAACATTCTTAAGAAAATCAGGAGCCTCTGCAGGGAAGAACTGCTGTGAGATATGTGGGAGGAAAGGCACTTCCGCCAACTTGCTCAACGCCTCAGCAGCTTCAGCATCTGTATAGGGACTGATGCTCTTAAATTCTGATAGGTCTACCATAGGTATAATTTTAAGTCCAATATGCAAATATAGGAAAAGATAGGTAGAATTCCAACTACCTGAGCTGAGCGTCTTTTCTTCTGAAAAGAACAGAACTGTCGCCATAGCTGAGGAATCTGAATCCGTTGGCCAGAGCAAAGTCGTATATATTCTTCCAATCTCCTGCTACAAAAGCAGATATGAGCAACAGAAGCGTACTCTGAGGCTGATGGAAATTGGTCACCAATATATCCACAATACGGAATCCGAATCCCGGGAGAATGATGATCCTTGTACCCACCTGGATACTCTCAAGCGAGTTTGCCTCAAGATAAGAGACAAGTGCCTTGATTGCTTCCGCTGTCGAGTATGTGTACTCTCTTGAATACGGTGCCCACTGGTCCACATCTACAGGATGACCGGTCTCGATGCAACTTACTCCGATATAGTAGAGCGACTCGAGGGTACGAACAGACGTTGTGCCTACAGCGATGACCTTTCCAAGGTTGGCAAGGAGACGCTTGAGGAACTTTAGAGTGACCACGAACGGCTCTCTATGCATAGTATGCTCTGAGACGAGCGAACTCTTCACCGGAAGGAAGGTACCTGCGCCCACGTGGAGGCATACAGTCTCCATCTCGATGCCTTTGGCCTTGAGTCCGTCCATAACGGCCTCAGTAAAGTGAAGGCCGGCTGTAGGAGCTGCGACAGAACCTCTGTATTTCGCATAAAGGGTCTGATATCTCTCGAGGTCGATATCCTCAGTACCTCTGTTGAGATATGGTGGAATAGGAATGCTTCCGCAGATTTCAAGCACTCTTGAGAACGGTGCGCCATCTGCCCAGCTGAACTCCACAATGGAAGTCTCGCCGTCACGCTGGATCAGGTCTGCCTTAAGGCCCATCTCCTCGATTACAGCATCATTCTCAGGATTATAGAGGTGAAGCGTATCCTGTTTCCATCTCTTTACGTTACCTACGATACATTTCCATCTGCATCTGTCGGTAACGGCAAACATAGATACATACTCCTCAGGGAGAACCGGTTCAAGACAGAAGATCTCTATATGCGCTCCTGTACTTCTCTGAAAATGCAGTCTTGCAGGCACAACCTTGGTGTCGTTGAAGACGATCATATGGTTTTTAGGGAGGAGATTAGGGAGATCCTTGAATGCTTGCTTTGTTATCTGACCATTATCGTATTTAAGAAGACTTGATGAATCTCTCTCGGATAGGGGATATTTTGCAATCCTCTCGTCAGGGAGCTCATATGTGTAGTCTTCAATCCTAATTTCAGGTATCATTGAGAATCTAATATTTCATTTAACATCTATGAATGCACAAAAATACACAAATCTCACGGATTTTGAAAATCTGTCGAATTAACATAAGTGAATTACAAATGTTAATCTAAATTTGTAAAGATGTCTTATATATTTGTAAATTTTGATCGCTATTTATTCAGTTCTGCAACCTTGTTTATAACCATTAAATTATGTAATATAATAATTTCTTATTGTTGTTTTATATAACACGATAGTACCTCTAAATCAGTTAGTTATATACTCTCATCTATATAGATGCACTATGTAATACATCTAAACAAGGCTGTTTTAAGGGTTTTTAGGGTACATTTGGTCCCACAACGTGAGTTTTAATACATCTATATGTGTAATACTCATATATTTAGGCCCAATTATATGATTTATCACTTAAATACTGAATCCCCTATTTTTGCTGTCCTGTTTACAAATTTAACCACTCAAACATCTTGTCCATTTACATATTTTTCTTTAATTTTGTAACATCAATGATTACAAATATGAACGATAGGTTAAAGCAGTTTCTGGCAGCAGAAAACATCTCACAGGCACAGTTTGCGGACTCGATCAACGTAGTACGCGCAAGCGTCTCACACGTACTCTCGGGAAGGAACAATCCTAGCTATGATTTCATCAAGGCCATAATGGACAACTACCCCACCCTTAATATCGAATGGCTGATGCTCGGCAAGGGAAAGATGTACAAGGGTGCACAAAAGGAAGAGCCGGCTGTGCTGTTCAACGACCTTTTCGAGGAGACAGAATCTGTCCAGGAATCGCAAATTCCCGAGCCACAGGTAACCGTTGAGGAAAATACGCAATTCTCAGCGCTGTCAGAAACTATTGAAAACATTGTAAATCAGCCTGTAAAGCAGCGAAAAGTAAGTAAGATCATAGTCTTGTTTGACGACGGCACATTTCAAGAAATGTAATATTTTTATTATATTTGTGTGTTTTAGCATCATAGACTATGTACAAGCATTTCATCAAACCTATTCTTTTCCGTTTCAACCCTGAAACTGCCCACAACTTTACATTCTCGGCTCTGTCATTCCTCAGACACGTACCTTTTGCAAGATCCATCATCCGTTCCATCTACAAGAAGGAATCACCTAAGCTTGCAAGAGAGGTATTCGGAATCAACTTCCCTAACCCTGTAGGACTTGCAGGAGGTCTTGACAAGAACGGTGAATTCTATAACGATATGGCAAATTTCGGCTTTGGTTTCGTAGAGATCGGTTCTCTCACACCTAAGCCACAGGACGGAAATCCTAAGCCAAGATGCTTCAGAGTGCCTGCAGACAAGGCTATCATCAACCGCTTCGGAATCAACAACAAGGGAGTAAGAAATGCTGTAGAACACCTCAAGAAGGTGCGCCCGGAAGTCATTGTTGCAGCCAACATCTCAAAGAACACAACCAGCATCAACGATGATGCAGCCAAGGACTACGAGAGCTCATTCGCTCTCCTCTACGACTTCGTAGATATGTTCGTACTCAACGTATCTTGTCCTAATGTGGTGGGACTCACCTCTTTACAGGACATTTCATTTCTTTCAGACATCGTTGACAGACTCCTCGAACTCAGACGTTACTACGACACATACAGACCTATCCTTCTCAAGGTGTCACCAGACCTTTCTACAGAGCAGCTTGACGACATCGTAGACTACTGTCTCAGATCAGGAATCGACGGAATCGTTGCAGGAAACACTACAAGAAGCCGCGAGGGCCTCACTCTCGACGAGAAGAAGATCGAGAAGATCGGCAACGGAGGTATGTCAGGCAAGCCTGTACACAAGAAGAACGTAGAACTCGTAAAATATATCAGCAAGAGATCAGGAGGTAAACTTCCTATCGTGGGCGTAGGAGGCATTATGTCAGGCGAAGACGCCAAGAGAATGCTTGACGCAGGTGCATCTCTCGTGGAGATCTACTCAGGATTCATTTTTGAAGGTCCTGGCCTTGTAAAGCAGATCCTCACATATCTTGAAACAGAACAGGAAACAACTGTAAACGAGGCTTGATATGACACAGGCCTCCATCTGCACAATCGGAGATGAGATCCTCATAGGACAGATCGTCGACACAAATTCATCACATATATCAAGAGCGCTTAACTCATTGGGAGTCAAGGTGACACGTATGGTTTCCATCGGAGACGACCAGGATACCATCATATCCTCGCTCACCCAGGAACTCAAGCAGAACGACATCGTGATCGTCACTGGAGGACTTGGTCCGACAAAGGACGACATCACCAAGACTGCGCTGGCAAAACTGTCTGGCTCAGAGGCATACAAGACCGATGAGAGACAGTTGGAAATCATACATAGAATATTGAGTTCCAGAGGTTTGGATGTCCTTGATATCAATAAGGCCCAGGCTTCTGTACCAGATACCTGCGAAGTTATTCCAAACAAGCTTGGAACTGCACCTATTATGGTATTCCGCTTCGATGAAGCAGTATTGGGGCATAAATCCACTCTATATTCGCTTCCTGGAGTGCCCTTTGAGGCAATTGGAGCCTTGAATGACGTCCTTGCAGACATCAAGGAGCATAATTCGCTCTCTGACATATACCACAAGACTGTGATGACATTCGGCATCGCCGAGTCAGCCCTATCGAATATGATCGAGGAATGGGAGGATTCTCTGCCTGAAGATATGCATCTCGCATACCTTCCTAATCCGCTCACTGGAGTGCGTCTCAGACTATCTATATATGGAGGTGTAAAGGAGGAGCAGGAGGCACGAATTGACGCTGAATTGGCCAAACTGAAGCCTATACTGGGCCATTCACTCTACTCATTCGAGGATGATACCCTGGAGTCCTGCATCGGAAAGATGCTCAAGGAGCACGGAAAGACCATTTCAGCGGCTGAATCCTGCACAGGAGGAACTATTGCGGCCCTGCTTACATCGGTTGCAGGATCATCGGAATACTTTTTGGGTTCTGTGACCTCCTATGCGAACAGTGTAAAGACAAGAGTATTGGGAGTACCTGAGAAAATAATCGCCGAACACGGAGCTGTCAGCAGCGAATGCGTAGCTGCAATGGCGGAGGGAGTACGCAGGCTGAACGGAAGCGACTATGCAGTCGCGACGTCAGGCATTGCGGGTCCCGGAGGCGGAAGCGAAGCGAAGCCGGTGGGCCTTGTATGGATAGGAATCAGCACTCCGAACGGTACAGAGACCCACAAAATGCTCTTCAAAGGAGACCGCAAGCGTAACATCGAGAGATTTGCCGCAAATGCTCTCAATATTTTGAGGGTTAAACTTGTAAATGAACTAAACCACTAATAATCAACATATACAACAAGTTTGTTTTTATTAATAACATTTTTGTTATATGTATAAATGTTAACCATAGGCAAAAATTATGACCACTTCAGCACGCAAAAAGAAGAGACTTTCAAGGATCAAGGGCATTTTCTATGCTGTACTGTCCTCTGCCTCATTCGGATTCTCACCGCTGTTCAGCGTTGACCTTATGCGTGCCGGATTGTCCAATTGTGAGGTACTCACCTACCGTTGGCTCACTGCCGCAATCGGACTTTTTGCCTTCGCAATGTACAAGAAAAGATCTCTCAAGATAGCATCTGCTGAAGAGTTCTGGAAGATAGTTCTCCTCAGTGCTCTCCGCTCGATAACTGCTATAACTCTCCTCATCGGATTCGCCAACATCTCAAGCGGTGTGGCTTCGACGATCAACTTTATGTATCCGGTTGTAGTGGCAGCCTGTATGATGCTCTTCTTTGGAGAAAGGAAATCCCCTATCACCATAGGTGCCATCCTTGTCGCGATCTTCGGAGTCTACCTCCTTGCTTCCGGTCACGGACTTATCATCCCAGGAGGAAACACAAAACTCGGACTTATCTGCTCAATCATATCTGCATTCTCATTCGCTGCATATTATATATGTCTGCAGAAGACAAAGGCCGACAAGATAGAGTCTACTAAATTTACATCCTGGATGTCGCTCTTCAGCGCATTCTACTTCTTTGCAGGCTCGTTGATATTCGACGGCCAGATGGTCAGATTCGTAACTGAAGGCAGACTTTGGATCTACATCCTCGGACTC
This sequence comes from Bacteroidales bacterium, assembly GCA_017546585.1. Taxonomy (GTDB): domain Bacteria; phylum Bacteroidota; class Bacteroidia; order Bacteroidales; family UBA932; genus Cryptobacteroides. Next base: position 12,290 of record JAFYWC010000131.1, read on the forward strand.
GGACTCTGGGCAACTATGATTTCCAACTTCGCAGGAGTAAAGGCTGTAAGACGCATCGGCCCTACCCTCACCTCTATTTTAGGTGCACTTCAGCCGCTGACAGCAGTCCTCCTCGGAATCCTGTTCCTCGGTGAGCATATCGGCATCAAGACGATTGTAGGTATCATTCTGATACTTGTGGCAGTAATCGTGATTGTCGTGCACCAGCAGAAGATGCACGCAAATGAGCATTAGGATGCCGACAGCACCCTGAAGAAGTTTGCTCCGGCTATCTTTCTCAAATCCTCTTCGGTATATCCCCTCAAAGCCAGTTCCTCAAACAGAACAGGCATCATAGATATATCCTCAAGTCCTTCAGGTACCACTTCGATTCCGTCGAAATCAGATCCGATTCCTACGTGATCAATGCCGACAAGTTCGACAACGTGATCTATGTGGTCAGCTATCAGCTTGAATGAAGGGCGTTTGAGAGCAAGCAACTGGCTCTGGACATCATTCCAGGCCTTTCTCTTGTCAGGATCAGCAGGGTCCTTTATGAACTCCGCCTCCACCTGTTCTCCATATTCCGCTATTCCGGACGCATTCAGCACTTTGCCGAACTCTGCATCAAGAAACAGCGGATAGAAGTTCACCTGCACGACTCCACCGTTCTGAGCAAGAGCCTTGATCATATCATCCGTCATATTTCTCGGATGAGAAGACAGTGCTCTGCAGCAGGAATGGGTAGCGACGACAGGCTTTGATGAATACTTCAGGACATCATAGAATGACGCATCAGATATGTGGGACACATCTATGAGCATTCCCATCCTGTTCATTTCCGCTATGACTTCCCTTCCGAATGGACTGACTCCGTTCCATCTTTTGGCTGAAGCACAGGAATCACAGATTTCATTGTCCTTGGAATGGCATAATGTCATATAGCGGACGCCTGCATCGTAGAAATGATGCAGACGGTCGATGGATTTTCCGAGCGGAGAACCGTTCTCCAGTCCCAGAAATACAGAAAAAAGTCCATTCTCCTTGTTTGTATACGCATCCTTCTCTGAAACTGCCAGAGCAGCCTTGTCCGGATGTGCCTTCAACACCTGCTGTACGGCTTCAAGCAGCCTTCCTGCATACTCGAACGCAGCCTCACCCTCTAAAGAAGCTGGAGTGTAAAGGGCAAAAAAAGCACCGTCGACTCCCCCTTTCTTAAGTTTGGGGAAGTCGACCTGTGCATATTCATTATCCAGATTCAGATCCCTCAAACGAAGAATCTGAGATGGCGTATCGCAATGAGAATCAAGGACAAACATTATTTTCTCTTAGGATCGTCAGCCTTGATGAGAGTTGAGTTGACGATTCTGTCAACCTCGATATAAGGAGCTCTCTTGAATGTGAGCATTGAACCGCCTGTAAGGTTCACCTTGATCTTCTCTGTCACGTTGAAGTGGCACTTTGCAGAACCTGAGAGAACAGCCTCTCCGTCCTGAGCCTCGAGAAGCTCTGCGTCAGTTCTTGACATTCCCGCTGCTGTAACCTTCACAAGAGAAGCTACACCTGAAATGTGAGACTCTGATCCAGAAGCTGCGTTGACCTCCAAAGTCTGAAGGTCAGCCTTCATATCAACGAGTGCATTTCCAGACACGTTGAGGAATGCGTTACCGCCCTTCTGTGTAAGAGACACCTTTGAAGCATTTGAAGCGTTGAGATAAAGCTTGCTTGCAACATTGAATGTACCTGTGAACTGTACTCCCTTTGAAACGTTCACCTCTGCAGTCGAGCAGCTTACGTTGATCTGAGATACGACCACGCTGCCGTCCATAGTCAAAGTGAAGTTCTCTGAATAGATGTCATCAGAACCTACCAACTTAACCTTCTCGGTCAGTATCAAATGGTTAAGTTCAGGCATATAAATCTCTGCTTCAAGCACTGGCTCTGCAGCGCCCTTCTGCTTGAGTTCCTTCTTAAGCTCTGGAGTATAACCTTTCTCATCAAGAGCGAGATAGAGAGTACCGTTCTTCACGTAAGACTGAACGTGTGCAGCGATTCTCTCGTCAGTGATCAGTTTCACACCATAGTGCTCAGCCTTCACGAGTCTGATGATGAACTTATCCTCTACCTTCACAGTAGAGAACTTCTCAAAATCCTTGTCCTGCACAAGCTGCGGCTGTGCAAAGGCAGCAACGCAGCTGAAAAGCATAGCCACTGCAAGAATCATTGACTTCTTCATAACGATATAGTTTAATATTATTTTCTAATTCTCTGTCTTACAGCCTCATACATAAGGACAGCTGAAGCGACTGACACATTGAGCGAAGTGATCTCGCCTGCCATTGGGATAGCAGCCTTCTCATCAGCGAGGTCAAGCATAGCCTGTGAGATACCTTTGCCCTCTGAACCCATAATGATTGCGCAAGGACCTGTCATATCCACATCGTAGATAAGGTTCTCTGTCTTCTCTGTAGCAGCGATGAGCTTGAATCCGCTCTGCTGGAGATAGTAAGCAGCAACTCTGAGGTTAGGAACCTTGCAGGTATCCATTCTCATAAGTGCGCCGGCCGATGCCTTCACTGCGTCTGCATTGATGGCTGCACCACCCTTTGCCGGTACGATGATACCCTGACCGCCTGCACACTCGAGGCTTCTTGCGATCGCTCCAAGGTTTCTCACATCGCTTACTCCGTCAAGAATCACGAGGAGAGGATTCTGGCTTGATCCGAGAGCATTGTTCACAAGCTGCTCAATATCAACGTAGTCGATCTGAGAGATGTATGCGAGTACACCCTGATGAGCGCCTCTGACTGCTCTGTTCAATCTTTCTCCAGGTACGAACTGGAAAGGAATCTCGTTATTCTTCAAAAGTTCCATCAGCTCACGGAACTGAGGACCCTCAAGACCCTGCTTAAGCAAAACCTTGTCGAACTTTCTGCCCGCCTTTACTGCCTCCAGTACCGGATGCATACCAAACAGATACTGCATTTTTTTCTCTTCCATATTTATTGTTCTAATTTTTCGTTCAATTCAGACCACTCTTCCATCTTGTAGTCCAACTCTCTCTTATTCTCGAGGTACTCTCTGGTCAAGTCCATAACATCATCACCCGGACCTGGACTCATAAGCTTCGCCTCGATCTCCGCCATCTTGGTTTCATACTCCTCTATCTTCTTCTCCAAGAATGAGATACGGTTCTTTATCTTCTTTTCTTCTTTAGATACATATTTCTTAGCCTGATACTCCTGCTTGGCCTCTTCCTTCTTCTGGATCACCTCTGCAGGCTTCTCTTCAGCAACAGGCTTGTAATGTCTCTCCAACTCGTTCAGGCTTTCCATCTTCCTTCTTTCAAGGAATTCCTGCACTCCTCCGAGATGTTCCTTTACTTTTCCGTCTCTGAACTCATAAAGTTTGTCCACGAGTCCGTCAAGGAAGTCTCGGTCGTGGGATACGATGATCAATGTACCGTCGTACGACTTGAGCGCCTGTTTCAGGATATCCTTCGAGCGGATATCCATATGGTTGGTAGGCTCGTCGAGCGCGAGAAGGTTATACGGCTTGAGTATAAGCTTCGCCATAGCGAGACGTGCTCTCTCACCGCCGCTGAGCACAGCCACCTTCTTGTCGATGTCCTCTCCCTTGAAAAGGAACGCTCCGAGTATATCCCTGAGCTTCAGTCTGATATCTCCTACTGCGATTCTGTCCAACGTACCGAATACAGTATCCTCCTTATCAAGGATATCTTCCTGATTCTGAGCATAGTATCCGATATTTACATTGTATCCTGGCCTTGACTCGCCCTCCATTGGATCAAGTTCACCCATAATCACACGCATAAGAGTAGTCTTACCCTCACCGTTTCTTCCGACAAGAGCGACCTTCTCACCGCGTCTCACCTCGATCTGGGCATCCGAGAATACCACCTTCGAGCCGTAACCCACCTTCATATCCACCGACTTGTAGGCGATGTCGCCGGAACGTGGTGCAGGCGGGAATTTCACAGCGAGTGCAGACTTGTCCTCGAGATCGACCTCGATCCTTTCGAGTTTCTCAAGCTGCTTCACTCTTGACTGAACCTGATTTGATTTCGTTGGCTTGTATCTGAACTTCTCGATGAACTCCTCTGTCTTCTCGATCATCTTCTGCTGATTCTCGAAGGCAGCACGCTGCTGCTCAAGGCGTTCGCGTCTGAGTTCCAAATACTTGCTATAAGGAACCTTATAGTCGTGGATACGTCCCAACATTATCTCTACAGTCCTGTTGGTTACGTTGTCAAGGAATTTTCTGTCGTGTGAGATGAGTACGAGAGATCCTCTGTAATCCTTCAGATAACACTCAAGCCACTCGATAGACTCGATGTCAAGGTGGTTTGTAGGCTCGTCAAGCAAAAGCACATCCGGCTTCGAGAGGAGGATCTTCGCGAGTTCGATACGCATATTCCATCCCTGGCTGAAGGTCTCGGTTGGACGCGAGAGTTCTTCATACTTGAATCCAAGTCCGATCAGAGTCTTCTCCGCCTGGACCTGAGGATTGTCGGAACGCGTATATGAAAGAGCATCGTTGACCTCGTTCATTCTGACGATAAGGTCGTGATACTCAACGGATTCATAGTCAGTTCTTTCTGCAAGTTCCTGCGATATACGCTCCAGTTCATCCTCCAGTCCGAACATCTCTGAAAACGCTGTCATAGCCTCATCGATGACGCTGCGACCGCGGTGATGCTCCATAATCTGAGGAAGATATCCGATCTTTATGCCGCCAGGAACAGCAACCTTACCATTGGTCGGACTCTGAATGCCGCAGATCAGCTTCAGAATCGTTGACTTACCAGCACCGTTCTTTCCCACAAGGCCAATCTTGTCACTCTCGCTGATATGGAAGTTGATCTCATTCAGCAAGGTGAAGCCTCCGTAAGCTACGGTAAGATTGTTAATTGAAATCATATATCGTTATCGGTTTTTCTATTTCTGCACAGCAGTATGCTGAATTCATACAGAATATAAAGAGGTACTGACACCACCATAAGCGAAAACGGGTCGCCGGATGGCGTGATGACAGCTGCAAGTATCAGTACAGCACAGATTGCGTGCTTTCTGAATGCCTTCAAGGTGTCCTTGGTCAGCAGTCCGAGTGTAGACAATGCCAATGCCACTGTAGGAAACTCGAACACGATGCCGAAGATCAGCACCATCGACGTGAACATCGAGATGTAGGATGTCAGCGAGAATGTATTCGGAATGTCCGGACTGACCTGATAACCTGCGAAGAAGTTGAGCATCAGCGGGAAAACCACTGCATATCCGACTGCAACACCTATATAGAACAGGACTGACGCGAATATGAAAGCTCCTTTGACTGCCTTCTTTTCCTTTTCGTAAAGCGCCGGAGCGATGAAACGCCACAACTCGAACACCAGATACGGAAAGGTGACGATCAGCGCACAGATGAAAGTGATCTTCATATGTATAAGGAACTGCGCAGCCACCTCAATATTGACCAATGTCATCGAGAAATCGGCTCCCAACAGCTTATACAGAAAGAAATCAGACTTGGACGGCCCAAGAATCAACCCATCGAACAGGCAATTCTTGAAGAAGAACAATGCAATCACGGCTGCCAGATATACGCCCAGCATCCTGAAAATGCATTTCCTCAGGTCCTCCAAGTGATCCCAGAAGGTCATTTCACCGGTCTGCGTCATTATTATTTCTCAGACTCAATATCCTTCTTGATCTCTTTGACGTCGCTTTCGACATCCTTCATTCCCTCCTTGAAGTTCTTGACACCCTTGCCAAGACCGCGCATCAGTTCAGGAATCTTCTTTCCACCGAAGAGAAGGAGTACAACAAGAGCAATGATGGTTATTTCCCAGAAACCAAGACTGCCAAATAAAAGCGGTGTAATCATAGTATTAGTCTTTAATGTATTCAGCAAATATGTTCAGGAGACTTTCCGGACATCTCATCGGACGTCTTGTAGCAGAGTCGATGAATCCCATAGACACCGAGCCGTCCGCGAGGAGTCTTCCGTCCTGGTTATAGACTTCAGACATCACCTTGAATCTTGCCCTTGGGAGTTCCTCAAAGAATGAGACGATCTTCAGTTTGTCTCCAAGCTTCGCAGGCCACTTGTATCTGCAGTCGACAGAGATAATCGGAAGCATAACACCGGTCTCTTCTATCTTGTGCATCGGCAAGCCAACCTCTTCCAGCATAGCCATTCGTCCACACTCAAAGTATCTGATGTAGTTTGAGTGGTGGACGATGCCCATCTGGTCGGTTTCGTAGTATCTTACATCCAGAAAATGCTCGAATTTACGCATAACAAAAATGTTAGTAGTATTAACAAGTTTGTTTTATTAGTTATTCTTAAGCGCATTGAGTGAAGCAGTGATACTTTCGATCTTTGAAAGCGAATCTGCCTCTTTCTTACGCTCAACAGCCACCACAGCCTCAGGTGCATTGGCAACGAAACGCTCGTTTGAGAGCTTCTTGCGAACGCTGTCGAGGAACTTCTGCTGGTATGCGAGCTCAGCCTCGAGCTTTGCAACCTCCTCTTCAACATTGATGAGGCCAGTGAGAGGAACGAACATCTCGACTGTTCTCACCATAAATCTCTGAGCTGCCGAAAGGTCACCCTCAGCCTCTGCGATGTTCACGTTTGCGAGCTTTGTCACAACCGGAAGAACCTCTGCAGGGAATGCACCCTTCACCTTGAGGTCGAGAGCCTCACGTGGAGAAAGGTTCTTGCTCTGACGGATGTTACGTACGCCGGCAACAGCCTCTGTAGCCATCTCGAATGCTGTGATGAACTCAGCATCGTATGCCTTAGCCTGTGGATAACGCTGGTTCATAATGGTCTCGCCTGGCTTGCGCTCAGCCATATTCTGCCAAAGTTCCTCAGTGATGAACGGCATAATAGGATGAATCATCTTGAGAAGAGCATCGAAGAATCCGATTGTAGCCTCGTAAGTAGTCTTGTCGATTCCGGCACCGTATGCTGGCTTCACTGCCTCGAGGTACCAAGCGCAGAAGTCATCCCAGAAGAACTTGTAGATGGCCATAAGCGCGTCTGAGATACGGAACTTGCTGAAGTGGTCCTCTACGATCTCAACCACCTGGCTGAGCTTGTTGTCAAACCACTTCACAGCCACAGCTGAAGCCTCAGGCTGCTGTGCTGCCTCGTCCACATTCCATCCTGTTACGAGACGGAAAGCGTTCCATACCTTGTTGTTGAAGTTACGTCCCTGCTCGATCTGCGACTCATCGTAAAGGATGTCGTTACCTGCAGAACTGCAGAGAAGCATACCGAGACGCACTGCGTCAGCACCGTACTTCGCGATGAGGTCGAGCGGATCCGGAGAGTTTCCGAGAGTCTTCGACATCTTGCGTCCGAGCTTGTCACGAACGATACCTGTGAGGTATACGTTGCGGAACGGTACATCGTTCATAAACTCGTTTCCGGCCATAATCATACGTGCCACCCAGAAGAAAAGGATGTCCGGACCAGTCACGAGGTCATTTGTCGGATAATAGTATGCGAGATCCTTGTTAGGCTCAGCCTCAGGATGACCTGCCTTGTTTGTATCGAAGACAGAGATCGGCCAAAGCCAAGATGAGAACCAGGTGTCGAGCACATCCTCGTCCTGACGGAGGTCTGCTGCTGTAACTGAAGCATCGATAGCCTGAGCAGCCTCGAGTGCCTTCTCTGCTGTCTCTGCTACAACCACCTGTCCATCAGGGAGATAGTATGCAGGGATGCGCTGACCCCACCAGAGCTGGCGTGAAATACACCAGTCGCGTACGTTCTCCATCCAGTGACGGTATGTATTGCGGTATTTGTCTGGAATAAGCTTTACGTTTCCGCTCTCTACAGACTCGAGAGCGTCCTTTGCGAGAGCCTCCATCTTGAGGAACCACTGCATAGAGAGTCTTGGCTCGATTACAGCGTTTGTTCTCTCCGAGTAACCTACAGGAGATGTGTAGTCCTCCATCTTCTCGAGGTTTCCTGCCTCCTGGAGCATAGCGACGATCTTCTTGCGTGCCTCGAAGCGGTCCTCGCCTACGAGGATCTGCGCCTTCTCGTTGAGACGGCCGTGATCGTCGATGATATCAAGTACAGGGAGGTTGTGACGCATACCGATCTCGTAGTCGTTCACGTCGTGAGCCGGAGTCACCTTAAGACATCCTGTACCGAAGTCCATAGCCACATAGCTATCCTCGATGATAGGAATCTCCTTGTTGATCAATGGGATAAGGACCTTCTTGCCCTTGAGCCACTGATATCTCTCGTCCTCAGGGTTTACGCAGACAGCAGCGTCCGCCATAATTGTCTCAGGACGTGTAGTAGCGATGATGATATACTGATCTGTAGGATTTCCGTTTCCGTCAGAGATGAAATATCTCATATGATAGAACTTGCTGACAGTATCCTTATGGATCACCTCCTCGTCAGATACGGCTGTAAGTCCGATAGGGTCCCAGTTAACCATACGGACACCTCTGTAGATATATCCCTTGTTGTAGAAATATACGAATGTGTTGATCACTGCATCGCTGAGCTCAGGATCCATAGTGAACTTTGTCCTGTCCCAGTCGCAGGATGCACCGAGCTTGCGAAGCTGGCCGAGGATGATACCTCCGTGCTTCTCCTTCCACTCCCAAGCGTGCTTTAGGAACTCCTCACGGGTAAGATCCTCCTTCTTGATGCCCTCGGCAGCAAGTTTCTGCACCACCTTGTTCTCGGTAGCGATCGACGCGTGGTCAGTACCAGGCACCCAGCAAGCGTTCTTGCCGTCCATTCTTGCCTTGCGGACAAGCACGTCGTTCAATGTGTTGTTCAACACGTGACCCATATGAAGAATACCTGTCACGTTAGGTGGCGGGATTACGATTGTATAAGACTCCCTTTCATCCGGCTCCGAATGAAAAAACTTGTTCTCAAGCCAATAGGCATACCATTTATCCTCCGTCAAGGCAGGATCGTACTTTGCTGGCAGTTCCATAAATATCTATCTATTAAATTATTAATCAATTTATTAGCGCACGGAGCACTCGCAAATGCGCACAATTATGCAAAGATAGCAAAAAAAATCAGTATCTTTGTAAGGTAATCTAATTATATAATATATAATATTATGGCAAACGAAAAGGAATTCAGCATCGAGCTGAAACAGGATGTAGCAAAGGGATCATATTCAAACCTCGCCATCATCACACACTCACGCAGCGAATTCATCATCGACTTCGCTTCAATGCTTCCAGGTCTTCCAAAACCTGAGGTACACAACCGCATCATTATGAACCCTGAGCACGCCAAGAGACTCTTCCTCGCGCTCCAGGACAACATCAACAAATACGAGAGCCAGCACGGACAGATCACAGTAGGCGTGGAGCAGAAGCCGACATTCCCTATGGGAGGCTTCGGCGGCGGCGCCAAGTCATAACCGATATGGAAAACAGACTGAGGAAAATAAAGGCGTTTGCGTTTGACGTGGACGGCGTCTTCACTGACGGAGGCATACTTGCAGACACCACTGGCGAACTTTACAGAACCTTCGACGCGAAGGATGCTATGGCTGTCAGGATGGCTGCAATGAAAGAATACGGCCTCTGCATCATCACAGGCGGACGTTCGGAAAGCATCACAAAACGCTTCACCACTGTAGGCGTGAAACTCGAGGACATCTACCTCGGATCACGCGCCAAGATCGAGGACTTCGAAGATTTCTGCAGCCGCCACGGATACAGCGCCGACGAGGTTATGTACTTCGGTGACGACCTGCCTGACATCCCGGTTATGGTGGAGTGCGGATGCGGAGTCTGCCCTTGCGATGCAGTGGACGAAGTGAAGGCCATTGCCGACTACATCACCACCAGGCCCGGAGGCAAAGGAAGCGTCAGGGAAACACTGGAACTTGTGATGAAGCTTCAGGGCAAATGGGCGCTTGATGTGCAGGAATACAAGAAAAAGTTCTAGAATTTCGCCACACCCGCCGGAAATTTCACCACAAATCGCAGACATTTACAACCAATCGGTACGTTTCGCGACATTGCCGCCAGCAGATAGCAGGCGGCATTTTTATTGTCATACCTTTGCCGCCCGAAAAAAACAATGACGTGGTTATGAAATTTGAAAACGCAAACGTATTGATTACCGGAGGAGCATCCGGAATCGGCAAGATTATGGGCCGTATGGCTCTTGAGAAAGGAGCAAAGTGCTTCATCATATGGGACATCAACCTCAGCGGCATCGAGCAGACACGACAGGAGCTCAGCCAGTACGGCAAGGTAAAAGGATATATCGTAGACGTGGCCAACAATGACATCGTGAAGGCCGCATATGCAAAGACAGTCGCCGACTGCGGACAGATCGACATCCTGATCAACTGCGCAGGCATCGTGACAGGCAACAAGACATTCGACCAGCAGACTCCTGAAGAGATCGTGCGCACGATGAACATCAACGCAGTGGCACCTATGTTCGTGGCACTCGCAGCTCTTCCAGATATGATCAAGCGCAACTCAGGACACATCTGCAACATCACATCTGCGGGCGGTATGCTTTCAAACCCTAAGATGTCAGTATATGCAGCCAGCAAATGGGCAGCTACAGGCTGGTCTGACTCGGTACGCATCGAGCTCGAGGAAATGAAGAGCAACGTGCACGTGACCACAGTCACCCCATACTACATCAACACAGGAATGTTCAATGGCGTAAAGTCGCCGCTCATCCCTATCCTCAAGCCTGAGTATGTGTGCAAGAGAGTCATCCGTGCGATCGAGAAGAACACAAGATTCCGCGGCATTCCGTTCGGTTTCCACTTCATCAGATTCTGGCAGGCATTTCTCCCTACAGCAATTTTCGACTTCTTCTTCGGAAACGTAGTAGGACTTTACCACGCAATGGACCACTTCACAGGACGCCAGAACCCTAAAGCAACAGCCACAAAGGCATCATAAGTCAAATAAAATCCGTATTTTTGACCCACTCTGTCATTTCGACTGAGCAAAGCGAATGGAGAAATCTATATGGAGAACACATCTACAGAAAAAATCATAGCGATATCAGAGGCGCAGAAGAAGTATTTCCACACAGGAGAGACTTTGAGCATCGCATTCAGAAAGGAAATGCTGAAGAAGCTCCTTTCCGCAATGGAAAAATGGGAGCAGAAGCTCGCAGATGCACTCTGGACCGACCTTCATAAGTCATACGAGGAAGCATATCTCACCGAGATAAGCATCGTCAAGGGTGAAATCAAGACCCACATCAAGAAAGTAGGCAGATGGGCACGCAAGAAGAGAGTACACACCCCTATCAAGCTCTTCCCTTCTATCACTCACGTAGTGAAGGAGCCGCTCGGATGCTCACTGATCATCTCTCCTTGGAACTACCCTGTGCAGCTTCTGCTGAATCCTCTCGTGGGAGCGATCTCTGCAGGATGTACAGCAGTACTGAAGCCTTCACCATATGTCCCTAACGTATCCAAGGTCATCGAGGATATGATTGCTGACACATTTGACGAGAAGTATATCGCTGTAGTTCAAGGCAATAGAGTTGTGAACGCCGCCCTCCTCGACCTCCGTTGGGACCAGATTTTCTTCACCGGAAGCCCCGCTCTCGCCAAGACAGTGATGGCAGCAGCGGCAAAGAACCTCACTCCGGTCGTGCTTGAACTCGGTGGAAAAAGCCCTTGCATCATCGACAGAAAGGCGGACATCGCAGTGGCGGCAAAGAGACTTGCCTGGGGCAAGACTCTCAACAGCGGCCAGACCTGCATCGCGCCGGACTACATCCTTATCCACAAGGACGTGAAGGATGCATTCGTAAAGGCGTTTGCAGCAGAGGTGAAAAATCTCCACGGAGAGGACATCCAGGCTGACAGACACTATGTAAGAATGGTAAACGACAAGGCATTCGAAAGAGTGACAGGATACTTCAAGGACGGTGATATAATCTATGGAGGAAGATGCGATGCCGCAACCCGTTTCATCGAGCCTACACTGATGGAGAATGTGCAGCTTGACTCCCCTCTTATGACAGAGGAAATCTTCGGTCCGGTATTCCCAATCATCACTTTAGATGACAACGGTAAGCCATTCATTGAAAAGGTTATAGACTTTGTAACCTCACGTGAGAAACCGCTTGCTTTCTACTACTTCGGAAAGGAGTCGGACGGATGGAAAGTTATCGGCAGAACATCATCTGGAGGAGGCTGCATCAACGATGTGATTATGCATATCGCGAACGAGAATGCACCTTTCGGAGGAGTAGGAAATTCTGGTATGGGACGCTACCACGACAAGGACAGTTTCGATGCTTTCAGCCACACCAGAACAATCGTATCGACAGGCAACTGGATAGACCTCCCGTTCCGCTATATGCCATACAAGATGTTCGGCCTTGTCAAAAAAATACTATAGAACTCCACTCTGTCATATCGAGCGACCGAAGGGAGACGAGATATCCACAATAAATGAATGCAGAAGGCCCAACCTTCTGCATTTTTGTTTATATTCGCGTTGTTTTGATCAAAACCAGACATACAGATGGATTTAAAGGGCAAGAAAATCATCCTGGGCAGCAATTCACCGCGAAGGAAGGAGCTGATCGCAGGACTCGATATTGAATTTACAGTAGACACAGGCAATACATTCGAGGAAGTATACGGACCGGAGACACCGCACGAGCAGATTCCGGAAGTTCTTTCAGAAGGAAAGTCATACGGTTTCCACAGACCACTTGAAAATGACGAGATCCTCATCACCTCAGACACCCTCGTACTCTGCGAGGACAGAGTGATGGGCAAGCCTCAGTCCCGCGAAGACGCCGTCGATATGATCCGTTTCCTTTCAGGACGCAGCCATAAGGTCATCACTGCCGTCACACTGCGCGACAGCCAGAAGTGCCACACTTCAAGCGACACTGCAATTGTGCATTTCAAAGAATTGACTGACAACGAGATAGAATACTATATAGACACCTACAAACCATTCGACAAAGCAGGTGCATACGGCATCCAGGAATGGATCGGCTACATAGGAATCGGCAAGATCGAAGGCTCTTATTTCACCATTATGGGCCTCCCTGTACACCTCGTTTATCAGGAACTTCTCAAATTCATCGGATAATGAAACTCGACTTCCATAGCCATATCCTCCCTGGCCTTGATGACGGCGCGACCGACCTTGCAAATGCAGTTGAACTGGCTTCTGCAATGACGGAATGGGGATTCGAAAGAATCACCTGCACACCTCATATCAACGCTCTCTACAGGAACACTCCGGAAACAATCAGACCTGCGTTCGAAAGCCTGCAGGAGGCATTGTATGTGAAGGGTGTAGATGTGGAGCTCAAGATGTCGGCAGAATACCGACTCGTTCCCGAGACCTGGCCGGAAGTGCTTGACAAGAAGTGGATTATGCCGATCGAGGACAAATACATCCTCACAGAACTCCCTATAAGCAAACCTGAAGAAATGGGCTGGGTAAAGCCTGTGGAGGAGTTCAAACGACTTAAGGCAATGGGACTCACCCCTATCCTGCCACATCCTGAGCGCTATTTCTACCTGTCGCGCCAGGAACTTATGAGCTTCGTTGAAGCAGGAGCAGTCATCCAGTGCAACTATGGTTCTCTCGGCGGTCTCTACGGTCCGGAGTCACAGAAGATTGCAGAAGATCTCGTCAGAGAGGGACTCGTGACATTCTTCGGAACAGATATGCATAACCTACGTTATGTAAAGGTAATGGGAGACTGGTTCGCCCAGGGTAACCCAATAGCAGAATTCTAAAGAAAATAACTAATAATCAACTTATTATGAGCAACGTAGCATTAAAACAGATCAAGTTTGGCGGAGTTGGTCTTGCGATTCCTGAAGTATGGAACGCAGTGACAGAGTCTTATACAGAGCCAGACGGCAGAGAGTGTGCAATGATTGAAATCACAGGCGAAGAAGGAGATCCAAGATCTATCGTCATCAGTTACGGACCTATGCCTGAAGGTTCAGACTCGTTCATCGAGGCAAGCGACACATATGAGGAGCTCATCGGCGAAAGCGGAGCTGCAGCTGAGGATGATCCTATCTGCGAATATGACTTCCTTGGAACTGTGGGATTCGGCTTTGAGGTACCTACAGAAGACAACCTTGCGTGCAATTTCATCTGTGCGGAAATCGGTTCAGAAGACAAGAGCCATCTCTTCACCATCCTTACTACAGCAGGTTCGTACGAGGACATCGACGACCTTCTCGATCTCGTAGAGGAAAATATCGTGTTTGAATAGTGGTATATACAAAAAAATGAGACTTCGCCGCTCTCGCGGGGACGCCTCATACTAACCACATAATTAATAACACTAAAACTAATAACCAATAAGTTGGGAGAGCTTCAGAACAACTCTCTGATCAACTCGGGTGCAAAGGTACTGCTTTTTTTAACACCTGCAACACCCTGAAATGCGTTTCCCGACGAACTGCAAAAATGAGTATACGAACGGTTTTCGAGGTCTATTACAATCATTAATCCCATAGACCCCAAGACTTATAGAGTATAAAATAAAGACACTTGATTTTTACAATACGTAAATTTCAAGTGTCTTAAATTTATAGTATGTAAGAATTTAAGTTTCGCGACGAATGAAAACCGGGTTAGAAGATAGACTCCTCAGTGTAGGTTGTAAGGAGCTCAAGTGCCTTCATTCCCATCACTGAATTACCCTTGGAATTGAGTCGAGGACTCCATACTGCCACCGAGTATCTGTGCGGATATACGGCGATGATTCCACCTCCAACTCCACTCTTTCCTGGAAGTCCCACAAGATACGAGAACTCTCCTGCCTCATCATAGAAACCACAAGTCTGCATCACTGCATTAAGTCGCTTGATCCTTGACTTGCTGAGTTTGTAGCCTGCATACTCGAAAGGACTGTGGTTGGTGAATGCGAGAGAAGCCTTAGCCAACTCCCTGCAGCTCATCTCCACTGAACACATCTTGAAATAGAACATCAGCACGCGCTCAATGTCATTGTCGATTGTACCGTGGTATTTGAGCATATTTGCGATCGCAGCATTGAGATATCCCTTCTCGCGTTCAGACAATGCGACTTCCATATTGTAGTCGATCTCATCATTGCCGCAAAGCGCACGGACGAACGACAGGAACTCCTCCTCAGGATTCTCCAGCTCTGAAATGAGAATGTCCGAGAGGACAATGGCGCCGGCATTGATGAAAGGATTACGAGGAATACCCTTCTCCACCTCAAGCTGGACCAGCGAATTGAATGCAGTACCAGACGGCTCCTTACCCACTCGTTTCCACAATGCTTCCCCCTTGATAGACAAGCACATAGCCAAAGTAAACACCTTAGTGATACTCTGGATTGAAAACCTTGTGTCAGCCTGTTTGTGAGTAAAGATCTCGCCTGTCACAGTCTCAAGACACATTCCGAACTGATCCGGATTGACCTTTGCGAGAGCAGGGATATAGTCCGCCTGCTTTCCATCTTTGGAGTAAGGAAGAATCTCCTGATATATATCCTCTAAAATCTTCTGATAGTCCATATAAAAAAATGTTCTGCCGTTTGAAGTCGGCAGAACAAAGTTAGCATTATTTTAAATGAATCCTAATAATTCTCCTTCATAGGCTCGAAATAAGCCTGTGGGAAAAGGCAAGCTGCGCAGGTCTTAGGAGCATCCTGAGCCTCTACGATGTAACCGCAGTTACGGCACTGCCACCAGATCTTTCCGTCGCGGTGGAAGAAGTCACCGTCAGTGAGGCGGCTGAGGAGCTTGAGATAACGACGCTCGTGCTCTGCTTCAACCTTTGCGATGTTCTTGAATGCTGCAGCCACTGCAGGGAATCCTTCCTCAGAAGCGATCTCAGCGAACTCCTTGTAGAGAACATCCCACTCCTCATTCTCACCCATTGCTGCTGCGAGAAGGTTCTCCTGAGTTGTTCCTACCTTGCCAGCAGGATAAGTAGCTGTAATCTCAAGATCTCCGCCCTCGAGGAAGTTGAAGAAACGCTTAGCGTGCTCTCTCTCCTGCTCTGCAGTCTCGATGAATACACCTGCGATCTGCTCGTAACCTTCCTTCTTGGCTACCTCTGCAAAGAATGTATATCTGTTGCGTGCCTGGCTCTCGCCTGCGAATGCCTTGAGCAAGTTCTGCTCAGTTCTTGTACCTTTGATGCTTTTCATATCTTTAATTTTTTATTTGTTTCAATTATTGTACTGCAAAGATAGACAAATATTTTTAATTTGGAATAATTCTAAATTAAAAATTGTCGTTTTTTTGAAAAAAATTACAATTTATATGCTAATACAGCCACGGAATGATCACAGCAGTATATGCATAAAAGTATGGAGCATTCGGATAATAGCCGTCGGCAGGAACCTTGTCGGTAACGTCAACGAATTGAAAATCAATATATAAGTCAGGATAATCGTAGGATTTCGTCTGAACAGGAATATCCTGGATGTTCATATAGCGTATCATATCCTCTACTGATTCGAACGCTACATTATAATATGTAGAAATCCTGAATTTCTTCTTTATAATTGTACCGTCTTCATCCGGATAGCCGTATTCGTCAGCCGGGAAAGCGATCTCGAAGTACAACGAACCCTTCTGCTCGACAAAAGCATATGTTCCATCAATTACCGAATGGAACTCGCCGGTTTCAAGATTTCCTTTGCAGATCTTCAGTACATCATCAGATCCACCGCACCTGAAACACAGGATCGTCTGTGCTTCCAGACAGCAATCCGAATTGTATATCTTCAAGGCCTTGTAAGCCTCACGGATCTTGACTTTTATGGTAATCGACTCCCCTGTATCCGCCTCAGTGATTGTCACTGATGTCTCACCCAACTTCTTCGGCTTGAGCACAACACCCACAGGTATGAAATCAGGAGCATCGAACGCTTCATTCACGACATCTCCCTTGGTGATTTCATAATCCAGATATTCAGGATCCTCGATCTGCACATAATGATTCTTGCCCAGACCTCCCAACAGATTAATAGAGAACGGCTTTTCTGTTACCAGAGGTATATTTACGACAGCTCCGTCCTCCTCAACCAAACCGCAGGACCTATGATACAGACGAAACTTCTGTCCGTCATAGTACGGATGGTATTCACATCCGCTCAATATCATCATAGCTGCCAACACAGCATACACAAGCCTCTTCATAATCATCTGTTGTTTTCGATGAACTCCTTTGTGATCCAATCTGTCTCCACTGCTGTAAGTCCAGCAAATGCGCCATATCCGCCCTTTACATTCGAATAGCAGAAGTTCGAAGGGGCAAGTCCCGCAACAAACCCCGCATTGCTGTCTATAAGTTCCTGGGCCACAATGTATTTATAGAACTCCTCAGATAAAGTATAGAGCAACAGCTTGTTACGGGAGGTCAATGTGTAATCTTGACGATCTTCCACATTAACAAAGAATGACTCATATACAGCCTCCGGATCATATGAATATCCGTTTATGACCATCTGAAGCTGATCTACATCCGATTTCCAGACAGCCATTTTCTTGCCTCCGAATTCCACCTCCATTCCTTCCATCGACTCTGGTGCCATATCATAGAAATCCGAAATCTGACCACCTATATATATAGATGGATATACAGCCACGCTGTCTGTGAAATCAACCACTGACTCATTGTAAATCTGAAGGGCATAGCCATACTGCTTACCGGCATTGTCAGGCTTCACATAAAGTATGTTCATACGATACTCGCCTACTGTCTCTGTCCTGAAATCCACCCTTCTCTGAGGGAACGGCTCCGGAATGACAGTCTCGGCATATACACTATCAAAACCTTCAGAAGACACTTCTACCCTCATTTTGTCACCAGGAACAGCCTTGTAATCAGCAATATAATAACTTTCAGCGTACCTCTCCGAGACGCAATGTCCGGTATTCCTGACAACCGGCACTTCCCTGCCGTTTACAGTAAAGACTATCTCAGGTCTGAACTCAGGCTTCAATGCGGAATTGGAAACGGAATATGCCGGAAGAATCTCAAACACCACCATCTCATCCACTCCCGGGAACGACTCGATGAAGATCACCGGGTCATCAGAGATCTGCATATCGAACGCCCTCGTGCAGGAAAGCACGAGCAACGACCACAGAAGTATACCTATATATTTAATGAATCTCATCTCGTCAGAATTTAAGCGTATAACTGAAGGTCGGAATTATAGGAATGATGCCGAGCGACGCACCATAATACGCAATCCTCACGTCATCCATATATTCATAATCCGAATAGGCTGTGATAGGATTTACACGGCAATAGGCATTGTAAATACTTAAATTCCAAATACTTAAGTTTCCTCTCTTGGTATTCTTTATGAAATTGAATCCAAGATCCAGCCTATGGTAGTCAGGAAGTTTCACATTGTTCGGCTCTCTGTAGACATCCTTCATCCCGTGGTTTCCTTCCACCTTGACTTCGTGCGTCGCCAGAGTTATCCTGTTGCCGCTATGGTAGTTCCACGCACCGTAAAGTTCGAACCTTTTGCCGAACTTGTGCTTTGCCATCAGAGTAAGCTTATGACGGTTATCGTTCCTGTCCCTATACCAGCTGTGATAGAAATCATCGAACTTTCGCTGAGACCAAGCAAGCGTATAATACACATTGGCCTGTGTCTTTCCGTTGTCGAATCCAAAGTCAAGCTCCGCTCCCCAAGAGCGTCCGTCGCCTGTCCTGAAACTGCTCTCCCAATTGGTCAAAGGAGGCATAAGACTGTATGAACCGGCATATTCCAGCAGATTGTACATATACTTGAACCATCCTTCCACGTTCAGGTGTAGATAGTGTGAAAGGTTCATATAAACTCCACCGGCCACCTCTCGCGAGCGAGATGGACGTATCCTTGCTGTGGACGGCAGCCAGGCATTTGTCGGAAGATCCAGATAAAGCGACGACACGAGATGTGAAGGCTGGCTCATTTCCGTGTACGATGCCTTGGCCGTAAGCATTTCATTGAATGTGTATTTCATAGCCAGACGTGGCTCAAGCGAATGCCATACCTTCCCTGCCGCTGAATAAAGCGTATAGCGGAGGCCCGCATTAATGGAGAATGCATCCGTGAACGCCACCTCGTCCTCCGCATAGAGCGAAGCCTCTATCGTATTGTATCTCAACGAATCAGCATATGCCACATTCGTCAGGCTTATGCCGTCCATAACGATATCAGTCTTGGCCGTAGCGTCCGGACAATATATATGATACTGGAGAGTACCGCCGTATCTGAGCTTCTGCTTCGGAGTCACTGTATGGAACCAGTCCGACTTCAGACCCATATTATGCACATCAGAAGTATAGTACTCGCCACTTTTTATGCTGTTCTTATTGTAGTCGATAGTCTCATACGAGAATGATAGCGACGAGCGCGAGCCGCTATAGTATGCAATGTTTCTAACTGACAGACAGTCGTTTATCTCATAATTCCAATTCAACGACCCCAATATGTTGCCCCAGGAAAGTGAAATATCTGAAATATCCCTTTCAGTATAATATTGACCGTCATCACCCCTGGTCGTATAGAAAATGTCATTATAGAATCTTGGCGCATCATTGCCTATGTAGAAATTGGCAGTCAGACGGTTGGAGTCGCTGAACTTATGGGTGACCTTCGCATTGAGGTCTGTAAATGCATAGCCCGCACGCACTCTGTCAGGCTTGTTGTATCTGTTGACGATAGCCAACACCGGAACTGTAAGGGTCTCGGTCCAGGTCCTTCTTATACCTACATTGAAGGAAGTCCTGTCTTTCCATATAGGGCCCTCGAACTGAAGACGTCCGTCGATGAGTCCGAGTGCAAATGTTCCGTGGTAACCGCTGAAATCCCCGTCTTTCGTAGTCACATCCACAACCGAGGACATCTTTGAACCGTATCGAGCAGGGAAACCGCTCTTGTAGAAATCAAGACTTTCGATCACATCCGTGTTGAACGATGAAAACATACCCACAAGATGGCTGATCTGATAGATAGGAACGCCGTCAAGAAGAAAGAGATTGTCGCTGCCGTCACCTCCGTGTACATAGAAACCCGAAAGAAGTTCAGTTCCGGAAGACACACCCGGCAGCATCTGGAGAGTCTTGATGACATCTGGAGTGCTGAAAAGGGCAAAACCCGAGTTAAGATCCTTGCTGTCAATGCGTTTCAGACCTGTCTGAGTGGCGTTCCTCTTCTGGTCCACCAAAGCGGTCACGATGGATTCCTCCAATGTATCTCGCCTTTCTTCAACCAGAACAGTGTAATCCTTCGCCTTCTTCACCACCTTGACAGTACGGGTCTGAGGCTGCGCAACAGCCGAAATGACCGTACACAGCAAAACCGCAAGAGATAGTATCAAGTTCTTCATTGTCAAGATGATATAGGAGTTACTCCGGCCAGATGAAGCGGGAGTTGATGGATTCTCCGCCATCGACTACGATGCTCTGACCTGTACAGAAGCGGTTGTCGACAGTGAGGAAGTATGCCCACTGGGCGATCTCTTCAGCTGTAGCCCATCGCTTAAGAGGAGTCTCAGCCATAATCTGATCCCAGAGAGCAGGATCATTCACCACGCAGTCGTTAAGAGGGGTCAGGACTCCGCCCGGATCAAGGCTATTGCAGACTGCGCCGAACTGAGCTACTCTAAGAGCCACATTCTTCGTATAGGCGATCACGCCGCCCTTGCTGGCGCAGTATTCGGGAAATTCAGCTCCGGTATGTCCACTGGCCGAGCCAATATTGAGTACTGAAACGATACCTTTCCTTACGCCGTACTTCTCTGTAACTCTGATCAGAGACTTCAGATTGATGTCTATATCATCCTCATTCTGGGTACCTGCGTTATTGACAAGTATCTCTACATCAGGGATTTCCGGCAGTTCATTCCTCACATCGCACACGATATGCGAATAATTTTCACCGACTATGGTCGCCTCTTCCCTATCCATTCCGACCACGCAATGACCCTTCTGGAGGAAGAGTTCCGCAATTGCCTTTCCTATGCCCTGCGATGTTCCAGTAATCAATACCTTCATATATATACTATTTCTTTCGAACCTCAAATGTACTAAAATATTGGCACACTTTGTGACTCGCAGGGCGTGGACTTAATATTTTATTATATGAACTGGAAAGATAACAAAGAAGGTGCGGCCAATATATTTGGCTCTCACCAGATGCGTGAACCGGCTCCTGCGGAATTCATTCCGAAACACAAGACGCCGGCCCCTATCGCATATCAGATGGTCAAGGATGAGACTTTTCCCCAGACTCAGCCAAGACTCAACCTCGCGACATTCGTGACTACATATATGGATGACTACGGTACAAACCTTATGAACGAGGCCGTGGGAATCAACTATATAGACGAGACAGAATATCCACGCGTCGCAGTAATGTGCGGCCGATGCATCAATATGGTCGCCAATATGTGGAACACACCGGAGGAAGGCGACTGGAAGACCGGTGCCGTAGGCATCGGATCGTCCGAAGCCTGTATGTTGGGCGGAGTAGCGGCGTGGCTGCGCTGGCGCGAGCGCCGAAAAGCAGCCGGCAAGCCGTACGACAAGCCTAACCTTGTAATGAGCACCGCATACCAGGTCGTCTGGGAGAAGTTCTGCCAGCTCTGGCAGATCGAGATGAGGACAGTTCCATTGACTCACGAACACCCTACTCTCGACATAGACGAAGCGATAAAGATGTGCGACGAAAACACCATCTGCATCGTCCCTATCGCCGGTGTCACCTGGACAGGAATGAACGACGACATCGAATCCCTCAATGACGCCCTCGAAGAGTACAACACAAGGACAGGATATGACGTGCCTATCCACGTGGACGCCGCCTCAGGAGGCTTCATACTTCCGTTCCTCAATCCGTCCAAGAGATGGGACTTCCGCTTGAAATGGGTGCTCTCCATCTCCACATCAGGACATAAGTACGGCCTCGTATATCCGGGCCTCGGCTGGGTAGTCTGGAGAGACAGAAGATATCTCCCTAACGAAATGGCCTTCAGTGTCAATTACTTGGGAGCCAACATCACACAGGTCGGACTTAACTTCTCAAGACCTGCAGCACAGATTCTTGGCCAATACTACAACTTCATCCACCTCGGAATGGAAGGATACAAGGAGGTACATTCCAACTCTATGGCCATTGCGGAATACTGCCACGATGAGATCGGCAAGATGAGCTGCTTCAGGAACTACTCGAAAAAGCTTGAGAATCCTCTCTTCATCTGGACAATGGATCCGATATATGACGAGACAGCCAAATGGACCCTCTTCGACCTTCAGGACAAACTGATGCAGAGCGGCTGGATGGTTCCGGCATACACGATGCCTAAGAACATCGAAGATATGGTAGTGATGAGAGTCGTGATCCGTCAGGGTATGTCACGCGATATGGCGGATATGCTCATCAACGACATCAAAAACGCAGTAGAGGAGTTCGAGAAACTCGAATACCCTACTCAGTCACGCCTGACATTCGAGAGGAAAGAGGCACAGAAAGGCAAGGTATACACCCACTGACGCATTTAAAACGAACTGGATATGGACACAAAGAACAGCGGTGCCGGCAAGGCATTCAAACTGAGTGTTGCGACACTCGCGATAATGAACATCACTGCAGTAGTAAGCCTGAGAGGACTGCCGTCTGAGGCAATATATGGTCCTTCATCTGCGTTCTACTACCTTTTTGCCGCAATCGTATTCCTTATCCCTACGGCTATGGTTGCAGCGGAACTCGCGGCTATGTTTTCGGACAAGCAAGGAGGAGTGTTCCGCTGGGTCGGAGAAGCATTCGGCCCACGAACAGGCTTCCTTGCCATATGGCTGCAATGGATCGAATCCACCATCTGGTATCCTACCGTCCTCACCTTCGGAGCGGTTTCCATCGCTTACATAGGTATGAGCGGAGCATCAGATGCAGCATTGGCATCCAACAAGATCTTCACCTTGGTGACTGTCCTGGCGATATACTGGGTAGCGACCGTCATCGCACTCAAAGGACTCAGCTGGGTCGGCAAGATCAGCAAATGGGGCGGTATGATCGGAACGATCATTCCGGCCGGACTGCTGATCGTACTGGGCATCATCTATATCGCGTCCGGCGGACACAACAATATGGATATGTCACAGGGCTTCTTCCCTGATCTCACCAAGCTCGACAACCTTGTACTGGCCAGCAGTATCTTCCTTTTCTATGCCGGAATGGAGATGATGGGCGTACACGTGATGGATGTGAACAATCCTTCGAAGAACTACCCTAAGGCAATCATAATCGGCTCACTTGCAACCGTTTTAATATTTGTGTTAGGTACATTTGCACTTGGATTCATCATCCCTGCGAAGGACATAAACCTCACACAGTCGCTGCTGATAGGCTTTGACAACTACTTCGGCCACTTCCACATCTCGTGGGCCGGTCCGATCATCGCGATCGCCCTGATGTTCGGTGTGCTGGCCAGCGTCCTCACCTGGGTTGCAGGTCCGTCGAAAGGTATCTTCACTGTAGGAAAAGCCGGCTACCTGCCTCCGTTCTTCCAGAAGACCAACAGCCACGGAGTACAGAGAAACATCCTCCTCGTACAGGGAGGCATCGTCACTCTCCTCTCGCTTCTGTTTGTCGTGATGCCTTCGGTACAGTCCTTCTACCAGATCCTGTCACAGCTGACCATCCTCCTCTACCTCATAATGTATATGCTGATGTTCGCAGCAGCGATAGTTCTGAGATACAGGATGAAGGACACGCCGCGTCCTTTCAGACTCGGCAAGGGCAACGGCCTTATGTGGGTACTTGGAATTGTAGGATTCGCAGGCTCTCTGCTTGCATTCGTGCTCAGTTTCATCCCTCCGGGACAGATCGCTACAGGAAGCAATGCAGTATGGTACTCGGTCCTTATAATCGGATGTGTCGTGATGGTGGTGATTCCATTCATCATATACGCCCTCAGAAAACCGTCTTGGCGTGATCCGAACGCAGAGTTCGCACCATTCCATTGGGAAAAGAACAAATAAAACAGAATAATATGGCAACAAGATTCTATAAATGCCGCCATTGCGGCAACGTGATCCACAAGGTTGTGGACTCCGGAGTGAATGTCGTATGCTGCGAAGAGCAGATGCGCGTACTCATTCCTAATATCGTGGACGCCAGCAACGAAAAGCACGTCCCTGTAGTGACACGCATCAACGACTGCACCATCAAGGTACAGATCGGCAGCATCGCCCACCCGATGACCCCTGAACACCACATAGCATTCATCTATGTAGAGACAGAAAACGGAGGCATCAGAGTTGACCTCAAAGACAAGCCAGAAGCAGTATTCTGCACCTGCCACGGCAAGCCGACGGCAGTCTACGCATACTGCAACCTCCACGGTCTCTGGAAGACAGAACTCTAAATGAAAAGGCGTCATAACCGATTGGTTATGACGCCTTTGAATATTTTACTTGAAATATTACTTCAAAGGTTTGATGTCGAGCTTCACAGGCTTGATCATATTCTCTGGAGCGAGAATAGTGTCAAGGTCTTCCTTAGTGAGGATACCGTGCTCGAGAACGAGATCGTAGACGCTCTTTCCTGTAGCCATAGCCTCCTTCGCGATCTTTGTAGAGTTCTTATAACCGATGACAGGGTTGAGTGCTGTAACTACACCGAAGCTGTCGTGGATATACTGACGGCACTGCTCAGGATTTGCAGTGATGCCCTCAACGCAGTTTACGCGGAGAGTATCGAAACCGTTCATCATAATGTCAGCAGACTCGAAGCAGCACTGTGCCATTACCGGCTCCATTGCGTTGAGCTCCATCTGAGCCTCCTCTGAAGACATCGCCACTGTGAGGTCGTTACCGATCACCTTGTAGCAGATCTGGTTCATCACCTCCGGAATAACAGGATTGACCTTACCCGGCATAATTGAAGAACCTGGCTGACGTGCAGGAAGATCGAACTCGTGGAAACCGCAACGAGGACCTGAAGCAAGAAGACGAAGGTCGTTGCAGATCTTGTTCAGCTTGGTAGCGATACGGCGGAGAGCCGAAGAGTAACCTACCATACAAGATGTGTCAGAAGTAGCTGCAACAAGGTTTTCAGCCAACTTGATGTCCCAACCTGTAACATCTCTGAGAGCAGCGACGCACTTCTCTGCATAACCAGGCTCAGAACAGATACCTGTACCGATCGCAGTTGCACCCATATTCACTGTAAGGAACTCCTCGGCAGCGAAGTTGATGTTGCGGACCTCATCCTTGAGGATGGAAGCGAATGCACCGAAAGTCTGACCGAGAGTCATAGGCACTGCATCTTCGAGCTGAGTACGTCCCATCTTGAGGATGTCAGCGAAAGCTACAGCCTTAGCCTCGAAAGCGGCGATAAGCTGCTTGTAGTGCTCCATAAACTTCAAGTGAGTAGCATAGAGACCGAGGTGGATAGCTGTCGGATATGCGTCGTTTGTTGACTGTGAGCAGTTTACGTGGTCGTTAGGTGAGCAGTGCTGATAGTCTCCGAGCTCGTGGCCCATAATCTGGAGCGCTCTGTTTGCGATCACCTCATTGGCATTCATATTAGTTGTTGTACCTGCACCGCCCTGGATCATATCCACAGGGAACTGGTCGTGGTGCTGGCCGGCGAGAATCTCCTTGCAAGCCTGTGAGATAGCCTCGAACTGAGCGTCAGTGAGAAGGCCAAGCTGATGGTTTGCGATGGCAGCACCCAACTTTGTGTATGCCAAACCGTTGATAAAGAGAGGATAGTCAGAAAGATGAAAACAACTGATCGGGAAATTTTCAATTCCTCGAAGAGTCTGAACTCCGTAGAGGGCCTCTGCAGGGACCTCCATCGAACCAATCAAATCACTTTCAATTCTTTTCATATCAGAATATTTAATCTTGGTTGTTATTTTTAGGTAAATGTTTTATGATATCCTCCAAAGGTAGATATTGCCCTTCAACAAAGCAATTATTTTGTTGAAAATCTATAAATTTGCGGCCCAAAACATTGATTTATGACATTACCACAGGACCCGATGATGCTTATGAGCGTCATAAATATGAAATTGAGAGACTTTTATCCAGACCTTGATGCTTTATGCGAAGATCTGGACATCGACCGCAAAGCGCTCGAGTCCAGACTTGCAGAGTTCGGATTTGAGTATAGTCCTGAAAACAATAAATTCTGGTAGGCCTTTTACAGGCTGCTGCCTCCGATGAAGCTTCTGAGCATCGAAGTCGCAGGCACGTCCTTGTCAGATACTGGAGTGAAATAGCTGAGGAACTTCTTCAGCCTGTGCACCTCGCCGTATTCCGGACAATTCTTCGGAACTGTCATAAGTATACGTTCCGCGTATGGTCTGATCACAGGGAACTCCACGATGTAAGTCGAGTTGAACAGCACATCGGCATTCTCCTGATAAGGATAGATCCACTGAACCTCCGAACGGCGCACATTGTTCCAGTTCATAATAGACTCGCGCGCAGAAAACGCTCCCTTGTTGAAATCTCGGAGGATTCTTCTGATGAGTCTGTTGTCGCTGGTAGGGATACAGTTATGATCGTCAAGTGAGATACTTGTCACGGTATTGATGAAGATCCTGTACTTTGCAGCCTCAGGCACCTGATCTGTCAAGCGAGGGTTAAGCGCGTGGA
This sequence comes from Bacteroidales bacterium, assembly GCA_017546585.1. Taxonomy (GTDB): domain Bacteria; phylum Bacteroidota; class Bacteroidia; order Bacteroidales; family UBA932; genus Cryptobacteroides. The sequence goes on from JAFYWC010000131.1 coordinate 38,932, forward strand.
TACCCTCGATGAGGAGCACCATACCCGCCTCGAGCTTCAGTTTCTTTCCATTGAATTCACGAAGGCCTGTAACGAAGTTGAATTCAGGCACTTCCACAGTCTCCCCCGCAAGCAGTTTCATCACATCGCTCTGGAGATAATTGTGGTCTACAGTATCGAAATTGTCGAAATCGAACGATCCGTCCGGAAGGCGCGGAGTGTCAAGACGGTTCACGAAATAATCATCTGTAGAGAAGGAAATCGGCTTAAGACCGCAGGCCTTGAGCTGGATGCTGAGCCTCTTGCAGAATGTCGACTTTCCGCTGCTTGAAGGTCCGGTGATGAGTACGATCTTTACAGGATCATCCATACGTACTCTTCTGTCGATTTCCTCGGCGATCTGGACGATCTTCTTTTCCTGAAGAGCCTCCGCAATCTTGATGAGGTCACCGGCCTCCCCTCTCAGACAGGCCATATTCACGTCTCCGACGTTGTCCAGGCCCATAATCTTGTTCCATCTGACGTTCTCGCTGAACACCTCGAATGTCTTCGGCTGCTCAGTGAACGGAGCGAGTTCCTCAGGCTTATGCCTGTTCGGCACCCTGAGAAGCATTCCGCCACGATAGAGGGAAAGATCCCATACCTTTAGATATCCTGTGCTTGAAAGAAGCGCCTCGTAATAATAGTCAGCGGTATCCTCAAGAGTATAATAATTCACATACACATCTGCTGAAGTCTTGAGAAGACGTACCTTGTCCTCATAACCCATCTCAGAGAAAAGCTGGATAGCCTCTTCCAGACGCACTTCGTGACGACGGAAAGGCATATCAGCCTCCACGATCTCCTTCATCCTTGCAACGATTCTGTCCACATCCTCCTGAGTCAGAGTCGTGCCGTCATTCTTTTCCAGAGCACAATAGTATCCTTTTGAAATCGGGCGGCGAAGCGAGATCTTGCTTTCAGGGAAGACATCGCGGGCTGCCTTGCACAGAAGGAAGCAGAGCGAACTGCAATATACGCTGCGTCCTGTATAGGTCGTATAATCAACGAACTCCACCTGCCTGCTGTTGAAGGCACGATACTTAAGTCCCTGACACACATTGTTTACCTTGGCTGCAAGAATCGGATATGGAGTCTCGAATTCCTCGGCGAAAGCCGGAAGCATTTCCATTAGAGTCGTACCTTCAGTGAAGGTCTTGCTTGTCTGTGTATTGACGCAGAATATCTTTACCATCTGTATAACTTTTATTCAATTCAGCGAATATACAAATTAAATTGCTAATTTTGTCAGACACGAATGATTTTGAAATCAGATAATGAAAAAGGTATTCTTATTAAGCATTGCTCTTATTATCGGAGTCGCAGTTTCAGCCCAGGACTGGGCGAACTTCGGAAAGTACGGAAAGGC
>JAFYWC010000132.1 GCA_017546585.1 Bacteroidales bacterium
ACCAACGCTCGGCTTTTCTGCTATAATTGCTATCATAATATTCTTGGAATTAAAGAAGCCGTCTCCCGTACCCGTTGGAGGTAGCGGGAAACGGCTGTCTGGTTAGTAATGGAATCGTGTTACTGCGTGGGGTTGATACCGATGATTTCGAGCAGCGGGGAGTCGTTCTTGCGTACAAGCTGCAAAGTGGCATCCATCACCACATCTACACCGAGGAGTACGAGGCTCAGCGATACGACACCCGTCTTCTCGCCTCGGAGCAGTGTCTCAAGCTCACCTGCCTGTTCGAGTTCATCCTTGAGGATACCGATACCTGATAGTTCGTCCCAGTTTACATCTTCCACCTTGAAAGGTGCTTTATTCTTATCGTTCATCTTAAAATTCGTTTTAGAGTTATACATTGATTTGACTTGTCCTACTACGGATTAGATGCTCTGTCCCTTTGACTGACGCTTCTCCTGTTTCTCGGCTACCACATTACGCTGTGAGGCGTTGCGGTTACGGTCGGGATTCTCGTTGTAGAAGTCCAGCTTGTTCTGGTTGGCGTTCAGCTTGACATACTGCGTGATACTCTTGCCATCGAAGCCCTTCATGCCCTCCACGAGTACCGACTTGCCACTCTGAAGGTCGGCACGCTGCTGACCGGAGAGCTTGGCACCGAAGATCTCCTTCGGAATCTCGAACTTGGCACGCTCCTCAAAGCCATCTGGAGTGCGTGAGTACATCAGTCGTCCCGTTTCAAGGTCTGCCTTGATGAACGACGAGAACTCCTCGCCACGGTTGTTCACCATATCATTGAGGAAGATGGCTCGTCCCTCACGCAGGTCTTTCTGCTCCTCGGCTGTCAGCTTCACGCCACCGATTTCCTTCGGGATGTAGATTTCTCTTGCACCCTCGGGCGAGTCGGGATTGTAGCGTGTGTAGTTAGGTCGTCCTGTCGCCTCATCGAGTTTCACATACGATGAGAAGAGTTCGCCATCCTTACGCTGCATATCCTCCACGAAGATTGCCTTGCCTGCATTGAGGTCTTCAATCTGCTGCTTGGTAAGCTCCACACCACCGAGGGCGGTACGGTTGAAGATGCGGTCGTTCTCGAAGATGAAGTCGATGCCTCTGCGCTCGGCACTCACCTGAATGTGGGCGTTGAACTCATTGCCTGACTTGGCTGTCATACCCTCGATATAGACCTTCTTGCCCTCACGCAGTTCGTTCTTCTCCTGGTCGGTGAGTTGCACGCCCTTAATCTCGTTAGGGATATAGACATTCTCGGCACGCATGGCCACCACCTCGTTGGTCATCTTGTCAAGGCTGATGAACGATGGGATATACTCTCCGTTACGGCCTTTGAGTTCCACCACTCGGCCCATATTGCCTGTTTCGAGGAGGTTCTTCTTGTCCTCTTCCGAGAAGATGTGTCCGAAGTAAGGACGCTCCAATTCGGGTTGCTTGCGGATACCGTGGATGGCGAGTACCACCTCTCCAGTGTTGGACTGCTGCAACGACAGGCGTGCATCGGTACGCAGTACGGCAGAGCCGAAGTTAAGGTTGATAGGTACAAGTTGGTTGGTCTTGTAACCTTTGAGCATAGAGTCAAGGAGTCCTCGCTCCTGAAGATACTCACGCGAGAGTCCGAAGTTCTTCAACTGGTCCCAGTTGATCATAGACTCGTTGTAACGATACTGATTGTTCTGCTGCTGGTCGTTAGCTTCAACGACGGGCTGCTGGGTTTGGTTTTTCTTTGCCATTTCTTCTGAATTTTGATTGTTAATACTTTGTTCTGTTTGATTTTTGGGTGTTATCTCATACTTTTTGAGAAACTCTTCCACTGCTTTTGTTTTCTTACCTTCGGCAAGATCTTCGATGGCCTGCTTGACTTCGGGCTTGTCGAACTCCTCCTCCTTCATCGTGAAAAGGCCGAAGTGTGTAGGGTCTTTCAACTGACTCCAGAAGTTCTTGAGGAAATTCTCGAAGAAGGTCGCATAGCGGTCAATCTTGAGAAAGGAGTTCTGATGCTCTTTGTCTGCTGGCACGGTGGAATATTTGCCGTTCTTGTTGATTTCGGATACCGCTTGAATGAGCAGTTCCATCTTGTCTAAAACCAGCACGATGTCGCTCATCTGCGGGTTCTCGGTGACTTGTGTTTTTGAGGGGTCATCCCTTACATTTTTCTTTGCCATAACTGTGAGTTTTTAGCGTTAATAACTAATGTTGTCACCGCAAATATATATAGCAAAATTTGATAAAACATTGACATTTAAGTCGTTAGACTATACAAGTCATAAGATGTCATCACTTGTCATAGC
>JAFYWC010000133.1 GCA_017546585.1 Bacteroidales bacterium
AAACTGACTGTCATCTCCGGCATTGATGTGCCTACGCCGATGATTGCCGCTCCGATGACAAAGTCGGACACTTTGTATTTCCTTGCGATGGACACTGCTCCGGTAACCAGGTAGTCGGCTCCGAAGACAATGCCCACGAGGGAAACAATCAAAATTATGTATTCCATTATTTTATCAGCTTGCCTACTTTAGAGATCTCGTATTCATACATCTTAGAACAAGGCTGGTATGTATATGGAACATACTCGAACAATTGGATATATGCCTTGCCTGTGGCTTTGCTGTAATAGATGTCTAGTTTGATTGCGTTGCCATTATTCTCTTTAGACAGGTCAACTGAGTCTGGTTTTGATGCGATAGCTGAAGATATGGCAGCATGCTCTGCCTGCTGGAAGTATCGTTCTATTTTCTGGTACTTGGCGTTGGTCTCGATGTCCTTGTAGCCAGTCTTAAGTACAAGCGCAAGGATTGCTCCGGCGAAAATAAGGAAGAAGCCTGTAATGTTGACTGCATCGCTAGTCGGAACAGCGACAAGGATGCCGCCAAGGATGAGAAGTGAAATAAATATTACGATATCTTTGATTGAGTGAACTCTAGTAAATGTCTTTTCCATATTGATTTATCATTTAATTGTTTAATAGTTTAAAAGCATAACGAAACAAGGCGATGTCTTCCAATTGCTTGAAAAACACCGCAGTATAAAACCCTCAAACTATGTTCTAAATGATAAGCCTACAGAGACTGACCAATTTATTGGCAGGCTCCATAAGTGTGGAATGGGTAATTAAAGACTTTTTCTGAACGACGTACCTAAGGATGGAATTGATTGTCTTTCCCGACTTTACCACTTCGTGATTCTGCCTGTGACTGGTTTCGTGTCTGTTCGAATTGCTTTGCAGACGTGGAACAGTTACCGTTGAAACTTGACGTGGGATACAGATATCCGTCTTAGGAGATGTTATACTAACATCTAACGATGTTGTATAGGCACTAGTGTAGTCGTATTCCTGAACATCTTCATAAGCAAACAAATCAGCCTTGGCACCCATATGAAATGCCAAAGTGACTAGACTCAAGAGCAGATATTTCAGTAGACTTTTCATAATAATCGCCCGCAAAGGTAGAAAGTTTTACGAAAAGGCAATTAGATAATTAAGGATTTCTATATACATAGTCAATCTGGGATTCACTGCTTTGCAAATCGGCAGTCGCAACTGTCGATTTTGGATTTGGTAGAAACCGACCATTTGGGTCGGCTTCTTTGTTTTCCTATAGTCCCGCATTGCAACCACGCGCACAAAAAGTGAGAATTTGTGCGCGTAGCGAGAAGAATTCGAGGAAACGCGCACAAAAACAGCGATTATGTGCTCAAAATTGGGAAATCTACGTTAAACAAGCACGAAAACTGCGAATTTGTGCGCGTGTTCAACTGCAATTCTCTATATTTGGTTCCGTAATGCGGCTATATTAAGATATGTATTAGCAAGCTCTGCAGGCCGGTCTGGCCGGGTCTCTGAAACCCTTTCTTGAAAGCGCATTTCAATAATCACATTGTACAATGTCGAGAGAACCTCGACCTTTAAACCTATTGAAATGAATGACAGAGCATCTTTTTATGACATTGAAAACATATGTCTACATTACTACAACAAACTAGGACGTACCTTCCACCTTTGTACTCCGGAAAATCATCCGATAGTATTCCGTAGCACCGAGGAGTTCAAGCGAGGTATGAATATCATCGGCATCATCGCAAAGGGATATCCCAAGGTGAAGATCCTGACGTTTGAACTGATGAGCAACCACTTGCACATAGTCATCGCAGGAGAACCCGAAGACATACTGGAGTTCTTCGACTGCCTGAAGAAACAGTTGAGCAGATGCCTATACCAAGATGGATCCCGCCCCGACCTCAATGGCTTCACACCTTTCCTGCACGAGATAACCTCACTCGAGAATTTGAGAAACGCCATCGCCTATGCAAACAGGAACGGGTCAGTGATTGACAGACACGTTTGTCCATACACCTATCCTTGGGGATCCAACAGGTACTTTTTCAATCCCGAAGCGACTTCCAGATACGAGCAGACAAAGCGTAAGGCGACAGTTCGGGAACTGAGGGCAATGACAATCAGCCGCAAATATGACAGCTTCACTGACGCATACCTTGTCGACGACTACGTGTGTCCGCTTTCATTCTGCATTATCCCTGAAGCGGAGATGCTGTTCCGCGACGCAAGGCACTACTTCACTAAGATATCCAAACACATCGAAAGTTATGATGAAATCGCCAAAATGATAGGTGAGCAAATATACTATACAGATGATGACCTGTTCTCAATAGTCTGTTCATTGGCGTCGAAGAAATACGACTGCAAAGTGCCGTCTCAGTTACAGAAGAATGAGAAAATGGAGTTGGCCATAATCCTGCACAGAGAGTACAACGCTGGCGTCAAGCAGATTCAGCGTATGTTGAAAATCGACGCGGCCATTCTCACTGCTCTGTTCGGCAGTAACACTAAGTAAACGCGCACAAAAACACAGAATCTGTGCGCAAAACCACTTAAACCACCACAAACGCGCACAAAAAGTGCAATTTTGTGCGCAAGACCGAAGAAATCACCACAAAAACGCACAAAAACGCCGGATTTGTGCGCGGTAAAGTGCCATAGCGCGACCGTGAAGGGTCAAAGGCGACCAAAAGAGGCGGAATAAGACCAGGAAGGAGTCAGGGAGGCGGCTGGCAGGAGCTGAAAAGGAGAAGGTGGGGGCAAAAAGAAAAAGTGAGGGGTGAGGGGGATATCTTATGGCAAAATGTTATATTTGTAACGCTGACTTGGGGCAAGAGAACAGAGGAGAAGGGGAATGACAGCGGACAATGAAACCACAAAACACTGAAATATGAAAAGGTTATGGATTATCGGGGCGGGAGTTTGCCTGATGTTGGCGGCGGCCTGCTCACAGACGACAAAGCAGGGACAGGATGAGAACACCAACGCTGTGATCGAGACGATTATGTCAAGAAGGAGCATCCGCAAGTACAAACAGGTGCCGGTGGGCAGGGACACGCTTGATGTGATCCTCGAGTGCGGAATCAATGCGCCGAACGGACAGAACAAGCAGTCTTGGGAAGTCCGTGTCGTGGACAGTCCGGAGCTGATGGCCGAGATGCAGGAGGCCATTGCGAAAGGACATCCGGACATTCCACCTCAGTTCGCAAAGGGATGCTTCAGAGATGCGCCTGTGATGGTCTTCATCGCACGTGACCCTTCATATGATTTCTCGGCATACGACTGCGGTCTGCTTGCAGAAAACATTATGCTTTCAGCCTGGTCGATGGGAGTCGGATCGATCTGCCTCGGAAGTCCGGTGAGATTTCTCCAGGACAACGATGCGTGCAAACCGTACATTGAGAAGCTGGAGTTCAGCGAAGGGTATGAATTGTGCTTGTGTATCGGTCTCGGCTACGCAGATGAAGCACCGGATGCAAAACCGCGCAACAAAGAGAAAATCAAATACATAGAATAACAAACATTATGAACTATCTACTTATTCTTCTGGCAGTTTCACTTGCCGTTTCAGGATTGGGATGGATCTATTTCATCTACTTCTTCAGCATCGGTTACGGATTCGGAATCTCTGCTCTTGCAGTCACAATGGCCGTGCTTTTCCGTGACGTACTTACAGTTCCTACTGCGCTTCTCTGCGTTGTGATGTTCGTATTCGGATGCCGTCTCGGACTCTATCTCCTCACCCGTGAGAAGAGGTCTCCGGAATACAAGAAGATTCTTTACGGACCGGATGCGGCAAAGAAGAAACCGCTTTTCGTGGTGATCACAGTGTGGATCTTCTGCGCACTCCTTTATGTAGGCCAGGTGAGCCCGGTTGCATTCTATCTCGCAAACAAGGCTCAGGGCGCACCGGTAAGCGACATCCTCCCTTGGTGCGGAGCTGCATTGATGGCACTGGGAGTCGTTCTCGAGAGCGTTGCTGACGCACAGAAGAAGGCCGCAAAGAAGATCAACAAGCACAGATTCGTAGACACAGGTGTGTACAAGCTCGTACGCTGTCCTAACTACCTCGGAGAGCTCGTGATCTGGACAGGTGCATTCATCGTCTGCTTCGGAGCCTGCTGCACAGTATGGCAGTGGATCGTCGCAGCTATCGGATATCTCGGAATCGTTTATGTGATGTTCAGCGGAGCACGCAGACTTGAGATCCGTCAGAACGGTGCATACGGTGCCGACCCTGAATATCAGGCTTACATCAAGAAGACACCTATCCTTCTTCCTTTCGTGCCTATCTACAGCGTAGAGAAGCACAAATGGCTGCAGGCATAGTCAGCAGGACATAGACAAACAGAAAAGGGGATGACTCACATCGGTCATCCCCTTTTCTGTTTAAAACGCGAAGAGAAGCGGAAGTACGAATACCATCACGATTCCCATAAGTATCTGGAGCGGAAGACCGATCTTCACGTAATCCATAAACGTGTACTGGCCAGCCGACATCACGAGTGCATTAGGCGGTGTCGAGAATGGCGATGCGAAGCACATACTTGCCGCCACAGTCACAGCAAACATAAACGGTACCGGACTCACTCCGATCTGCATCGCACACTGGAGCGCGATAGGAGCCATAAGGACTGCTGTAACGGTGTTGCTGATGAAGATAGTCATCACTGATGTCGCAGCATAGATGCCGGCGAGGAGGAGGCGCGGTCCGCTGCCTCCGAGCCCGGTGACGATGCCGTTTGAAATCATTTCCGAAACACCTGTCTTCTCGAGTGCGATCGACATCGGAAGCATAGCGGCAAAGAGCACTATGGTCTGCCAGTTGATGGTCTTGTATGCGGCCTCGACACTGCGGACGCAGCCTGTAATCACCATCATCACAGCAGCAAGAAGCACTGCAGTAACCGGAGCCACCGGAATGCTGTCCACAACCATCATCACGATCATTGCGATCATAATGGCTGCCGCCATCGGTGCCTTGAAGTCCAGGGTCACCTTCGCCGCAGCCTCAAGAGGCTCACCGAGTACGACCCAGTTGTTCGACTCGTTCTTCATTCTTGCGATATCTTTCCAAGCACCCTGCACGAGGAGAACGTCACCGTCCTGCATCTTCTGGGTACCGAGCTCGGCAAGGATGTACTCCTGTCTTCTTCTGATACCCAACACGTTGACACTGAACTTGCTGCGGAATCCAGCCTCGATGATGGTCCTGTTGATCATCGACGAAGTAGGCATTATGAGGATCTCCGCAACTCCGATATCGAAGAAGTCCATAGATGCGTTCGAAGAACTTCCCTCAACCTCGTCAGTGTGTCTGTCAAGAAGTCTTAAAGAGTAGTCCTCGGCGAACTTTGCGATATGGTCTGGGTCACCTGAAAGATAAAGCACATCTCCCTGGCCGAGCACAAGGTCCGGAGAGGCAAGCTGCTGACTCACAGATCGTACGAAACGGTTAGGACCGGTACTGCGACGGAGCTCGAGCACATTGATGCCGTACTCTCTGTAGATGTCAAGATCCACGACTGTCTTTCCTATCACCTTAGACTTGCCGTTCTGCACGTGTACTCTGAAGAGGTTCTCTGTCACACCGTACTCGTTCACGAGTTCCTTGAGGGACTTGCCTGACTTCTTGCTGTCCTTCGCCTTATCCTTCTTGGTGAGCATCTTGGTGGTCGGAAGCAGATAAAGGATGCCGACGAGAAGAGTCACCAGACCGACAGGAAGGAATGAGAAGAAGCCCAGTGGAGCGAAGCCCGCACCTTCGAGGGTGTCGCTGACGATAAGGTTGGGCGGAGTACCGATGAGTGTCATCATACCTCCCATACTGCTGGCGAAGGCCAGAGGCATAAGCAGACGGCGTGGCGATGTGCCTGCCGCAGCCGCCATACTGACCACGATCGGAAGCATAAGGGCAACCGTACCTGTGTTGCTCACGAACATTCCGATGGCAGATGTGACGATCATCACAAGGAGGAAAAGTCTGAGTTCGCTGTTTCCTGCAAGGGTCATAACCTTGCTTCCGATCATCTTCGCAAGACCAGTCTGGAAGATTCCGCCTCCTACGATGAAGAGGCCGATCATCATAATGACGGTCGTATTGGAGAATCCGGAAAGGCCTTCCGCAGGTGTCAGGATCTGACACAGAAGGAGGGCCAGGAGGGCGCATATGGCCACCAGGTCAGAGCGCACTTTGCCGCTGACGAAAAGGATGGCCGAAATCAAAAGTATTATAAGTGTCGCTATCATAGGCATTTTAAATTGGGGCCGCAAATTTAGTCATTTACATCTTTCATTCCTATTCTTGAAGACGATATGGCGAAAAATTGTCAAAAAGATGCAGTTTCCGCTGATTTTCCGAGGTTTTCGCAGTTCAAGATACGGGGAAATTAATGTATCTTTGTATGTTTTTGCGAAAGAAAAATCCTATGATCAGATGCGAATATATACACGAAGGGAGTTTTGAGTTTGAGGCGGGCGGAAGCGTCTGCGGATTGAAGGTGGTATACCACCGCTCTGACCGCAACTGGCAGAGCGGCGACGACCGCAAGGTCGTGTGGATCTGCCACGCTCTTACAGCAAACTCGGACGCCGAAGACTGGTGGCCGGAACTCGTGGGTCCGGGCAAGCTTTTCGACACTGAAAAGTACTTTGTGGTATGTGCCAATATGCTCGGTTCTGCCTACGGATCGTCAGGTCCGTCAAGCACAAACCCTGCCACCGGCAAGCCGTACTACTTCGACTTCCCGATGATCACAGTACGCGACATCGTGCGTGCAAACGACCTTGTCCGCAGACACCTCGGCATAGAGCACATCGACCTTATGGTCGGAGGTTCGATCGGAGGATTCCAGTCGGTGGAGTGGTCGATTATGGAACCGGAAGCCATCAGAAAAGCCATCTACATCGCCTGCGGATCAAGAGTCACTCCTTGGCTCACCGCATACAACGAGTCTATGCGCCTGGCGCTTGAGACCGACCCTACCTTCCGCGAATGCGCAAGCCTCAAGGGAGGCGAGACCGGCCTCAGATGCGCAAGAAGCATCGCCCTTATCTCATATAGAAGCTACGAGGGCTACAATGCCACACAGTGGGAGAAGGACGAGGACTGTATGTTCGCTGACAGAGCAGGCTCATACCAGAGATACCAGGGCAAGAAGCTCTCAGACCGCTTCGATGCATATTCATACTACTATCTCTGCGGATCGGTGGACAGCAACAATGTCGGCAGAGGACGCGGCGGAGTGGAGAAGGCCCTCGGCAGTATAAAGGCCGAATGCACAGTCATAGGCATCGACAGCGACAGACTATTCCCTGTGGAGGAGCAGAAGTTCATCGCTTCGTGCATCCCTGGAGCGGTCTATCACGAAATCACATCGAAGTTCGGTCACGACGGATTCCTCCTCGAGAACGACCAGCTCACCAGAATCATTGAACCATTATTGCCATAAAACGAACTATATATGCAAGTATTGAAATTTGGCGGATCGTCAGTGGCGAACGCACAGAATATGTCAAAAGTCGTGGACATCGTAGCAAATGCGGTGGACCGTGACAGAACCATCCTTGTATCATCGGCAATCAGCGGATGTACAGACACGCTGATCAAGATCGGCACACTGGCATCGCAGCGCGACGAAAGCTACAAGCAGCTGATCGACGAACTTCAGGAAAGACACCACATCATCATCAAGGACTTCCTGCCTCTCGAGAAGCAGGACGAGTCTCTGGAGGTGTGCGACTCTCTCTTCGATTCGCTCAGAAGCATCGCCCAGGGAGTGTTCCTCCTCGGCGAGCTCTCCCCTGCCAGCCTTGACGCCATCCAGGGATTCGGCGAGCTCTGGTCTACAAAGATCCTCGCCACCAAGCTTGCCTCGATCGGCATCGCCACCAAGTGGATCGACTCCCGTCAGATCGTGCGCACCTTCGCGAAGGGCGACAAGAACATCGTGGACATCCAGAAGACCTACGCCCGCGTGAACGAGATGGTGGAGAAGAACCCGATCACACAGCTCTTCGTCCTTCCTGGCTTCATCGCTTCGGACAAGCAGGGCCGCACTACGACTCTCGGCCGCGGCGGTTCCGACTACACAGCTTCGCTGTATGCGGTAGGATGCAAGGCACGCAACCTCGAGATCTGGACTGACGTACCGGGTATGATGACCTCCAACCCCAAGGTGGTCCCTACTGCCCGCACAATCAGCAACATTTCATACAAGGCAGCCCTCGAACTTTCACACTTCGGTGCGAAAGTGATCTATCCGCCTACAATCCAGCCTGTTGTGGCAGAGGGTATTCCTATCTACGTAAAGAACACATTCGATCCTTCCGCATACGGCACTCTCATCGAGAAGAACCCGCCACGCAGCAAGGATGCAGTGATCGGAATCTCGAATTCCGACAATATCGCCCTCCTTTCGCTCGAAGGCAGCGGAATGGTCGGCATCCCTGGCTTCTCGAGCCGTCTGTTCGAGACTCTCAGCCAGAACGACATCAACATCATCCTCATCACCCAGGCGTCATCAGTGCACACAATGTGTATCGCGGTATCTGAAAAGGATGCTGAGAAGGCACGCGAGGCCGCTGACAGATGCTTCGCATATGAGATCTCTCTCGGCAAGCTCAACCCTCTCAAGGTGGAGAAGGGCTTCTCCATCGTCTGCCTCGTGGGTGACGACGTGTTGAACCAGAGCGGTTCGACCGGACGTATGCTTGCGGCCCTCGGACGCAACAGCATTCCGGTGAGAGCGACTGCACAGGGTTCGTCAGAAAAGAACATCTCCGTGATCATCTCATCTGCTGACACAGATGCGGCGATCCGCACAATCCATAACGAGTTCTTCGACAGAAAGAGCGGTAAGGATATCCATCTCTTCATCGCAGGTTACGGTGTAGTAGGAAAGGCGCTCGTTGACATCATCGCCAAGAACAGGGACAAGATCGAGGCCCGCACAGGTAGAAGACTCCACGTATGCGGTCTCTCGAACAGCCGCAAGTTCGTCATCGACAAGAACGGCCTTGCTCTCGAGAACATCGAGGCTCTCCTCGCATCCGGCGAGAACTCTGCAGACGAGGCATACTTCACTCAGCTGGCGACACTCACAATGGAGAATTCGGTGTTCGTGGACTGTACAGCATCAGCTGACATCGCGTTCAAGTATATGAACCTCTTCAAGAGAGGCTACTCTGTGGTTGCCTGCAACAAGATCACATTCTCAGCACCATACAAGCACTATGCTGCCCTCAAGGAGGCTGCGATCGAGATCGGAGCGACACTCCGCTACGAGACCACTGTAGGAGCTGCGCTTCCTATCCTCGAGTCGATTTCACGCAGCGTACACAGCGGCGACGAGATCGTGCGCATCGAGGCCGTGCTCAGCGGTACTCTCAACTACATCTTCAGCAACTATGCAGGAGGCGAAGGCGGTACATTCGCAGAAGTGGTGAAGAGAGCGCAGGATGCAGGCTACACCGAGCCGGATCCACGTCTCGACCTCAGCGGACGCGATGTGCTCCGCAAGCTGCTCATCCTCTCACGTGAGGCTGGCGTGGGCATCGACGAGAAGGATGTGGACATTTCCGCACTTCTTCCGGAGGAGTTCTTCGAGGGAGATGTGAACGCATTCTATGCGAAGCTTGCAGAGAACGAGGAGATGTTTGCGGCAAGATACAACGAGGCTGCATCGAAGGGTCTCAGACAGAGATTCGTCGCTTCGCTTGTTAAGGACGCCGAGTCACCTCTCGGTTACCGCGCACGCATCGGCCTTGAGTCAATCGACTCTGCCCATCCGCTCTACAACCTTTGCGGAACAGACAACGCTGCATTGATTCAGACAGACTTCTACCCTTCACCGCTCGTGATTCAGGGAGCAGGAGCAGGAGCTTATCAGACAGCGTCAGGTGTATTGAATGACATTGTAATGTAATTATGGAAAAGAAGAATTATAGATTTGAGACTTTGCAGGTAAGAGCGGGACAGGAGATCGATCCTGTTTCGAAGGGTACTGCGGTACCTATCTACCAGAGCACAGCATATACATTCGACAGTATGGAATACGGCGCAGAGCTCTTTGAGCTCAAGCGTCCGGGCAACATATATACACGTATCACAAACACTACCACTGATGTGTTCGAGAAGAGAATGGCGGCACTCGAAGGCGGTGTTGCGGCTTGCGCAACTGCTTCGGGACAGTCTGCAGTATTCCTCTCGATAACCAACATCTGCGGTCCCGGCGACAACATCGTGGCCCAGCCGTTCCTCTACGGAGGCACATTCACAATGTTCGCCATCACACTCCGTGATATGGGCATCGAGGTGCGCTTCGCAAAGAGCGACAACGTAGCTGACCTCGAAGCACTCGTGGACGACCGCACAAAGGCTATCTTCCTCGAGAACATCGGAAACCCTGCATTCAACATTCCTGACTATGAGCCTATCGTAGAGATGGCACGTCGCAGGGGTGTGTGCGTTATGGTGGACAACACCTTCGGTATGGGAGGTTACCTCTTCCGTCCGTTCGAGTGGGGATGCAACGTATCGGTGCATTCTGCGACAAAGTGGATCTGCGGACACGGAACAGCGCTCGGCGGTGTGGTAGTGGACGGCGGCAACTTCGACTGGACACCTGAGAAGTATCCGCTTCTTGCTGCCCCATCGGAGAGTTATCACGGCCTTGTGTACAAGGATGTGTTCGGTCCGGCTGCGTTCGCTGGACGCGTACGCGTGGACGGCCTCCGCAACATCGGTCCGGCACCGTCTCCGTTCAACTCGTTCCTTATGCTCCAGGGCCTTGAGACACTGTCGCTGAGAGCAGAGCGTTGCTGCGCGAACACTCTTGCTGTGGCAGAGTTCCTTGAGGGACACCCTGCAGTGGAGAGCGTGAACTACCCTGGCCTCAAGAGCAGCCCATATCACGAGCTTGCGTGCAAGTATCTGAAGAACGGCTTCGGCGGAGTGCTCACATTCCGTGTGAAGGGAGGTTTCGAGGCTGCAGCAGAGCTGGTGACAAAGCTTGAACTCATCCTTCACGTCGGCAGTGTGGGAGATGCGAAGTCACTCATCGTGCATCCGGCATCGACCACCCATTCTCAGCTCAGTCCTGAGGAGCAGGTGGCGGCAGGAGTATACCCTAATATGCTCCGCCTCAGCGTCGGCATCGAGAACGTAGACGACCTCATCGCCGACCTCGCCGCCGCACTGGGATAAAGTTCACAAACATTTCGAGCCCTTTATTGTCATTTCAAACCCTTTATTGTCATTTCAAACCCTTTATTGTCATTTCGAGCGCCCGCAGGGCGTCGAGAAATCTAAAACATCAAATATGTATAACAAATACTACATATATGTAATGTCCAGTCAAAATGACAATACGTTATACATTGGTGTCACAAACGACCTTGAACGAAGGGTAAAAGAACACAAACGTGGAGAAATACCAGGTTTTACACAAAGATATCATTGTTGTAAACTAGTATATTTCGAAGAGTACTCTGACATTAATCAAGCAATAGAAAGGGAAAAGAAACTCAAGAAATGGAGAAGAGAGAAGAAAGATTGGTTAATTAAAACTAAAAATCCAGAACTTGTTGATTTGGCTGCAGATTTAGTTATATAGATTTCTCGACTCGCTTCGCTCGCTCGAAATGACAGAACAACAACTCCCGAAATGACAGAACAACAACTCTCGAAATGACAGAACAACAACTCCCGAAATGACAGAATAACAACAATAGAACAAACGAATTAACATACGAAAATATGAAAGTAGCTGTAGTAGGTGCCACAGGATTGGTTGGCACAAGAATGCTGGAAGTTCTTGCAGAGAGAAACTTCCCAGTGACCGAGCTCATCCCTGTAGCATCGGCAAAGTCCATCGGACGCAAGATCACATTCCAGGGCAAGGAGTGGACTGTTGTAAGCGCAGAAGACGCTATCGCAGCACGTCCTGACCTCGCACTCTTCTCTGCAGGCGGAAGCACATCAGCTGAGCTCGCACCTAAATTTGCAGAAGTAGGCACACGCGTGGTGGACAACTCATCACAGTGGAGAATGGACCCCACAAAGAAACTCGTTGTTCCTGAGGTGAACGGCGACGTTATCGAGGAGTCCGACTACATCATCGCAAACCCTAACTGCTCGACAATCCAGATGCTCCTTCCGCTCTGGCCTCTTCACAAGGCATACACAATCAAGCGTATCGTAGTATCTACATATCAGTCAGTGACCGGAACAGGCTACAAGGCTATGGACCAGATGACTGCAGAGCGTGCAGGCGGAGTATGGGGCGAATACCCTGCAGTATACCCTCATCCGATCGACCAGAACATCCTTCCTCACATCGATTCTTTCCTTGAGACAGGCTACACCAAGGAGGAGATGAAGATGGTGAACGAGACACACAAGATCTTCGCAGACGACACAATCGGCGTATCTCCTACGACTGTCCGCGTTCCTGTACAGGGCGGCCACTCCGAGTCTATCAATCTTGAGTTCGAGAAGGACTTCACTCTTGAGGATGTCCGCAAGATGATGGAGGAGATGCCTGGCGTGACCCTCCAGGATGATCCGACAAACTGCGTATATCCTATGCCTCTCTACGCTTGGGGCAAGAACGACGTGTTCGTAGGACGCTTCCGTCGCGACCCATCTGTGAAGTACGGCCTCAACTTCTGGTGCGTAGCTGACAACCTCCGCAAGGGAGCAGCGACAAACGCAGTCCAGATCGCTGAAAAGCTTATCGAGAAGGGCTTCTTGCCAAAGGAGTAGCAGCCTGGCGGCCAAGCTACTCACAATCAACAATATACAGAAACCGCGTGCTCCCTTTTGGGAGCACGCGGTTTTTATATTTAACTGTAAATCAGCTGGTTAAGCGCCAGGCGATTACTCAGCTGGAGTAAGGTCGGCGTAAGGCTCTGTAAGCATAAGCTCACGGTAAGCGTCGATATCCGCCTGTGAGATTCCGATGTCGAGGAGATACTTCTCGATACGTACTGAGAACGGAGTATAGTCTGGAGAGTTCTTGTCATCGTTGAACTCATAAGTTCCGTTAGGATACTTACCTGCCCAGATGTACTCTGCAGCCGGCTTGTAAGCCCAAGTTGTGCGGAGGTTCTGGAAAGTCTTGTAAGTCTCAGATGACGCGATAGACCAACCTCTTGGTGAGAAGTAAGTCACCTCGTACTCCTTAGAGATGTCACCCTCAACAACGTCGAGGAGACCAAGGATAAGCATACCGAGTGTACCTGTACGGTCACGACCGAGTGAGCAGTGGTAAACAACCGGCTTGTCAGCCTTCACACAGTCGATGATGAACTGCATACACTGACGAGTCTTGTCACCCTTCTCAGCCTTGAGCATAGAGTCTCCACCTGTCTCGATGAGAGGTGCGCAGAAATCCATACCGTCGATAGCTGGAGCGTCGAGAACGTCGCTTGTGTTACGGAGGTCGAGCTGAGCCTTGATACCCTCAGCGATCATAGCCTTCTTGCCGCTGTTAGCCATTGTACTGCTCTCCCAACGTCCTGTACGGTAGATCTTGTGGTACTTGACCATCTTACCGTCGTAAGTAAGCCAGCCACCCATATCACGACCGTTACGTACGCGAGTCTTGAAGAATACCTGACGGATGTGTCCGTATGTGCTGAAGTTACCCTCTGTCATCACTGTACCGTTGTCGATTGAAGACACCTTGTAAGTGTAGTGTACGTTAGGAGTAAGGTTGTTGATAGTCACATAGTACTCACCTGCAGAGATGTCCTGTGTCATTGACCAGCCTGTCTCCTGCTCAGCAAGCTCGAGTCTGAGTTTGCCCTCTGCCTCGTTAGCCTCCCATCTGAGAGTGTACTCGCTTGACTTGTCATTGTTTACTGACTCACCCTCTGCGAGCTGTCCGTTGTAACCACCGTGGTAGTCGAGAACAACTGAGTATGAGTAATCACGGTCTGGATAAGTAACGTTCTTGACGAACTCCTCAGCATAGTGGTTAGGAGCGAGAACGCAGTCGCCGCTCTTGATCTCAGGAGCAAGCACCACCTCAGGCTCTGGATCTGGTGTTGGAGTTACAGGAGTATCAACCGGTGGGTCCGGAGTCGGGTCGTCCTGTGGTGTATCAGGCTTCTGACAGCCGATCATCATTGCCGGAACAATAAGTCCGAGCAAAAGATAACGTAAATTCATTTTCATTGATAGTATTGTTTATTGTATTAGATTTCTCCACTCCCTACGGTCGGTCGAAATGACAATGTAGGGACGAAATGACAGTATAAAGTCGAAATGACAGAACTGCATTACGGAAGAGTGATTGTAAGCATTGGCTCGAGCTCGCCTGCCTCTTTCTGTGCGAAAGTCTTGCAAGGAAGCTGGCCGATGCAAGACCAGTTGAGGTCATACTGATACATACCCATAGTGAACTGAGTAGCACCGCTGATGCCGTAAGCGTCGAGAACTAACTCGCGGAGGATAGAAGCCTCGAATGCCCAAGTGCCGTTCTTGTAAGGAGCCGGAACGCTTGAAAGCACTGCCATACCTGAAGCAAGAACCTTCTCTGTACCTGAATCTGTATAGTGGTAGAAGTTAGGATCCCAAGCCTTGGCTGCACCCTGAACTGTGCCGTCTTCTGTCTCGATCTCCTCGAATACGCTGCCCTCAGCCTTTGCCTCGTAACCTGCACCGCTCCACTTGGAGTTGTTTCCTGTTGAAGGATCGTTGTCAAGGTCGAAGTAAGGAACGAACACGAGAGTCTCCTCTGGGATGAACTCGCAGAAGATGTGGATGAACTCCTCGTCAGCATATACCTTGAAAGTCTTGAACTGCTCGTAAAGGACATCGTCAGCAGGGCAAGTCGCCACTACAACACCCTCAAGAGCTTCCCAGTCAGAATAGTCACCGTCACACTGGATCGCTGCATTAGACTCGATCTCCGGTTCATCAGAACCGCCATTGTTGTTTCCGCCTTCATTTCCGTTCTTCTCGCAAGCAGAGAACGCGATCATAGCAGCCGCAGCTGCAAAAGCCATTAGTTTTTTCATTGTTATCTTTGGTTATTTGTTGTTTTCAGCAAGATATTTCTCCCACGCCCAAGCAGATGCGAGAGTCTCCTCTACTGTGCGCTCCGCCTTCCAGCCGAGCTCCTCGTTTGCGAATGTAGGGTCAGCCCAAAGAGCCATCACATCACCCTCACGTCTTGGAACGAACTTGTAGTTGAGCTTCACGCCGCTCACCTTCTCGAACTTGGTCACCAGCTCATATACTGAAACCGGACGGCCTGTTCCCACGTTGAAGATCTCGTAACCCTTCTTCATTCTGCCGCCGAACATTCTTGCGACAGCCGCTACGTGTGCCTTTGCAAGGTCAGTCACGTCGATGAAGTCGCGGAGGCAGGTACCGTCCTCTGTAGGATAGTCGTTGCCGAAGATGCTGAGGCACTCTCTCTTGCCGATGGCAGTCTGAGTGATGTATGGAACGAGGTTGTTAGGAACACCTCTTGGAAGTTCTCCGATGAGTGCTGAAGGATGTGCTCCGATAGGGTTGAAGTATCTGAGAGCGATACCCTTGATAACTGCGTCCTGAGTAGAGGTAGCATATACTACGTCACGAAGGATATCCTCGCACATTGTCTTTGTGTTTCCATATGGAGACATCGCAGGCATACGTGGAGTCTCCTCAGTTACAGGAAGCACCTTCGACTCACCGTAAACAGTTGCAGAAGAAGAGAAGAGAACGTTGCAGCCGCCGTGCTGCTTAGCCACCTCAAGGATGTTGAGGAAAGACACGAGGTTGTTGCTGTAATACTTGATAGGCTCAGATACAGACTCACCTACTGCCTTGAAGGCAGCGAAGTGGATAACTGCATCGATCTGGTGCTCAGAGAACACCTTGTCGACTGAAGCATAGTCGCAGCAGTCGATCTGATAGAACGGGATATCCTCCCTGCCTGTGATCTTCTTTACACCCTCGAAGCCGCTGATGTCGCAGTTTGACATATTGTCCGCCACAACAACATCATAACCGGCTGCGATGAGTTCGACAGTCACGTGGCTGCCGATATATCCGGCACCGCCGGAAACCAATACTTTCTTTGCCATAGTCTACAGATCTTAATAAAGTGGTGTAGGATAAATACCCTGGTCAGCGAACTCCTGGAACTTTGCCACTACGCCTGGACGGTCCTCCTGGAAGGTAACGCCGAACCAGCGTGAAGTAGTCTGGAGCATCTGGCATCTGCCCTCACCGCTCTTGATGAAGCTGTCGATTACAAATGGGATGTAGAACTCTGACTTGAGTTCAGTGCTTCTCTCTGCAAGGAATGTCTTGAAGATTTCCTCGCTCTTCTCGAAATAGTCAGGAGTGAAGCCCCACATATTCATCGAGCAGAGTGCCTTTGGCTCAAGAGCGACGTGTTCGCCTGTTGTGCTGTTATCGCCATAGATGACACCATCCTCAGCCTTGGCGATCTTATGGTGCTCGACTACGCTTGTCACAAATCCTGCCTCATCAGCAGCTCCCACACCGCGTGAAACTGAACCAGACTCGGAAAGAGTGTTCTCGAGCTCGAAGCCTACGAGAGCATACTCGCCTGTAGTGTTCTCGTGGTTCTTGAGCCACTCACCAAGAACCTTGAAAGAATCCTTTCCATAGTAGTCGTCACCGTTGATGACTGCGAAAGGCTCCTTGATAGCGTCCTTAGCCATAAGGATAGCGTGTGCAGTTCCCCAAGGCTTCTCTCTTTCAGGGCTCACCTCGAATCCAGCAGGAATCTTGTGAAGCTCCTGGCATACGAAGTCGAACTCGAGCGGAGTGCCGTCGATGCACTTCATATTGCCATACTTCTCATATACGGCCTTCTTCATATCCTCAAGGAAGTACTCGCGAACGATGTAGACAACCTTTCCGAAGCCGGCCTGGATTGCATCATAGATTGAATAGTCGATGATTGTCTCGCCTGAAGGGCCGAGTGTATCGAGCTGCTTGAGTCCGCCGTAGCGGCTTC
This sequence comes from Bacteroidales bacterium, assembly GCA_017546585.1. Lineage (GTDB taxonomy): Bacteria > Bacteroidota > Bacteroidia > Bacteroidales > UBA932 > Cryptobacteroides. The sequence continues at coordinate 17,000 of JAFYWC010000133.1, forward strand.
CCATACCTGCAGCAAGAACTAAAAGTGTAGGTTTCATATTATCCGATGATTTTATTTGCAATATCAATAATCTGCTGAGCGAGAGCATCCGCTGCCTCGGCAGTAGCTGCCTCAGCATAGATACGAATGATAGGCTCTGTGTTTGAACGACGGAGGTGAACCCACTCCTTCTTAGCCTCGAATGAGATCTTCACTCCGTCGATAGTGTTGATGTCTTCAGCTGCATATACTGACTTCACCTCCTCGAGGATCTTGTCGATGAGAGCGCTATCAGAGAGCTCAATCTTGTTCTTTGCGATCACATACTCAGGATATGTAGCACGAAGCTCAGACACCTTCATCTTCTTGTATGCGAGGTTTGTGAGGAAGAGAGCTACGCCGACCATAGCGTCACGACCGTAGTGGAGTGCAGGATAGATCACACCGCCGTTACCCTCACCGCCGATAAGGGCACCAGCCTCACGCATCTTTGTAGTAACGTTAACCTCACCTACAGCTGCAGTGCAATACTCACCGCCGTACTGCTCAGTAACGTCGCGAAGAGCGCGTGATGAAGAGAGGTTTGAAGATGTCACCATCTGATATGGAGCAGCAACCTCCTCGATAGACTTGCCAGTCTCGAGAGCATCGTTATAGATTCTTGAAAGGAGATAGTCAGCAACGCTCACGAGAGTATACTCCTCGCCGAACGGCTTTCCGTCCTCGCAGATGAGAGCAAGACGGTCAACGTCAGGATCGACAGAGATACCGAAGTCAGCACCGTTTGCAACTACAGCCTCGCTGAGCTCTACAAGGTTAGAAGGAAGCGGCTCAGGATTGTGAGCGAACTCGCCTGTAGGATCGCAGTTCACGCATACGCACTCGACACCCATACGCTCGAGAAGGCGTGGCATAATGATACCGCCGACAGAGTTCACAGCATCAAGGGCAACCTTGAAACCTGCAGCACGTACAGCCTCAACGTCCACTGTAGGAAGCGCGAGAACCGCATCAAGGTGTGCGTCTGTAAAGTCCTTCTCCTCGATCACGCCGAGGTCGTCTACCTGTGCGAAATTGAAGTCCTCCGCCTCTGCGCAAGCGAGAACGGCAGCACCTTCAGCCGCATTAAGGAACTCGCCCTTCTCGTTGAGAAGCTTGAGGGCGTTCCACTGCTTAGGGTTATGTGAAGCTGTGAGGATGATACCTCCGTCTGCCTCTTCGAATACAACTGCCATCTCTGTAGTAGGAGTAGAGCAAAGGCCTGCCTTCACTACATCCACTCCGCAAGCGATGAGGGTACCGCATACGAGCTGTTCCACCATATCGCCGGAAAGACGTGCGTCCTTACCTACAACGACCTTGTAGCGCTCTCCCGCAGGCTTTGGTCTGCGCTCGCGCATCTTCTCACAGTATGCATAGCTGAACTTTACGATATCAAGTGGCGAGAGTCCTTCGCCCGGTGCTCCGCCGATTGTTCCGCGGATGCCTGAAATTGACTTAATGAGTGTCATCTTATGGTTATGTTTAGATTATACAAAAGTACCTATTTTTCCTGAATTTGTGTTATTTAATTCTCTCTTTGAAGAACTTTGACTGCTTTGTCGACCAGCCTGACGGATATGAGTGTCCCATCTTAGGATCAATGATCATTTCCTTGTCCTCGGTATTGAGGTTGTTGAAGGCCGCGAAGTTGGTATGAGGAGGGCAGGTGCCGTCCTGAAGACCGCTGCTGGCGAGCACTGCGCAAGAGATCTTTGTCGCAAGATTCTTGGTGTCATAGTACGAAAGGAATGCATACATCTCCTCGTTGGTCATCGATCCCTGGTTGTCCTTCGCCACGTTTCCCGGCCACGACACGATGTCGAAATAGTCAGGATAGTCGCCGAGGAAAGCCACGTTGCAGGCGATAGCCGTAAACGGATAGTCGCTGAGAGCTGCGCAGGCATACGAAAGCGCACCGCCCTGGCTCGAGCCCTCCGCAAAGAGGTTGGTCATATCGCATACGGAGCGTGATGCCATAAAGCGCACCGCCTGCACGCAGTCAAGGAAAGCGCCACGGTAGTAGAAGCCGTCCTTGTCTCCGAAGTTGAAGCCGAACCAGTTGTATTTGTCCTTAGGATTGAGGATCGAAGCATACTCGCAAGGGTCTGCGGCAGTCCACTCGCCGTGCTCTGCGATCCAGGTATCCTTCTTCTCATAGGCAGCCGCGCGGTTGTTGTGATACTGGCCGCGGGTAGAAAGGTAGAATTCCGCATAGTCGCCGTTTCCGCCTGAAGGCACGGTCACGCTTCCGCCACGGTCATCCCAGCCGAAGAAGTGCATAATCACCGGATGCTTTCCTCCGTCCTGAGGCTCCACATAGAAGCCGCGCACGATCACAGGTTCTCCGTCCGGGCTGTTCGGAGCCGACTGCATCTCCACAAGATAAACCTTGGCGCTTGCACTGCTCTGAGGAGTAACCTCAAGAAGAGTGACTGTCTCACCCTCCACAAGCACAGGAAGGCTGTTCTTCGCATTTGCCCAGTACTCGTCGAAATCCGCCTGCATATCAGGAGCAGACACCACGTCATATGGAGAGATACCGAATGTGAAGTTGCTCGGAGTCTTCTTGTTGACCATACACTTGGCCTTGTAGAAACCAGGCGCAAGGTCCTTTGTTGTGGTCACATTGATATTCTTCTTTCCCTTTGCAGGAATCTCGTCGGTGAACTCGATCACCTCTACAGCCTCGCCCTTGTCGGTCGAGATGGTCACCTTCACAGCAGCCTCCATAGCGACAGCGTTGATGTTCTCAGCCTCGATGACGATCTCCGGTCTTGCATCCCATACCCAGTTGTTGATTACAGGTACATTCAGCTTGAGGAGTTCAAGCTTTTCCGGTTCCTGCTGTTCCGGTTCCTTGTTGTCCGGTTCAGGTGTCACCGGTTCTGTGCAGCCGATGAAAGTCATTGCGACAAGCGCAACGGCAGAAAGGAAAACGAATGGATTCTTCTTCATTTCTATGTCTATTTAATAAGTTTCCTGATCATCTGCGAAAGCTCAGCATTCTCATAGATGCCGACAAACTGCTCTGCGCAAGGTCCCCATGCATATACAGGAAGAGCCACGCCGTTATGGCCTGTATTTGAGAAGTTCACAGCAACGCTTTGCTCCTTGACATTGCCACCCTGAAGAGTCATCGCTCCTGTAGAGTGGTCTGCAGTCACGATCACGAGGGTCTCACCGTCCTTTGCCGCCCACTCGAGAACAGCACCGACTGTACGGTCGAAATCAAGGATTTCCTCAACCGCGTAACCAACTTTATTTGCATGGCACCAATCATCGATGCACGAGCCTTCCACCATCAGGAAGAAGCCGTTCTTGTTGTCAAGAATCTCAAGAGCTTTTACTACAGAAGCCTGATGCGCACCATTACGGTCAAGGGCAGCAGGAAGCTCCATATATGAAGTAAGAGCAATCACGGGACCATTCTGTACAGCATTTAGTTCCTCTACAGTCTTCACGAAAGTGTAGCCCTTTGCCTCAACCTCAGCAGTAAGGTCACGTCCGTCAGGACGATTCTCCCACCATCTGAGACCGCCTCCGAAAAGGAAGTCGAGCTTGCTGTCGACAAATTGTGCGGTGATATTATATAGGCTGTCGCGGTGAGGCGCGTGTGTCGAGAACACAGCCGGAGTGGCGTCGCAGATGCGGCATACCACTGATGTACCGGTCTTCTTGCCCTTTGACTTCGCATACTCTGAGAGAGTCTCGAGCGGCTGACCGTCAGGGGAAGTCGCGATCATACCGTTATTGGTCTTTGAACCGGTAGCGAGAGCAGTACCTGCTGCTGCAGAGTCAGTCACGAGCTTGCTTGCAGAATAGGTCCACTGAAGGCCGACATAAGGGAAGTTGTCGGTAATGTTCAAGTGACGGTTGTTGACAACCCAGGCAGTACTGAGCTGCTCAAGGCCCATTCCGTCACCGATCATAAAAATGATGTTTTTCACCTTCTTGCCCTTGGGCATAGCGACGGATACAGGCTCATAGGTCTGGATAGCCGTATAAAGGTCGTCATTCTCAAAATTGTTCACGGCATAGCGTGACTTGTCCCTCGAATCCGGATCCGGATTCTGCGCATACGCCGACACGAAACCGCCGACCAGCAGCGCTGCTGCAAATAATATTCTTTTCATTTTGTTTGTATTATTTGTTATCTCCTGTTCTTGCTGTCATACATCGTCCGAACGCATTCTCTATCGTAACTTCAATCGCAGGACGAACTGCACAATCATTCGGATAGACAAGATCCAGACTTACAGAATCACCAGGGTAAGGATAAGTATAGTAATCTGCAAGCATTATTGACCCGTAGTCCACATCACCTAAAGGAATTTCCACAATTTCTTTATGATACCAAAATCTGACTTTAAGGATATCATTGAGTGACGAACCTGCCGGATGATCCACATCAAAGTTGTCAAGAGTTACCACAGATATAGACGTAATCCTCCAGTCCATAGCACTTAAAGACATATATTGGTTCTTTGCTGGAGGCAATTGCTTTATATTAAAAAACAATGAGGTATCAGCATCCGCATAAAACGTCCTGCTTTCTGCATCTGAAGTCTGGTCATATTCATACACAGGATATATAGACGACCCCTGTATATAAATATCTGTTACCTGACAGATATTATCATAGGTAATTTCAACATACTCATTTTTCCTCTCACACGACAGCATCACCAACATAATAGAGACAAAGAGGAGAACATCAGTTTTCAATCTCATAAATTTACTATAATTAATACGTTACACGATGCTCATCATACGATTTTTCAATAAGCCAATCAGCGGATATCTGGAAACGGAACGGAAGGAGGGTGGTGTCATACAGCCCTTCTTCGAGAGCGTGCATAGACACAGTGACCAAGGTCCACTGCTGAAGGACCTCCTCCGGAAGCTGACGGCGGATGTTGGCAAGATGGTAGTCCCACGCATTCACCAGCACAGCAACGAGCTTTACGTCCGGATTCTCTTTTACATTTTCAGACAAAGCCTGAAGGCAGGACGGGCAGTCTGCGTCCACAAAAAGCAGAAGCGTATGTTCGCCCTTGAAGTCAGAAAGCATCATCTCCTCACCGGAATCACTCCTCACGGAAAGTTCCTGCGGAGCCATACCGGCACGGTTCACGTCCATACACTTCCTCATCAGCGCAAGGTGTTCCATCTGTGAACCGTCATCTATGACTTTATCTTCAAGCACCTTGTCCAGCCACGCAACGAAGAGGTCATCGTTACGGTAAGGCGATTCCTTGGCGTGAAGGAACGGCTCGAACCAGCTTGACCATACCATATATGCCACCACATTCTGCGATGCCGAATCGAGGAACTTTGTCATCTCCGCTACGGCTGTCTCGTAAGGCACCTGAGAGAGAAGGTCGATGAATCCGTCGAACTTATCCTCAGCGGCATCGATATCCTCAAATGCATCCAAAGTGGTGAAATCGTGTCCGTTCCAATATGCGGAAAGTTCCTGTGCCTTTTTTTCAGCACAGGAACATCCGGCGGCCAGGACCGCGGCCATCCATAATAACCAAAGTCTGAACTTCATTACTCTATATCAGCTTTGTATTCTATCTTCTGTCCAGGAACGAGGTGGTCACACTCGATCTGAGGCACAGCCTCCGCTGAAACACCATTGCCCTGGATCCTGATCCACTGCTCTTCTCCCGGCATAAGTTTCTTGAGAGAGTACTCACCCTTTACGCCGCCTACAGACACATATGCATCCCTGTAGATCGGAGCCACTCCGATATTTGCGATAAGCACTGCCGCCTCGTTACCCTTCACACGGAAGTCCTTGATCTCGAACTTGTATCCCATCGACATCGAAGCCTCCTTGATTCTATCCATTGTCTGGTAGCTTGGCTGGTCGTTTCCGAGGATGTATGTCATATGATATTCCTCAACCTGGCTCTCAAATGTGCGTCCGTACATTCCCTCTACGTCAAGACAGTGCTTCTGGTCGTAGCTTGAGTAGTAGCTGAACTCACCTCCGCGTGGAGCGATCTTATAGCGGTCCTCACCGAAGAACATCCAGCATTCGCGGTTGTACTCGTGGTGTGTCTCGTGCATAAACGAGTCATCGAAGTTTCCGAAAGGAATGTCAAGAAGTTCCTTCTTTGCCTTGAGCGGAGAGTAGAAGCTGTCGGCAGCATCGATAGAGATGCTCCAGGTAGTCTCCTGGAAATAGTTCTGCATCGCCTTGAAGAAAGTCTCCTGGAACTCCTTTGAAGGGAAGGTCCTGCCGATCTTGCAAGGTCCGTCGTAGATGTGGTACTCTGCCCAGAGACCGAAACCGGTCTGCACGAATGCAAGACGAGGGTCCTTGTCATAGCGCTCGGCGAACTTCTGGTGGAACTCGAGATGGAATCTCTGGAGTTCCTCGCAGCGCCAGTCAGGGAAATATGTAGTTCTTCCCTCGCTCTGACCCTTCATCTCCTCGTATCCCGGCCATTCCTTGATATAGTCAGGAACCGCACACTCCTTACCTACATAAGTGTAGCGGAAACGGACCACAACCTGGTGACCGCGTGAAGCAGCCTGCTCAAGAAGGTTGTCCATCGGAGTCCAGTCATATACGCCCTGTCCCTTGCATACGTCGTTATAAAGCATATAAGAGTACTCAAGCTGAACCTTGTCAGTATTGACCTTGCTGTGGGTGTTCCAAAGAACAATTCCGGTCATCGGCTGTACGTTCTTGATCTCGCTCTTAAGCACCACGCGCTCGAAATCAGCGTACTCAGCACCTGACTGATTCTCATTGCCCTCCTGATTCGTTGCCGGAGTGCAGGCAAATGCAGCGAAAAGCGCTGCGACATACAATATCTTTTTCATAATGGTTCAATAGATTTCTCCACTCACTTCGTTCGGTCGTAATCGGCTTGCCGCTTGAGCGACAGCGAAAGAAATGACAATGGACTTAGAATGTGAATTCAACCTTGAAGAGGGCTGATGAATCTGAGTCGTCCGCTACCCATACGCAGTTGTTTGCATAGTCAAGACATACAGACTCGCAGTTGCCGGCGAAGTTTGTCTTGTATGTAGCGAGGTGCTGGGTTGCATCACCGTTAAGGAGGTAGATAGACTGAGACTCAGAGTCGATGATCCAGATCTGATCCTTTACAGGGTCGTAGCTGATGTCAGCGATCTCCTGGCAGCCGATGGCTACAGTCTTTAGGCTCTTCTTCCATACAACAGTTCCATCGAGAGTATAAGCCCAAAGGTTCGCACCTGTCTGAGCGCCCACGAGAAGCATATTGTCCTTGTACCAAGCGATACCCTCTACACCGCTGTTGCCATAGTTTGCAGCTTCCTCAACACGGAAGATCTCGACAGCCTTCTTGTACTCCGGCGCCTTCACAACACCTACCCAGTTGCTCTCGCAGCCCATATAGAGGTCTCCTGATACAGGGTCGATAGTGATTGCCTCCATATCGAGAGACTGCTTGAACTGCTGCTCAACCTTGCCGTCATAGCTGATCTTTACAAGAACACCCTGGTCGCCGACACCCCAAAGATGCTTGCTGTCCTGACTGATGCAAAGTCCTGAAAGCTCAGTTACATCAACAGAGTATTTAGTGTACTTGCCCTTCACCGGAGTACCTGGGAGGTTCTCGAATGGGAATGACTCCTCAGTCACACAACGGACTGCGAAACCGTTTGCCTTTGGCTTGGTGCCGTTACCGTATGAAGGGTTGCCTGTATCGTTATAGATACGGAAGTTGTATCCATCTGTCGCCGAATCCGACTCGCGGCAGCACCATACACGTGTACCTGTACCATACTGGGCGTATTCACCGTTTGTAGTGATATAACCGCCGAGAGGATATACTGTCTCAGGATTACCTACTGTAAACATATGTGCAGAAGCATCATATGACCAACCTGGAGCGTCCCAAGGATAGTTCGAATAGAGGATGTGCTCTGAACGGTAAGGCACTCTGTATCCTGGAGGGCACGGATCGTACATTGTCTTTGTGCTTCCCCACATATCAAGAGTCTTCACCTCGTTCCAGTTTGCATCTGTAGCGTTTGCGAACGCTGTAGGGTTCTTTGTTGTCTTGGCGATAGACATCTGACCGCCGAAAAGGGTCATTTCCTGACCTGCAACTGCAGCAGGCTCGCCTGTAGTATAGTCACCGACACCTACGAACGGGTCTTTACGGCCCCACTGGTAGAAGAGACCGTTGGCCTTCGGAGATGTTCCGTCCACGTCAGCATCCACGAGGGCGCCGAGGTTACGGCTCATACTCTTGCGTCTTGAAAGACCGTAGAGGTCCTCGCAGATAGCAGTCTCCGGCATCCAGATATGCCAGCTCCACATAATCGCACCCATATCATTTCTTACGGCGATTACAGCATTTCCCGGATGGTAACCCTCTGTCACCTGGAAGTAAACATTGTCCTTCTCGAAGTCTACGGCAGCGATGACGCTGTTAGGAGTCACCTCCTCGGTTGTTCCCCAAGACTCCCAAAGAATCTCTGCAGAACCGATTGAAGAAAGTGCAGTAGCGCTATTACCCTTTACAGCCTTGAATGTATATACGCCCGGCTCGGTAACAATGTAGCAGTTTGCAGTCTGTACCGCACCGAGGTTGACAGCACCTGCGGTAGGGATCGCGGACACGTGGCTGTCAGCCGACTGACTGAAGTCGGTAAGCTTTGAAGTGATGTCACCGAAATCGATGAACTCGCTGCGCTTGATCTCGAGCTTGTCCTCGATATAGTAGCTCTTTACAGCGTTGCCACCCTTGTAGAATACGAGGTGGAATCCGTCTGCGAGAACAGGCTGGTCAGGGAAGCAGATGTGGTTGAGGGTAGCGCCGTCAGCCACAACAGTGCCGGTCACTACAGTCTGTGCAGTACCTCTGCTGTTCGCATATATCTTTGCGTTGCTGTTGACCTTGCAGCCCAGCGAAGAAAGTGATACAGTCTCGTCGTTGTTTCCACGAAGCTCATATGAATCCACGTCTGCAGACACTGTGAATGCAACTCCTCCGACAAGAGACTCAAGGACGAAAGTCTTGCCCTTGTCATAACCTGTAAGGAGCATCGCATTTGTAGTGTTGAACGTATTCTGATCCTTGGAAGCATTGCTTACCGCCTCTGCCGGATATGCGAGATAGTACTTCGACTTCACGCCTGTCTGAGTGTAAGGCTCGATGTTGCCTACAGACACATAGCAGGTCTTTCCGTCCTCTGAAATGTCAGCAGGTGTCAATGTGACTGTCACCTGGTCTGTCGAAGACGCTCCGTGGATGAGGACCTGGTCGCCCGGAACCCAAGCTTCCTTACCGTTCACGTAAGCTGCCGGGAGTTCACAAGAATACTTTTCGCCGTTGTCCTGGCCTGGCTCAGGACCTACTGGCTTTTCGCACGATGCGAACAAGGCGCATACGATTGCAATGCTGAAAATTCGTTTCATATATTACAGATTAAATTCAAATATCTTGTTGTAGCCATAAGTGTCGTTCCAGATACCGTCGTTTGCAAGGCGGATAGAGAAACGAGGATTGTCGTGGAGGGTCGGCTTAGGGTCAGGAAGATTGAGGTAAAGAGTACACTTTCCTGATGCGTCTGACGGAATCTTCACGACCTTGTCGATGTTGACTGTCCTTCCTGCGAACCAGTAACGAGGGTCTACGTCATTGAACTCGTAGACTGTCTTCTTTCCTTTGCCGTCGATGAGGACAAGCTCGAAGCCGCGGCCGTTCATCGGAGCGGCGAAGCCGGAGTTCTTTATCTGAAGGACTACATTGAGGTCCTCTCCTGCTGCAGGTGTAGAATGGTATGCGTCAGCGAATGAGAGTCTGTAGCCGAGACGACGCTCGATCTCATCCCAGCAGCCTCCGTTCTTCCATACATTGTGCACATTGCGGTTGTACTCGATGTTGAGGTATGTCCAGTGGTAATCCTCGCAGTCTCTGAGGGAAACCTCACATTCGCAGTGAGATGACACCGCGCAGGTCTCTCCACCCATAAGGGTGTATCTCGTATCCCTCTTCCAGTACTCGCGGGTAGCCTCGCCGTCGAATGTACCCTGGTCTGACGAAGACGCACCGAAACAGTCGTTGAAGCCGCTGATACGTGCCTTCGGCGACTCGTTGTATGCTGTTGCAAGGGTCAGGGTGTCGCGGTAGCCGCTTGCATACATATTTCTCTTGAACATAGGGGTACGCAAGCCGATAGAGCGATCCTTCGGAAGAGCCTCGAGCATAGCGTCAGTCACCTGCTTGCGGAGAACGTGATCCTCCGGTGTGCTTGGAGTGAACTCGAAATTCTCGGTGTAATACCACTCGCCCCATACGCCGACGAAGCCCGCCTGGAGACACATAATGACATCGCTGTACTCCTGAAGGATAGGCGTGATGTCCTTGATGTGCTGCTGAACTACCTCAGGAGTAGGATCCCAAGGTTTCTCGTTCTCGCTGTCGGAGTATGCGAAACGCATAATACACTTCGCTCCGTTCTCTCTGAGGACCTGCATATTGTTTCTGACCATCTGGAGGAAGCCCTCTGAGATGGCGCCGTTCATATATTTCTTAGGATAGAAGCCGAGGTAGCAGATGGTTCTGTTCTGAAGTCTGTTCGACTCGATCTTGCTCGCTGTAAGAAGCGACGCGTTGTCAGACTTGAAACTCTGTGTGAAGTAGAATCCCCTCTCCGGATTAGGGAAGAGGGCATCTGTCTCTGTGAAGGAAATGTGGGTAAGGTGGCTGTAGTCAGGAAGCACCTCAGGATCGTGGATCGAATCGTCAACCACAACCTCATCTGTAAGCTGTGATGTGATGTCGCCGAGGTCGATGAAGCTGTCGCGTGGAATGTCGACCTCTCCCATCATATCAAGAACCTTGACACGCTTGCCGGCCTTACACATATACATCTTGAATCCGTCCTGGAAATAAGGCTGACGGAAAGGGAAATAAATCTTGTTGGCTGTAGCACCGTCAGCAACGATCTCACCAGAGATCTGAGTCTTCTCGCCTACCTGGTTCTGGCCAGGGACATTGATCTTGTCTGTGATGCGGCAAGACACCTGATCGTAGCCGAGGACTTCGTCGTATGTTCCTACGAGTTCGTATGAATCGTAGTCACCCTTTACGGTGAATACCATTCCTCCTACGATATACTTGAACACGATTTTCTTGTCTTCAGTATCGTAGCCGCTCATAAGGACAGTGGCAGGATAAGTGCTGAATGTGTTCACCTCCTTGCACTCTCCCTCGTTCTTGACGAGGTCGGCAGGATATGCGGCCAGAAACTTTACTGTTGAGTTGGTACCCTTGTATCTCTTGAGTCCTTCAAGATTGACTGTACACAAAGTGTCGTCGATGATGTCCTTTTCTGTAAGAGTAAAGATCTTCTGGTTATCGGAACTTCCTCCGTGAACAAGAATCTTGTCTCCCGGCACCCAGGCAGTCTTTCCGTGCTCCACTACAGGGAGCTGGCAGATATAGTCATACTCCGGGTTCACGCCTGGCTGCGGCTCAGGCTGCGGATGACGTTCGCAAGAGGCGAGGATTGCTGAAAGGCCCAAAAGGACAAGACCTAAAATTCTTTTCATAGTATCAGTGTTATTGTGGTTATTATAGCTTAAGTTCAAGCAGTCTGTTGTATCCTGTCTTTTCGTCCCAGACATCGTCGTTTGCCAGTCTTATGGAGAAAAGAGGGTTGTTGCGGAGGCTGAACTCCGGATCGGGAAGATTCAGGTATATCGCGCAGTCGCCTGCCGCATCCTCCGGAATCTTTATTTCCCTGTCAATGGTTATCGTCTCGCCGGCGAACCAGTAGCGTGGGTCGACCCACTTCAGCTGGCTTATGGTCTTCTTGCCGTTGCCGTCCACAAACACCAGCTCTACGTCGCGGGGGTTCATAGGGGCTGCGAAGCCTGTGTTCTTCAGTTCAAGTATCAGTCTATAGTTTCTGCCCGGAACAGGATCCGGATCATAGTGAATGTCAGTCAGTGTTATTCTGTAGCCGAGACGCTTCTCGATCTCGTCGTAGCATCCGTGTTCTTTCCATCTGTTGGAAATGTTCACCGGACCGCTCATATAGGTCCAATGGTAGTCCTCACAATCCTTGACGGATCTGTCGCAGAGGCAGTATTCCGAAATCTGGCAGGTCTCGCCTCCCATCATCAGATATCTTGACTCCTTCTTCCAGAACTCTCGCTCGGCATTCTTGGTGAAAGTCCCCATATCGGTAGCATCAGCACCGAAGCAGTCATTGTGACCGCAGATCCTGGAAAGGTCCGATCCGTTGTACGCTGTTTCCAACGTCACAGAATCAGCATAGCTGTCAAGGAACATATTCATCTTGTACCTTCCCGTGCGGACCGCGATGGTGCGGTTCTTCGGCAGAGCATCAAGCAGGGCGACCATAACGTCTCTTCTTGACTCATAGTCTTCAGGAGTCTTCGGACTTGACATAAAGCCGTCAGTAAATGCCCACTCGCCCCATACACCGATGAATCCCGCCTGAAGGACCATTATCACGTCGCTGTTGCGCTGCAGCACAGGCTTCAGCTGCTCGATATGACGGTGTACCCACTCAGGCTGCGCATCCCAAGGATGACCGGTCTCATACATATCGGTCTTGTATGCAAAGCGGAGCACGCATTTCACTCCTCCTTCCCTCAAGGCCCTCATATTTGCATCAATAAGATCCAAGAACTCCTGCGAAATATCCGACTCCATAAAGTCGGTCAGGTAGTAGCCTGTGTACAGGACCGTCCTTTTCTGCACTCTCTGCGCATTGAGGAAGGGTTTGCTCAAGACCGCATCCGATGCCGACATCCAGTTTCTGCCCGCATCAAATCCCCTTTCAGGATTTGCAAAGGCCTTCTTAGATTCTTTAAAACCCTGGTGTGCTAGACCAGGGTATCTTGTGCTCACTTCATAGTCAAGACCCTCGGGAGAGCATCCGACAAGAACACTCATCAAAGCGATGGCTATGAGATGAAATAAGTTTTTCATACGTCATTGCGAGGCTCGAAGAGCCGTGGCAATCTTTTACAAAGTAAATTCAGCGATCTTGTTATATCCGGTCTTCGAATCCCATACATTGTCGTTCGCAAGGCGGACAGAGTAGAGAGGATTGTCGTGGATAGTCTTATACGGATCAGGAAGATTCAGATAAAGGACACACTTGCCGGATGCATCTGCCGGAAGCTTGACAACCTTGTCGATGACGTTTGTCTCGTTTGCGAACCAATAGCGCGGATCCACATCCTTGAATGCATAAACGGTCTGCTTGCCGTTGCCGTCCACGAGGATAAGTTCAACGTCACGCGGATTTGCAGGAGCAGCGAAGCCGGAGTTCTTGAGGCCGATTCTTACTCGGAAGTTCTCGCCTGCCGCAGGCTTCTTAGGAACTGCCACCTCAGTGAGTGAAAGTCTGTAGCCGAGACGACGCTTCACCTCGTCCATACATCCTTCTGATTCCCAACGGCTGAGGACATCAGCGTTGTAGCCACGGTTAAGATATGTCCAATGATAGTCTTCGAGGTCCTTCAATGACTGCTTGCACTTGCAATAGTCTGAAATGCCGCAGGTCTCACCGCCCATAAGGGTGTATCTGGTGTCCTTCTTCCAATATTCACGGCTCTTGCTGCCGTTGAAGGTACCGTAGTCGTCGGATGAAGCACCGAAGCAGTCATTGAATGCACAGATACGCGCCTTTGTCGAGCCGTCGTATGCAGTTTCAAGAGTCAACGTGTCTGTGTAGCTTTCCGCATACATATTCTTCTTGAACATAGGAGTGCGGAGAGCGACCTGACGGTCTGCAGGGATAGCATCAAGCATCGCATCGACAACGGCCTTGCGAAGCGAGTGCTGCTCCGGATTCTGCGGATTGAAATAGAAATTGTCTGTGTAATATCCCTCGCCCCATACGCCGATGAAACCGGACTGGAAGCAGAGGATCACGTCGCTGTACTCCTGGATGATAGGTTTCAACTGCTCGATGTGACGTGCCACCCACTCCGGAGTCGCGTCATAAGGCTTCTTGTCTGTGCTGTTTGTGTAAGCGAAACGGAGAAGGCACTTTGCTCCACCGTCACGGAGAGCCTGCATATTCTTTCTGAAAAGCTCAAGATACTTCTCCGAGATATCCGACTTCACGAACTCTGTGAGATAGTGGCCTGTATAGAAAAGAGTCACATTGTTCGCTGTCCTCTCTGTCTGTACAGCGGACACTGTAAGAGGCGACGCTGTAGACTTGAGGCAGTCGAAATGCTTATAGAAACCACGCTCAGGGTTGGCGAAGATCGCGTCAGACTCCTTGTATGAAACAGAAGTCATCTGTGTATCCGGTACAAGTTCCTCAGGATTGCCCGGAACTTCAGGGCTCTGTGGGCCTTCTACAGGAGTGCAGGCAAGGAAAGACGCAAGCACGCCTACGAGAAGTATATTGGCTATCAGTTTCATATTCGTGGTTAAAGAGTGAATGTAGCGATCTTGTTGTAACCTGTCTCCTCATCCCATACGTCTTCGTTGGCAAGACGGATAGAGAAGCGAGGGTTGTCGTGGAGAGTCACCTTAGGGTCAGGAAGGTTGAGGTAGAGAGTGCACTCGCCTGAAGCATCTGCAGGGATCTTGATCATTCTGTCGAGAGTGATCGCCTCTCCTACGAACCAGTAGCGTGGATCCACATCCTTAAGCTCATATACAGTCTTCTTGCCGTTGCCGTCAACGAAAACAAGTTCTGCAGCGCGTGGGTTCACAGGAGCCGCGAAACCGGTGTTCTTGATCTTGAGTACAACATTGAAGTCCTCGCCTGCAACAGCCGCAGGAGTGTGGTAGATGTCAGAGATATGGAGTCTGTATCCGAGTCTACGCTCGATCTCATCCATACAGCCGTCATCTCTCCAACGCTTGAGAACCTGTCCGTTATATGCGCTGTTGAGGTATGTCCAGTGATACTCCTCCATATCCTTGAGAGACTGCTCGCACTTGCAGTAGCTTGAAAGCGCGCAGGTCTCGCCTCCCATAAAGGTGTATCTTGAATCCTTCTTCCAGAACTCACGGGTCTCCGCATTCTTGAATGTACCCTGGTCGTTTGCAGAGGCACCGAAGCAGTCGTTGAAGCCGCTGATACGTGCACGGTCGCTGCCGTTGTATGCTGTCTCTACTGTAAGAGTATCGGTGTAGCTGTCAGCGTACATCATTCTCTTGAACATAGGAGTACGGAGAGATATTGTCCTGTCTTTTGGAAGGGCTGCGAGCATAGCGTCAGTCACCTGCTTGCGGAGAGCGTGCTCCTCCGGAGTGTCAGGGTTTGAAACGAAGTTCTGAGTGTAGTACCACTCGCCCCATACGCCCACGAAGCCGGCCTGGAATGTAAGGATCACGTCGCCATACTCCTGAAGGATAGGCTTGACGTCCTCGATGTGAGTGAGGACCACCTCGAGAGTAGGATCCCAAGGGTACTCGTTCTCACTATCTGAATATGCGAAACGAAGAACACACTTTGCACCGTTGTCACGAAGGGTCTGCATATTTGTCCTGATGATCTGGAGGAACTCTTCGCCGATGTGGCCGTCCATATAATCCTTCGGATAATATCCGTTGTAGAAGATGGTTCTGTTGAGAGCTCTCTGTGACTCCACAGCCTTTGCTGAGATCAAAGCCTCTGACGAATTTGAATGGTAGTCCTTTACAGTGTAGAATCCGCGCTCAGGATTAGGGAATTTCGCATCAGTCTCGGAAAGCTCGATGTGAGTGAGACCAGGATACTCTGTCTTGTCCTGAGGATCATCGGTAGAAATGCACGAAACTGCCAAAGCAATGCAGGCAGCCGATGTAAAGAAGTTCAATAATTTCATTGTGTCTAGTGTTATAATAGGACATAGTGCCGCGGTCAGGCGGCACTACGTCAAGAGAAATTGCTTAATTACTTTGCAACTGTAATTGCGAGCATAGGAGCTGCACCGTTAGCGTTGTCGTCAGCGGTAGCTGTGTTAGGAAGAACGCCAACTGAGTTCCAATCCTGCTGGATATCGAAGCCGATTGTGAAGTTGTCAGAAAGCTCCATACCCTGAACCATCTCGATCATAATAGCGAGCTCATACTTGTTGCCGTTACCAGCACCTGAAGCGATTCCAGAACCCTCTGGAAGAACCTCACCGTAAGCCCACTCGATTGTGTCCTCAGCACCGTCGTAAGAGAAGAGACCTGGGTTGTAAGAGCAGAAAGCGCCGTCAGCGATAACTGCACCCTCGAGGAGCCAATCCTGACCACCCTGGCCGATCCACTGGTCGTTACCTGTAGCCTCGCTAGCATCCTGGTTGATGTAAACGTGGAAAGGAACCCAAGCGAGGTCAACGATCTCGTCCTCTGAGAACTCGAAGTACACGTTGATGTACATCTCGTCAGCGTAAACCTTTACCTTCTCGAGTGCAGTCCACTTAGCATCAGCGTTGCAAGTTGCAGTAACAGCTGATACGTTGTTCCAGTCTGCGAAGTCACCGTCGATAGTGATTGGAGACTCGTAGTCACCGCAAGTACAATCAGCCTCTGGCTCACCGCACTCAGGGCAAGTTACTACAGTGTTGTTACCGCCCTGTGGCTTCTCCTCCTTGTTACAAGCTGTGAAAGCGATTGCAACAGCAGCAAACATAGCTGCAAAAGTCATAAACTTTTTCATTGTTTTTTGGTTTTAATTTGGTTGGTAAATAATAATTATGAATGGTTTTGTTTTAGTAATCCTATTACTGCTTTCCGTTACCTGAAATACCGCTTACTGAAATCTCAGCGAATGGGATACAGTATGGGAATCTCTTGTCCATCTGAGCCTTGTCAAGTTCCTCCCAAGGGTGAACACCAGCGTAACGACGGTCGAGAACCTTACCGTTTCTGAATACGTCGATTGCACGGTGACCCTCGAAGCAGAGCTCAAGACGACGCTCGTCGAGAACTACGTCAACAAGGTCAGCATACTCATTTGTATAATTGTCTGCAGTCCAAGTAGGGATACCTGCACGCTCGCGGATCACGTTAGTGTACTTGAGAGCGTTAGTTACATCACCCTTGTGCGCATAAGCCTCAGCTGCGTTGAGAACGACTTCAGCCCAACGGATAACTGCCGGTGAAGAAAGCATAGGGTCGCCGTCCTGCCAAGAGAACTTAGACATTGTGTATGCCGGGTAAGTCTGACGGATACCCTTTGCAACACCTACGTTAGGACGAACGTATACTCTTGTACCGCCCTCGAAACCGTCGTTGTCCTGAGCGTCAGTGTACATACCTGTGATGTAGTACTGAGTATAGCCGTTTACTACCTTTGACTTAAGAGTGTAGCTCTTGCCGTCGAATGAGAGACTTGCAAGGTTCTCAGGATCCTCACCAAGCTTAACCTTACCTACGTTTGCATTTGCGCGGAAGTTGTTAGACTCGTCGATGATTGGCCAGTGAACCATCATAGTACCGTCATTTGTAAGGTCAAGCTGTCCGTAATAAGTCAGACGCTTGTCCTCTGGGTGACGCATAATGAGCTCGATAAGCGGATCAGACCAGTACATCTCACACCAACCTGTACCACCGATAGCATCGTTAGAGTAGTACATAGAAGCGAGCTGGCTCTTTGGAGAGTAGTCAGCACCCTCGTCGTCGTTATCCTTTGCGATGCACCAGAGAGTCTCCTTTGAAGTTCTTGTGTTAGGATAGTAAGTTGTGATGTCGTCGAGCTTAGAAGATGCGTTGCCGCCGAAGAGCTCCTCAGCGAGAGCGATACACTTGTCATACTCACCCATATAGAGATAAACTCTTGTAAGGAGACCTGCAGCGGCCTCGTAGCTTGCGTAACCTGCGTTGCCACGACGTGTGCCGGCCTTCATAAGCTCCATTGCGCGCTGGAGGTCAGATACGATCTGCTCGTATACAGCACCTACAGTAGCACGCTCAGTTACAGAGCAGTCTGTAGAGTTGCGGATAACTACACCCGGCATATCAGGACGCTTCTCTGAACCATAGGTATAAGGAGTAGCGAATACGTTGCAGAGGTTGAGGTGAGCAACCGCACGGATGAAGTAATTCTCACCGAGGAGGTGGTCTGTAGCAACATCCACACCCTCTGGAATCGACTCGATATTCGAGTTTGCACCGTAGATGATCTTATATGATGCGAACCAGAAATACTGGAGGTCGAGAGTCTGCGGGTTGTCACCGTAAACACAGTCCTCATAAAGAGGGTCAGTTGTACGACCTGAGAGACATACGTTGTCACCACGGAGCTCAGTCATCAGGAAGAGGATACGTGAATATGTATATCCACCGTACATTCCGTCAGCGTAGTCAAGGTGCTGATAGAACATTGAGTAGTTTCCATCAGTTGTATAGACAGCTGCTCCCGGATTCTCTTTGAGCATCGATGAAGTCATTGTGTCTGAACGGTAGAAGTCCATATTACAAGACACAAGGGCTGCAGCAGCTGCAATCATCATTAATATCTTTTTCATATTGTGTTCTGTTCTGATCGGTTATTAGAAAGTGATCTGGATACCACCGACTACTGACATAGGAACTGGGTAGTTAGTGTCGTATGTACCGTCCTCTGTATCGATCTCTGGGTCCATACCTGAGAACTTAGATACTGTCAGGAGGTTGTCGCCTGAAACATAAACCTTGAGGCCCTTCATATGTGCCTTCTTCATCCAAGCCTGTGGGAACTCGTAGCTGAGAGTAACGTTCTTGAGACGGAAGTAGCTGCCGTTCTCGAGGTAACGTGTAGAAAGCATATGAGCGTCGTTGTTACCGTTCATCTTTGGCTTAGGATGAGTTGCGATATCACCTGGCTGCTGCCAGCGTGTCCAACCGAGACCGTTGTTATGAGACATCATATTGTAGTCTGTATAAGCACCGTCCGAGTCCATAGATACACGTGCAGAGTTGTAGATCATATTGCCGTAGATGAAGTTACCTGTAGCAGAGAGAGTGATGCCCTTCCAGCTTACCATTGTGTTGAGACCTCCCTGGAACTTAGGTGATGAAGTACCTGCATTCTGGAATGTAGCCTCTGAGTAAGTTGTAGTGATCTCCTTAGTACCGTCCTCGAGAACCTTCTCCCAAGTTGGGCTACCTGTCTCTGGATCTACACCAGCCCAGATAGGCATATTCCAAGTGAAGATATCCTGGCCCTCTCTTACGATCTGGTTGCCCTGACGGAACTCGCCGTTTGGAAGGTGAACAACCTGGTTCTTGTTGAAGCCGATGTTGAAACCGAAGTTCCAGTACCAGTCCTTAGTATCGATGATGTCAGCGTCAACAGCAAGCTCGATACCCTTGTTGTTTACAGTACCTACGTTGTCCATAAACTCGAAGAAACCGGTTGAAGGTGCGAGTGGAACTGCGAGGAGGAGGTTCTTGTTGTTGATGTTGTAGAGATCGAGAGTAACGTTGAGTCTGCCGAGGAGTTCAGCGTCGATACCGAAGCTTGTCATATAAGCCTCCTCCCAACCGAGGTTAGGGTTCTGCTGACGCATAAGGATGGCAGCTGTAACGTTCTGATACTGAGAAGTAAGGCTGTAGATATCCTGCCAGAGGAAGTTCTCGATGGCATCGTTACCTGTCTTACCGTAACCTGCGCGAACCTTGAGGAGGTCAACTGCAGTTGCATTCTTCATCCAATCTTCCTTGTTTACGATCCAAGCTGCTGAAGCACCTGGGAAGTAACCGCCGCGAGCCTTAGGAGCGAAACGTGAAGTCTCGTCATAACGAACTGATGCTGATGCGATGTAACGTCCCTTGTAAGAGTACTGTGCCTGTGCGAGCCAAGCCCAAGAACGTGAACCGTAGTTGTAACCGCCTACTGCCTGAGCGATACCGTTGCTGAGAGAAGCCTGACCGTTAGGCATATCAGTAGCACTTGCGTTGAAGCTGCGGCTGAAGCCCTCACCGTACTCGATACCTACAACTCCGTTGATGCTGTGATCACCGAACTCCTTGTTAGCCTTGAGGAGGTTGGTTGTACCGAAGCCCCAACCACCGCCGTAGCTGTTCTCGATCTGTCCGTTAGGAATTGAAGGGAGAGTAGTACGTGGGTCATAGTATGCCTCTGTGAACCAGTTTGAAGAGTTGAAACGGTTAACTGTCGAGAACATCAACCAGTCTGTAATGTTCCAGTTGATTGACAAGTCAGCCATAATGTCCTCAGACTCGCTCTTATAGTAGTTGTAAACCTCATTGTGGAGGAAGTTGTACTTGTCGTGTGAGTACCAAGTCTGGTCCTTGCGACCGTCACCACGGTCTGCGCTGCCGATGTGGATGATCTCGTTTGTACGGTTTCCTTCTGCATCGTATACATATGGATCATCCCAAGGAAGTGCACGGTATGCACACTCGAGAGTTACATATGAAGAAGTATACTGGCTCTTTGCTCTGTCATAGTTGACACGGAGAGACATATTCACGTTCTTTGCGAGAGGAGCAGAGAGGTTGACACGAGCTGAGCTTCTCTTGTGGTTTGTGTTGATGAGAGTACCGTCCTCATCATAGTGGCTGAGGGAAGCGAAGTAGTTAACGCGACCTGCCTTACCTGCTGCTGAAGCATAGTAGTCCTGAACAACACCGAGGTTGAAGGCTGCATCCATCCAGTTGAAGTCCTGCTCGAGGAGGGTCTTAGGGCGCTGGATGTTGAAGAGAGTCTTAGAGTAGATCTGCTTCTGGAGGTTGTAGAGCTCCTCAGAACCCATTGGAGAGAAACGGCCTGTAAGCGCCTTCTTGATACCGGCTGTAGCCTTGAGAGTTACAGTAGCCTCGTCAGTCTTTGCAGACTTTGTAGTAACGACGATGACACCGCCTGAAGCCGCAGCACCATAGAGAGCTGTTGCAGACGCATCCTTGAGGACTGTGAGAGTCTCGACGTCGTTAGGGTTGAATGAACCACCTGCAACACCGTCCACTACGTAAAGAGGACCTGAGCTTGCAGTGATCGAACCTGTACCACGGATACGGATCTTCGCACCGTCACCAGGCTGACCTGAAGCGTTTGTAACGAGGACACCGGCTGCCTTACCCTGGAGCATATTACCAAGGTCTGGAGAAGTCACGTCCTTGAGCTTTTCTGCGCTGATCGATACTACTGAGCTTGAGAGCTCGTTCTTCTTCTGGCTTGTGTAACCGAGAACGACAACTTCTTCAAGCTGCTCAGAGTCAACAGTCATCTTTACATTGATAACAGAACGGCCGTTCACAGTCTCCACTACATCGAGATAACCGAGAGTGTTGAATGTGAGCGTTGCATTATCAGAAGCGGAAACAGCATAAGATCCGTTTGCATCAGTCATAACGCCACCGCCAGTGGAAACCATAACTGCAACACCAACGAGCGGCTGTCCATTGTCTGCGTCAACAACAACACCTGTTACGTTGTGCTGTGCAAACAGAGAAACTGAGAGCATCATAAAGAAAGATGCCAACAGTCCTTTGAGGTTAATGTTTGCTTTCATTGTTATTAAATTTAAGGTATAGTATTATAGTTTTTTCTTCTTAGAGAAGGTCGTTTACACCTACGAGGTTGAATGCCACGAAATACTTGTCCATATCGCGCTCGATGCGGCCGAGTACCACTTCCTCAGCATCAACGCCAAGGCGCTGGAGGTTTCCGTAGAGCTGTGTTCTTGCCGCTACTGCCTCAGGATGCTGCCAGATATAACGGCAACCTGTACCTACGAGCCACTCGCGACGCTCTGCTGTAAGCTCAGGGAAGTCCTTGCCTGCCTCGTCCTCGTGGAGCCACTTGATCCAACGGCCGCTCTCGTAAACGAGCCTTTCGAGAGTTGCAGCCATATTCGAGAGAACCGCTACCTTGCCCTCAGCCTCGAATCTGCGCTCAAGTGCGTCGAGCTCCTTGAGAGCCTCGTACTCGCTGATTGTAAACTCAGGACCTACGTTTGCAGCACCCATTCCGCTGAGAGGATACTCCTCAGGGTTGCTTACGCCGTCTGTATAGTGTCCCTTGATCCAACTGCCGTGAGGGCGTACCTTCGCTGTGAGGTTTCTTGCAACCTCAGGATCGAAGATGGCTGTATCGAGGTCTGTTCCAACCTTTCCTACGATAAAGCAAGGCCATACGTGCGAGAGACCCACCTCTGCGAGACCGCTCTTGAGTTCTGTGAGGAATGTGTCGAATGTTGTCTCGTCAGCAAGACCGCCGTGAACCTCCTCAGTTCCTACCTCATAAGAGATCTCAGGAAGGTTGTTTGCTGCGCGGAAGTCCTCAACGTGCTTGATGAGTTCAACTGTACGACGAACCACCACGTGGATGTCGATCACGTCACCCTTTGCTACATTGATGTCGACTGTAGGGTCAACGTGGATGAGGTCATAGCCTGCGAGGGCAGCATCCTCGAACGACTTCTTCACGCCGTTCATTGCGTCCTCTGTAGACCACTTCTCTACACGCTGCTTGTCCTTGAGCCAAGGTCCGCCGTGGTCGATGGCCACGATGCTGCAACCTGTGTAGTTTACTCTGTCAGCCTCGAACTGAAGCATCTTTGTGAACATAGACTGTGTCATTCCGGTGTATCCGCCGTCGCCGTCGATCTGGTTGAGAGTCGCAGCGAAGTAGATCGGAGCGTTGTTGCGCTTTGCCGCACGGAACGATGCACGGATCACAGAAAGTGAGTTAGGGCACACTGCGAAGATTGTGCGTGCTACGCCTGTCTCCTTTCTGAGCTCCTCAAGCCTGTTCAGAAGGTTTTCTGTCTTTGCCATATCTGTTATTCGTAAATGATTACACCTTCAACAACTCGTGAAATGTTTCCTGATACCGAAGGGTTGTCAGGACTTCTCTTGAGATGGAGAGCCTTGTAGAATCCGAGAAGCTGGGCAACTACAACATAAGATACGCTCTTGTAGCATCTCTTCACCTCTGCAGGAGCACCGATCACTACATTGAGATCGAAGTAGTCAGCCTCGATAGAAGGAACTGACTGAGATACTGCAACGAATGCTGTAATGTCGTTGTTTGCCTTGATCTGGCGGATGAGGTCGTACTCGTAGCGCTGAGTGTCAGGCTCCTCTGAAAGGAGGTATACGAGGATCGAATCCGGGCTGATCACAGCCTTAGGACCGTGACGGAAGCCGAGGAACGAGTCGAATGCACACATAACTGTACCGTCAGTGAGCTCCTGGAGCTTGAGTCTTGACTCTTCTGCGACTCCCATAAGCTCGCCGCTTCCGAGGAACACTGCTCTTGTGAAGTCTCTGTCAGCGATGCCCTTGATTGCGTCTGTATACTTTTCCATTGCAGAAGCGGTAGCCGCAGCCACTGCCTCGATCTGAGCCTTGTCAGCCTCGATGCTGTCGATGTTTGCGATCATAGCGCAAGCGAGATACATAGAAGAGTAGCTGCTTGTCATCGCAAGTGAAAGATCGTTTGTCTCAGGCGGAAGGAGGACGAGAAGAGTATTATCGCTTCCGTCAGCCATCTTTGCCATCTCACCGTTTGCGTTGCAAGTGATGTAGATGTGAGCTGCCTTTCCTGCTACCTTGTTCACGAGGTTGATTGCTCCTACACTCTCAGGAGAGTTGCCCGAACGGGCGAAAGAAACAAGGAGAACCTTGCTGTCCTTGTTGAAAAGCTGACCTGCCTCAGTGATGATGTCTGTAGTAGCGATAGCCTTCGCTCCTGAAAGCAGTGTACCTGCAAGGGTCCACTGGAGAGCATCACCGATATATGCAGAAGTACCTGCACCGGTCAATACGATTTCATAACCCTGCGCAACATAGCCCTTTACAAAAGAAGCTATCTTCTCGCGCATATTATAAATAATGTCATAAGTGTTGCGCCACATCTGCGGCTGCTGGAGGATCTCCTTCCAAGTGTGGAATTCTGTATACATTTCGTTTATGATTGATTACGACGTAGTTTCAGTGTAGTTTATCACGCAAATATATCACTTCCTAACTAATGTTTATCAAAACATTTCGAAGTTTTTAATGAGGAATTATTCCGAAATATGGGTAAATATGCACTATACTACTATATATCAATTCATTATAGTACATTTAAGGCCTCGAAAATAATGTTTCATTATGTTTCGAAACTTTACTTCAAAACGAAACATCAGGTTTCGAAACTAATAATATTTGCTATATTTGCCGTATGAAGACTTACATCATCGACACAATCGGGGAAAAGGAAGCCGTACGCATCGACGAACTCCTCCATATGCTCGACCCGAAGGCCCCTCAGACAGGCAGGAAAAGACTTGAAGAACTGACCGGAAACGGCAGGCTTATGCTGTTTGTCACAAAGCATAACGACACCCTCGCAGGTATGCTTACGCTCACATATTGCGACACCCTCGCCAGAAGGAAATACTGGATCGAAGATGTCATCGTCGATGAGGCGTTCAGAGGCCTGGGCATCGGCCGCGAGCTGGTGCAGGCGGCAGTCGCATATGTAAGGGAAAAAGAAGAGCTCCCTACCCTGTACCTGACGTCGAATCCGTCGAGGACAGCAGCAAGGAGCCTATATCGTTCAGAAGGTTTCGAAGAATACGAAACCGGCGTCTTCCGTCTTAAGAAATAATCCTATTCACGGTCCGGCTTCACTGTTATCACTTCCAGATCCATTGACTTGAGCTGGGAGCGGATCGACTTGTCCAGACCGTCGTCAGTCACGACCGCATCTATGTTCGAAAGGTCGGTGATGAAGGCGAAGGAGCGCTTGTTCACCTTGCTGGAATCGAACACTGTAATGACCTTTCTCGAACGCGAAATCATAATCTGGTTGATGTTCGCCTCCTCCACACTCGGAGTCGAGATGCCGTTCTCCACGCTGAAGGAATCCACACCGAGGAAAAGCTTGTCGCAGTAGAACATCTTGAGGTTAGACTCGGCGAGCGCTCCGACCACTGATTCGCTTGAGCTTCTGATGTTTCCGCCCAGAAGAATCACATTGAAACGCTTGTATGAAAGGACTTCCTGCGCCACGTTGAGGGCGTTGGTGAGGACTGTCAGATTCTTGAACTTATGGAGGTTGCACGCCACCTGAAGTGCGGTCGTTCCGGAGTCGATGATGACGATGTCTCCGTCCTCGATCAGGTCGGCTGCAGCACGGCCGATAGCCTGCTTCTCGCGGTAGTGCGCAAGCTTCTTGAAACGTATGCTCATCTCATCTTCGTTGGTGCCAGTGTCATTGGTGATGGCACCGCCTCTGGTTCTCACCAGAAGATTCCTGTCCTTGAGGAGATTCAGGTCCTTCCTGATGGTGACCTCGGACACTCCGAAGTGCTTGCTGAGCTCTGTTACAGAGACATTGGAATTTTTCTTGAGGATCTGGAGAATCGCGCTTCTCCTTCCGCTGGACGACACTACTTTTCCTACCATAATTATGCAGTCATTGGTTAAGGCGTGCAAATATAGGTTTTTTTATCCGTCATTTCAAAACATATCAAAACACTTCGAAACACATTTAAAAACGGGCCGATTTCGCCCTTAATACTCTGACTTATTGACAGATAATATCATTCAATCTATCAGCCCTCATCTTTCGAAGAAAATATTCTTCAAAAGAATCGAAAGTTTCATAAAACAAACTGCTATATTTGCGTGATTACACTTATAACTATATAACCACATCTACTGAAATGAGAAAATTCGACATCGCCGCAATCGGCGAACTCAACGTAGACATCATCCTCAACGGAATCGAGTCTGAACCAGAGATCGGCAAGGAGAAATTCGCGTCCGATATGATCGTTACATTGGGCAGCAGCACCGCAATCTTCGCGGCAAACGCAGCCTCTCTCGGAAGCAAGGTCTGCTTCGTGGGAATGACCGGAAACGATATGTTCGGCAACCTCGTGTCAGAGTCTCTTCAGGCAAAGGGTGTAGACACATCATACCTTATCCGCAACGACAAGACTGCTACCGGAGCTACAATCTGTATGAGCTACGGCGAGGACAGAGCGAACCTGACATATCAGGGAGCGATGGACGTTATGGGATATGACGACATCGACCTCAGCGTATTCGAAAACACAAAGCACATCCACCTTTCATCACTCTTTATGCAGAGCGCCCTTCTCAAGGACGTTCACAAGGTGCTTGCAAAGGCTGCCGAGAACGGTGTGACCGTATCGCTCGACACCCAGTGGGACCCTGTGGAGAAGTGGGAGATGGACTGGAAGAAGGTCCTTCCTCAGGTAACAGTGTTCCTTCCTAACGAGAAGGAGCTTATGGCACTTACCGGCACAGCCGACGTGGAGGAGGCGATCGCTGCCGTACAGCCTTACCTCGGAGGTGCAATGGTCGTGAAGATGGGTTCGAAGGGTTCTCTTCTCGTGAAGAAGGACGGTTCACGCAACTTCCTCGCATCATTCCTCAACAAGGAGGTGGTTGACGCGATCGGAGCAGGCGACAGCTTCAACTCAGGCTTCATCAGCGCATTCGTCGCAGGTCATCCGCTCGAGGACTGCCAGCGCAACGGCAACCTCACAGGAGCGATCAACACTACTGCCGCAGGCGGAACAGGCGCATTCACATCGCGCCAGGCTGCCGAGACAGTTGCAAAGGAGAAATTCAACGTAGAACTACTATAAATTATGAGAGCTTTGTATCTTATCCCTGCTGCCCTTCTGCTTCTCAGCGGATGTATGGGCACAAAGATCGAGAGCGGCGACCTTACCCTCAAGATCGACGGCAAGATGCACTTCAAGGTGGAGTCTTCCGCTCCAGGTGCACAGGCATATTACAACGGGTATCAGGCTGCTGATGTTCTCGTGGCTGACGAGGCCGTGATCGAGGACTGGAAGGTCAGGAAGGTGACCAAGGCGGCCGACGAGAACGGTACCACCTACACAATCACAGGACAGTGGAAGAAGGACGGCTATGACATCGAGAAGATCCTCACTGTGAAGACAGTGAACGGCTTCGAGGGTATGGTGCTGACAAACAGCGAGTACATCAACCACTCTGACAAGGTCCTTACTGTAAAGGCTATGGAGTCAAACAAGCTCAGAGTCGCTTCTGAGGAGACTCTCTGGTCATTCCAGCCGACTTCGACAGCACGTCGCGACGACTGGATCCTTCCGGTGGAGGAGAGCTTCTACCAGAAGAACTATCTCGGTATGAACAACACCGACTACGGCGGAGGTATCCCTATGGTGACTCTCTGGAGACGCGACGCGAACCTTTCAGTAGGTCTCGTGGAGCCTAACCTCAAGCTCGTTTCAATGCCGGTAAAGAAGGTCCGCTACGAGGACTACACAACTATGTCCCTTCTCCACGAGTTCGAGTATCCTGAGGAGATGGCACAGGGTGACACACTCCAGACCTGGAACCAGTTCATCTCTGTAGGCAAGGGCGACTTCTTCGCTCCTCTCAGCCAGTTCTCGAAGTATATGGAGGCATATGCAGGCTATGTTCCTCAGGCATCTGAGCCGGAGGCATTCGAGGCCGTATGGTGCGCTTGGGGATATGAGAGAACATTCACTGTGAACGAGGTTCTCGGTACACTCCCTAAGGTGAAGGAACTCGGATTCAAGTGGGTGGACGTGGACGACGGTTTCCAGATCGCAGAGGGTGACTGGGAGACCAACTCACGTTTCAACGGAACAAAGGATATGAGACGCATCACAGATGCGATCCACTCATATGGCCTGAAGGCAAAGCTCTGGTGGGCTCCGCTTGCGGCTGACCCTGACACAAGAGCAGTGCACAACCATCCTGAGATGGTGCTTATGGACTACCAGGGTGCTCCTGAGTACATCACCTGGTGGGACAGTTGGTATCTTTCACCAGTGAACGATGCGACCCGCAAGTATACTGTCGACCTCGTTGACAGATTCATCGACGAGTGGGGCTTCGACGGCCTCAAGCTCGACGGCCAGCACCTCAACTGCTGTCTTCCTGACCACAACCCTCACAGCCACCTCGAGTATCCTGAGGAGGCGGTAGAGAACCTCCCTGAGTTCTTCGAGGACATCTTCAACAGAGCACGCGAGATCAAGCCTTATTCTGTGATCCAGATCTGCCCTTGCGGTTGCGCTATGAACTTCTTCCTTACTCCGCATATGAACCAGGCTGTGGCATCAGACCCTACATCAAGCGCCCAGATCCGTATGAAGCGTAAGGTTTACGGAGCGATGGTTCCTGATATGGCATTCTACGCAGACCACATCGAGCTCAGCGACGACGAGAACGACTACGGTACTCAGATCGGTATCGGCGGTGTGATCGGTTCGAAGTTCACTTGGCCTAAGCCAAACCCTAACGTGAAGGGCGACGGCTACATCCTCACTCCTGAGAAGGAGGCTCTCCTCAAGAAGTGGGTTGCGATCTACAACGACAAGATGCTCTCAAGAGGCGAGTACCTCAACCTCTACGACATCCGTTTCGATCTTCCTGAGACTCACGTAATCGCTAAGGACGGCGCAATGTACTATGCATTCTACGCTGAGGCTTGGAACGGCGAGCAGGTAGAGCTCAGAGGCCTTGAGAAGGGTGTAAGCTATGTGGTTACAGAGTACACTACAGAGGAGCAGAAGACTTACACTGTAGACGGTTCAAACCCTTACATCTACCCTACATTCGAGAGAGACTACCTCATCGAGGTGAGACCAGCAGAGTAACATACTACGCAAATCAATAACACTTATAACGATATGAAAAAGATTTTTGGATTGATTATTGCTGCAGCGGCTGCATTGCTCTGCACAATGTCTTGCTGCAACTGCGGTGACGAGTATGGCTATGTCATCAAGAACGGAGTTGCTGTGTACAACACACCTGCACGTCCGGCTGACCAGGTGTCAATGATCGGCTTCGCTGTAGAGCCTATCGAGACTGTAAGAGTAGGTTTCATCGGCCTCGGCGACAGAGGTGACGGTGCTGTAAACCGCTTCACTTACATCGACGGAGTAGAGATCGTTGCTCTCTGCGACATCGAGGAGGACAGAGTAAACGATATGCAGAAGCTTCTCGCTGAGCGCGGAAAGCCTGCTGCTGACGCTTACTTCGGAAGCAGAGACGCTTGGAAGGAGATGTGCCAGAGAGAGGACATCGACCTCGTTTACATCGTCACTGACTGGGAAATGCACACTCCTATGGCTGTTTACGCTATGGAGCAGGGCAAGCACGTTGCCATCGAGGTGCCTGCTACAACTTCTATCGCAGAGTGCTGGCAGCTCGTGAACACTGCAGAGAGAACTCAGCGTCACTGTATGATGCTTGAGAACTGTGTGTACGACTTCTTCGAGCTCACTACCCTCAATATGGCTCAGCAGGGTCTCTTCGGTGAGATCATCCACGCTGAGGGTGCTTACATCCACAACCTCGATCCATATTGGAAGAACTACTACGAGGGCTGGAGATATCACTTCAACAAGAAGCATCGCGGTGACGTTTACCCTACACACGGCCTCGGCCCTGCTTGCCAGGTTCTCAACATCCACAGAGGTGACAAGATGAACACTCTCATCTCTATGGACACAAAGGCATTCAACGGTCTTAAGGTTGCTGAGCAGTTCGGCGAGACTGAGTATGCAAACGGTGACCACACCATCACTCTCATCCAGACTGAGAAGGGTAAGATCATCGAGATCCAGCACAACGTAGTTACTCCACGTCCTTACAACCGTATGTATCAGGTTGAGGGTACTGAGGGATTCGCAAACAAGTATCCTAACGAGGGCTACTCTATCCGCACTGAGGGCCGCAACTTTGACGAGCAGAAGGCAGTTGACGATCTTACAGGTTCAGCAAGCGACGGTGAGGCTTACCTCAGCAACGAGGTTCGCGACGCTCTTATGGAGCAGTACAAGCACCCTATCGCACGCGACATCGAGGAGAAGGCTAAGCAGGTAGGCGGACACGGCGGTATGGACTTCATTATGGACTACCGTCTCATCTACTGCCTCCAGAACGGTCTTCCACTTGACCAGGACGTTTACGATGCTGCAGAGTGGTCTTGCCTCGGCGAGCTCACAAGAGTATCTATCGAGAACGGCAACATCCCTGTCGTAATGCCAGACTTCACACGTGGTGACTGGAACAAGCTTGACGGACTTACACTTGCAATCAAGAAATAAAGATGAAAGAGAGACTTCTTAATATCGCCCTCCAGTTCGACCTGGAGGGTGTTATCGCTGAAATCAAGCCGCTTGGCGAGGGTTTCATCAACGACACATTCGTAATCAAGACTGAGGGTGAGGCTCCTAACTACATCCTTCAGCGCAAGAACCACATCATCTTCCCTGACGTTCCGGGTATGATGGAGAACATCAAGGCTGTCACTGAGCACATCAAGGCTAAGGTTGCAGATCCTCTTCGCGAGACTCTCACAGTCGTTCCTGCAAAGGACGGCAAGCTTTATGTCCAGGACGGCGAGAACTACTGGGCTGTATGTCTCTTCATTCCTGACACAACTTCTCCGGTTCGTGCAGACACTCCTGAGCTTGCATACCAGGGCGGTCTCGGAACAGGTCGTTTCCAGGCTCTTCTCGCAGACTTCACACAGCCTCTCAACGAGACTATCAAGGGCTTCCACAACATCCGCTGGAGATTCCAGCAGTGGGACGAGACTATCGCAGCTGACCCGGTAGGTCGCGTTGCAGAGCTCGCAGAGGAGATCTCTTGGATCGAGTCCCGCAGAAAGGAGATGCTTGATTTCTGGTCACTCGTTGAGGACGGAACCATTCCAATGCACGTTACTCACAACGACACCAAGATCAGCAACATCCTCTTCAACAAGGCAGACGGAAGTATGCTCTGTATGATCGACCTCGACACTGTTATGTCTTCTACTTCATTGAACGACTTCGGTGACGCTATCCGTTCATACACCAACACCGGTGCTGAGGACGACAAGAACCTCGACAACGTAGAGATGAGTATGGAGATGTTCAAGGCTTATGCAGAGGGTTACCTCCACGAGCAGAAGGCATCTATGGTTCAGAGCGAGCTTGACTGGCTTGCTTTCTCTGCAAGATATATCACTTTCGAGCAGGTACTCCGCTTCCTTATGGACTACATCGACGGTGACAAGTACTACAAGACTGCTTACCCTGAGCACAATCTCGTGCGTACACACGCTCAGTACAAGCTCCTCCAGAGTATGGAGCGCCAGTACGAGCAGATGTGCGAGGTTATCAAGAGCATCTAATCGTTCCTCGTTCGCTGATGTCTGCGGACATCAAGCACGATATATACTGAAAACCGTGGCAGATCCGACCTTCGAGGTGGGTATCTGCCACGGTTTTGCTATGTTTCCGTAGACGATGTCTGCAGATTAGAATGCGAAGATGATGATCTTCCACATAATGATGCAGGAGACGATGGTCTTGAGACCTGTTCCTGTGATGAAGCCGAGGAAGGAGCCGACAGCGGCTTTGAGGGCTTCGCCTGCTGACTTCTTGCCCCAGTAGAGTTCCGAGAGGAACGCTCCGAGGAAGGAGCCGAGGATCATTCCGACCGGAGTGAAGATGATGCCGAGTATGAGGCCGGCCATAGCGCCGCGTTCAGCGTAGCGGCTGCCGCCGGTGGCCTTGGTGAAGTACATCGGTACCAAGTAGTCGACGATCGACACTACGACCATAATGACGCCCCAGATGATCAATGCCTTGAGGGGCATTTCTTCCGGTCCCCACAGATAAAGGAGCAAAAGACCGACCCAGCTGATCGGCGGACCAGGCAATCCCGGAAGAATGCTTCCGGTGATTCCTATCGCTCCCGCCAGTATCGCCAATATTATAATTACTGTTTCCATACTATTCCTGAGCCATAATGTCTTCGATGTCGGAAGAGAGGATCGGGAGGCGGTGAGGGCCGAGGCGACGGGCGCCGTCAGCGGTCACGAGGATGTCATCCTCGAGACGGATGCCTCCGAAGTCATAGTAGCCTGCCAGCTTCTCGTAATTCACGAATCCCTTGTCGGTACCCTCTCTCTTCCACTGCTCGATGAGCGCCGGAATGAAGTAGAGACCAGGCTCGTCAGTGATCACGTGACCAGGCTCGAGACGACGTGCCATTCTGAGGTTGCCAAGTCCGAGAAGCGGATGACGCTTCTGGTCCTCTGCATATCCTACATAGTTCTCCCCGAGATCCTCCATATCGTGCACATCCATACCCATATTGTGGCCAAGTCCGTGCGGCATAAAGAGGCCTGAGATTCCCAATGGAAGCATCTCGTCCACATCTCCGCGCACGAGATCCAATGCCTTGAGACCTTCAAGAAGGAAACGTGCTGTAGCATAGTGCACATCCCAATATGTAGTGCCAGGCTTGGTCAGGGCGAAAGCATTGTCGTTCGCCTGCTGCACGATGTCGTAGATCTCACGCTGCTTTGTAGTGAACTTTCCGCTGCAAGGATATGTACGTGTGAAGTCCGAAGCGTAGTGTGTATTGCTCTCTGCACCTGCATCCACAACGAGCAGACGGCCCGGAGTGATGATCTGGTGGTGCGAGTGGTTGTGAAGAGTCTCTCCGTTCTGAGAAAGGATTGTAGTGAACGAAGGGCCCCATCCCTTTGAGTATGTCACGCCCTCCATACGGCCCACGATCTCCTGCTCCAGCACTCCCGGCTTACAGCCGCGACGTGCCTCCGTATGCATCCAGTAGCCGATCTCCGCAGCCTTGTCAAGCTCCTCGATCTCGCACTCCTCCTTGATCAGACGCATTGCCACAACCGACTTCACAAGCTCCTCTGAAGCACCGCCGGCAGCGACAGGTCCCACCTTGCGGACAGCCTCGCTATCGATGCCTGTGAGCTGGGAAAGCTTCATCTGGTTGTAGTATCTTGCAGGCGGGAGGAAGTGGACAGGACGTCCTGCAGCGACGGCAGCAGTCACAGCCTTATAGAAATCCGCCAACGGAGCTGTAGCGGCACAACCGATTGCAGCACCCTTTGAGGCCACTGTAGGCTGAGGACCCATCCAGATGATGTCATCAATGTCCACA
The DNA here is from genome assembly GCA_017546585.1 of Bacteroidales bacterium. Taxonomy (GTDB): domain Bacteria; phylum Bacteroidota; class Bacteroidia; order Bacteroidales; family UBA932; genus Cryptobacteroides. The sequence continues at coordinate 49,927 of JAFYWC010000133.1, forward strand.
TCATTTCCATAGAGGCACTCCTGAGCGCTGTCAAGGTCAAGAACAGCCGCAAACCAAGGCTCATCGATGCCCCAGTAATAGAGGAAGTTACTGTCCTGACGGAACTTATAGTCATTGCCGCGGTAGTTGGTCGCAGCATCCACATTGCCGAGGAACACAGCCACACCGTGCGCTCCCCTTGACGCCATCTGCTGAAGCAGACCGCGGCGTCTGTTTACATATACTTCTGACTGAAACATATTGTTTTGCTTTTATTTTCCTGTTGTATAAATGTAGCTTTCATTCTCCACGGTAAACACGATCTTCATCTTATTGAGGCCCGAAGGTATCTCATTGAAGAATATGTGGTCCACGAAAGCATCGTGATTTGTGTTCTTCCACACCAAAGGCTCTACGGTCTCGATCAAAGTCCATTTGCGTCCCTTGGCATTTCCATAGAGCGACACCTTCACAGGAGGCACAATGCCTCTCTTGTTGTAATTCAGCATCGCCACTGTAAGCTGCTCGGCAACCGGCTCCAGCTCGATCTCGTATTTGCCGGCCTTGTATCTGGCCCAACCGCTGTCTGTCGCCTTCTCCACCGGTCCTGCATCCTCTGTGAAATACTCCTCCACCGACTTCCAGTGTGCATCTCCGCCAGTCCAGGCCATATAGTCCACATAGGCTTTTTCAGACCAGTAAGGCTGACCCCAAGGATACTGAGATCCCGGTTTCTCGAACAATCCGCAGATGATGAACGATATGATCTTCTCCGCACCGCCTTCGGTCGCTGCGACCATCTGGGAAAGCAGACGTGGGAACGGAGCCGGAATCAGAGCCGACTGACGATCGTTTGTACCATATTCCCAGGCAAAAGTCTCGCAGTTTGCCCACATCTCTACACCGGTCTTGTCGTGGATCGCACGGAGTTTCTTCCAATTCTCACGAAGATTCACAAGCGGATACTTCTCACGGACACATCCGATCTCGTCCTGATATGCGATGATGTCCACCTTGAGTCGTGAAAGTTGCTGCTCATAGCGTGGATCATCGAAATTCGAATTGAAGATTCCGTATGGGGAAATCATTATCTTAGCACCAGGAGTGAGTTCACGCGCACGTGCTGTGAGCGCATTGACGGCTTCTACAGCATAATCTGTAAGCACCGGACCAAGACAATCCTCCACAGGAAGGTACCATCCGTAGAATGCAGGATGCTCTCCGTAAAGACCGGCAAGTTCCTCCATCATTTCGATCTGACGCGCCTTGATCTTAGGGTCGCGGAGATTGTCATCCTGGTCCTTGGCCCATCCGGTACTCATAAAGACCTTCATTCCCTGCTTGGCGGCCTCATCCATAATCGCATCCACGGGGCTCTGCCTCTCGGACGGATAATGCCAGTCCATCAGTTTTGACGGGTAATAGGCCTTGCACTCATTTGCCACAGACATAAACACAAGATACTCCATACCCATCTCTTTCATCTCTACGATCTTTGCCGCCCACATCTGAGGGTCCGTCGCATCGATGCCGTCAGGATTTGTGTATTTATTGCGTACATCCTGGTATGGAAGGTTGATGAATGTGCCTGTAATAGGAAGAGTCTTCTGAGCGAATGCGCCTGCGCCAGCCCAAAGAAGCATAACAACGGAAATCAGGAATTTTCTCATATCATATCGGTCAAATCACACAAATTTACTGAATAATTGCCAACTTTATCTGATATGAGATAAAAATATGTCCGGTTATGGAATCTGGTTAGCCAGCAGATACCAGGTATAGGCAACGAAGGAGAGGAGCATAAAGGCACCACCGAGCCTTCCTATCTTTCCGCTGAAGCCGAAGAGCAGAAGAAGGACGGCTGCAGCTATCATCACAACATAATCGGTAATCGCGATTCCTGTCGAAGTGAGGGGCATAACCTGCGCACTGATGCCGAGAATCAGGGTTATGTTGAAGATATTCGAGCCCACGATGTTGCCCAAAGCCAGCTGTGGATTCTTCTTCACCGCAGCGGCAACGGATGCGGCAAGTTCCGGGAGCGAAGTGCCGCAGGCGATGAGCGTAAGGGAGATGAAGGCGTCGTTCACGCCGAATGACTTTGCTATGTGCACAGCATTGTCCACAAAGAGGTCACAGCTTGTGATCAAGAGAGCCAGTCCGCCAACAACCTTGAGCACAGCAAGCCACAAAGGGCTTTTATCTTCCGTTACAGGCTCGGTCTGTTCCGCGAGAGCAGAGTGTTTATCCCTGCGGAAAGAATACCACATATAGCCCGTAAAAACGGCCAGAAGGATGACTCCGTCAGCTCTGCCTATGCGGGACGGAGTCCCGACGAAGAAATTGAAGGCTAAAATGGTGAGCAGGACAGACACTCCGATGCAGAGAGGGATCTCGAACTTCATATTCTGTCTGTCGATGGAGATAGGGAAGAAGATTGCCGTGATGCCCAGAATGCCTAGGATGTTGAAGATGTTCGAGCCCACAATGTTACCTATGGCCACATCTGCGTTGCCGTTCAGCGCACCGATGAAGCTTACCGTAAGTTCAGGCATTGATGTTCCGATTCCGACTATCGCTGCACCGATGACGAAGTCGGACACATTGAACTTCCTGGCTATGGACACTGCCCCGGCGACGAGGAAATCGGCGCCGAAGACAATGCCGGCCAATGACAGGAGCAGTATGACGTATTCCATTCTTATCTGATCAGTTTCTGTATCCTTTCCAAGTCATATTCATACACCTGGGAGCAAGGCTCGTAAGTGTGAGGCACATACTCAAAAAGCTGGAGATATGCCTTGCCGGAAGCCTTGTTGTAGTAGACATCCAGTTTCAGCGCATTGCCCTTCTCGGCCTCTGCGAGGTCCACCGCCTCGGGCTTCGAGGCGATTGCCGAGTAAACGGCCGCGTGCATTGCCTGTTTGAAATAGAGTTCGGTCTTCGCATAGCGTTCTCCGGTCTGGGGGTCCTGGTAGTCCGACTTCAGGATGAATGCGAGAATGAGTCCTGTGAGAATCAGGAAGAAGCCTGCGAGGTTCACACCGGCTGCGGTTGGCAGCATAATAAGCACCGAACCTCCGACAATTAGGGTAACGAAAGCAAGTATGTCCTTGACGGAACGTACTCTGATGAATTCCTTTTCCATACAATAAGATTTAGCTGATGGTCGAATCCGGCTTGAACAAAATGCCTACCAAAACGAAAAGCCCTCTCACATTTCTGTGAAAGGGCTTTTGTGGTCCCTGCAGGGCATGATCCTGCGACCCCCTGATTATGAGTCAGGTGCTACTAACCAACTGAGCTAAGGGACCAAACTTATTAAAGAACTAAATTTGTATGGTGGTTCGGGATGGTTACCGAACCACTATACAAATATAATACTTTTTGAGTAATCTCGATTAGTTGAGCTTAATTTCAACCTCAACGCCGCTTGAAAGCTCAAGCTTCATAAGAGCATCTACAGTCTTAGGAGTTGCCTCGTAGATGTCGAGAAGACGGCGGAAAGAGTTGAGCTCGAACTGCTCGCGTGACTTCTTGTTTACGAAAGTCGAGCGGTTTACAGTGAAAATCTTCTTGTTTGTCGGAAGCGGAATAGGACCGTTTACGCGAGCACCAGTAGCTGTCACTGTATCAACGATCTTCTTTGCTGACTTGTCAACAAGCATATGATCGAATGATTTGAGTTTAATTCTGATTATCTGGCTCATATCAAATTTCGTTGAATTCTGTTAAACAATTATTCGTCATCATCAGCCTTGTAGCCGCTCTTCTCGATAACCTCCTTAGCGAGTCCTGCTGGAACCTCTGCATAGTGGTCAAATGACATTGTGCTGGTAGCACGTCCTGAAGAGATTGTACGAAGGATAGTAACGTAACCGAACTGCTCTGCGAGTGGAACGTATGCCTTAACGATACGTGCACCGATAGTTGAGTCCATTGCGTTGATCTGTCCACGACGACGGTTAAGGTCACCCACGATGTCTCCCATATAATCCTCTGGAGTTACAACTTCGAGGCTCATAATAGGCTCGAGGAGAACTGGTCTAGCCTTAGGGCAAGCGTGACGGAACGCGAGACGTGCAGCGAGCTCGAATGAGAGCTGGTCTGAGTCCACTGGGTGGAATGAACCATCCTTAAGAGTAACCTTGAGTGATGGAACCTCGTAACCTGCGAGTACACCGTTTGCCATTGCTGACTTGAAGCCCTTCTCTACAGATGGGATGAACTCCTTAGGAACGTTACCACCCTTCACCTCGTCAACGAACTGAAGTCCTGTTACGCCCTCATCTGCTGGTCCGATCTCAACGATGATATCAGCGAACTTACCACGACCACCGGTCTGCTTCTTGAACACCTCACGGTGCTGAACAGTCTGAGTGATAGCCTCTTTGTAGTTAACCTGAGGTGCACCCTGGTTGATGTCTACACCGAACTCACGACGGAGACGGTCAACGATGATGTCGAGGTGAAGCTCACCCATACCGCTGATGACAGTCTGGCCAGTCTCGTGATCAGTCTTAACTGTGAATGTTGGGTCCTCCTCAGCGAGCTTAGCAAGCGCGATACCGAGCTTGTCAAGATCCTTCTGAGTCTTAGGCTCAACTGCAAGACCGATAACTGGATCTGGGAACTCCATAGACTCGAGAGTGATAGGGTTCTGCTCGAAGCAGATTGTATCTCCGGTGCGGAGATCCTTGAAACCTACTGCTGCGCAGATATCACCTGCCTCAACGAACTCGATAGGGTTCTGCTTGTTTGAGTGCATCTGGAAGAGACGTGATACACGCTCCTTCTTGCCAGTACGTGTGTTGAGCACGTATGAACCGGCGTCGAGCTTTCCAGAGTATGCTCTCATAAATGCAAGACGACCTACGAATGGGTCTGTTGCAATCTTGAACACGAGGGCTGCGAATGGCTCCTTAACTGAAGACTCGCGGATCTCCTCGTCACCTGTGTTAGGATTTGTTCCCTTAACGGCACCCTTGTCGAGTGGAGAAGGGAGGTAACGCATTACTGCGTTGAGAAGGAACTGAACACCCTTGTTCTTGAATGATGAACCGCAGCAAGCAGGTACGATTGCCATATCGATAGTGGCAGCGCGGAGTGCAGCGATGAGCTCATCCTCAGTGATTGAATCTGGGTCCTCGAAGAACTTCTCCATAAGAGTCTCGTCATACTCGGCAGCAGCCTCAACGAGCTTCTCTCTCCAAGCGGCAGCCTCGTCAACGTACTTCTCAGGAATCTCAGTTACCTGGTAGTTTACGAGCTCCTCTGAGTTGTGATCGTAGATCATTGCCTTCATTGCAACGAGGTCAATGATACCGTCGAACTTATCCTCAGCTCCGATTGGAATACAGATTGGAACTGCGCGTGCACCGAGCTTCTCCTTCATCTCGTCGATTACTGCGAAGAAGTCAGCACCTACACGGTCCATCTTGTTTACATAAGCGATCTTTGGAACGCCGTACTTGTCAGCCTGACGCCAAACTGTCTCAGACTGTGGCTGTACACGTCCTACCGCACAGAAGGTAGCAACTGTACCATCGAGTACTCGGAGTGAACGCTCAACCTCAACAGTGAAGTCAACGTGGCCCGGAGTATCGATAAGGTTGATCTGATACTGATTACCATTGTAGTTCCAGAATGCAGTAGTAGCTGCAGAAGTGATGGTGATACCACGCTCCTGCTCCTGAACCATCCAGTCCATTGTTGCGCCACCCTCGTGTACCTCACCGAGCTTATGAGTCTTACCGGTGTAGTAAAGGATACGCTCAGACGTTGTGGTCTTACCGGCATCGATGTGAGCCATGATACCGATATTTCTAGTGAATTTAAGATCTCTAGCCATTGTGCGTTACTGTTTTCTGGATTAGAATCTGAAGTGTGCAAATGCCTTGTTAGCCTCTGCCATTCTGTGCATATCTTCCTTTCTCTTGAATGCTGCACCCTCGCAGTTATATGCTGCGATGATCTCAGCACAGAGCTTTTCTGCCATAGAGCGGCCAGAGCGCTTGCGGGCGAAGTTGATCATATTCTTCATAGAAAGTGAAATCTTCCTCTCTGGACGCACCTCCATTGGCACCTGGAAGTTAGCTCCACCGATACGACGTGACTTAACCTCAACCTGAGGAGTTACGTTCTCGAGGGCCTTCCTCCAAATATCTAGAGGAGCCTTGTCAGAATCTTTCATCTTCTCGCCTACCATG
>JAFYWC010000015.1 GCA_017546585.1 Bacteroidales bacterium
ATAACGCTTATATGCTCAATCGATTTATTTGCGTGTCCGGTCTGCAACCGAACCCACAAGTTATTGACAAACTTTTCAAAGAACTGGTTTTATTTACTGCCAGAGCCGCTTAGGATCTGGAAAAATTAACGAACTATTGAAGTAAGACAAGTCATTTTAATTTTTCCATAAGAGTGGCATTCTAATGAATGCAAAGAGAGAGCGAAGCTGTGAAGTTTCGCTCTCTCCTTTTCTATGCAAATGGATCTACCATACGGGAATCCGCAGCACCCTTTCCCATAGGGGTAATGTCCTGAGGCTGCCAGCATTCCTTATCGATGATTCCTTTCACGTCGGCCTGAACCTTACGGAAGTTGCGATGGATGATATCACGGATGCACTTCTCAGCCTTCGCAGCTGCGATAGACTCGATAAGGGAATCCCTTTCCTTCTGGGAGAGCGCCTCTACCCTACTGCGGGCTTCCACTTTCAAGTCATCATCAGAATATACGACCACTCCTCTCTTTAGTTCGTTCATGAAATACTCCATCAGCTCCGCATCCGGATTATCATAAACCGCCTGTTTAACGCAATCCTCACCGAAGTCAGTAAGGCGTGGGAGCTGTCTCCATCTCTTTCTCTTCTTCTTGAGCTGCTTGAGATCTCTGATAATCTCTCCACAGAAGAACTTCTCCTTGATCTTCATGTCATTATTATCAGCGACCTTACCAAAGAACACTCCCTGAGAGAGCGTCTCTATGGTGCTGAGAGGTAGCAGTTCCTCATGCTGGAAGGAGATATTCACAGAGTCCTGCTCTATGCCCCTGGTCTGGCTTTCCCTCTTGCGGAACTCCTTACCGAAGGACTTGCTGAGTTCCTCTGCAGTCTTGCCGTTTACCTGTCCCGAGAAGATGTTTCCTACGGTGTTGAAGATCACTTCTGACTCCTTCTCGCCATAGTCACGCTTGAGCTGGCTCTTGTCCTGGGCTCCCAGAACGATTGCCACCTTATTTGAACGAGCGGTTGCGATAAGGTTATCCAATCCCTTGAGGAAGATGGTAGGAAGCTCATCCAGTAAGACGCCACACATGCGCTTGAACTTGTGGTTGATGAGCTTGAACATGCGCGAGGTAAAGAGGGCCAGAGTCGTTCCATAGATGGCCTGCCTGTCCGGATCATTACCGACACAAAGAATCTTAGGATGCTTGGGATCGTTGATATCAAGCGTGAAGTCGTCTCCGGTCAGTACCCAGTAAAGGCTTGGGGACACGAACTTATTCAAAGGAATCTGCGCGCTGGCGATCTGTCCCTGTAGCTGGTCCTGTGCTCCACCTTCGAGTGCGTTGGCAAAAGGCTTGATCTTGGCTTCCAGTTCCGGATATCGAGACAGTATCGAGAAGACCTTCTTGTAGTCCTGGGCCATCAGTTCGATGACATGCGGGAAGGTGCAGTACTTACCATCTTCATAGAGCTTGAGAAACCATATAAGAGCATCAAGGTAGACCTTCGCCGAAAGCGTGAAGAAGTCCTCCTTCTCGACGGCTGCCTTATTGACATTGAGCATCACCAGCTCGGCGATCTCAGTGGTATCAGCTGGGTCGGTTATGTATCTAGGATTGATGGGATTACATCTGAGGGACTTGGTAGGGTCATTGAAGTTAATGACGCAGAACTCAGGAACGACATCATACTTATGTATGTTGTCCAGAAACTCATTATAGACAATCTCTGTAAGGTCTGGGAACTTATAGTCATAAATGAACATCGAGTAACCCTTGGCTATCATCTGCTCGATGAAAGGCCCGTAGACTGAGTAGGACTTACCGGATCCCGGCGTACCCAGCACCATGGTAGCCCTGAAAGGATTGATGACATTGATCCATCCCTTACGGATTCTATGCTTGTACTGGAACCGCATCGGTATATTGATCGAATAGTCAGTCTCCATCTTCTCGGTACACTGACTGAAGGTCTCGTTGCGGTCGTTGACTGCCTCGTTGAATGCACTGAACTTCCTGCCGGCCGAGGCAATGGCCCATCCCAGGATGAGCGCACCGATGCAGGTAGTAAAGAGATAAGTTACGGGATCAAGAAAAGGGAACAGGAAGAGTCCTGCGCCCAGTACCCCTGAACAGACGACCGTCGTCCAGCTGACACCTGTTCCCTTTCCAGTCTG
>JAFYWC010000134.1 GCA_017546585.1 Bacteroidales bacterium
CCAAAACTACGAAAAAATCCCCTGTCAGAATAGCTCTGGCAGGGGTCAGTTTTATAGCGACTTTTGTGGATCTCTTTTTTGTGACGAGAAGGGTCAGCAGACAACCGCTGTAGAGGGTCTCGCGCGCGCGATTTTTCCACCTGATATTATACCTGTTACAAACAGTAAATCCTCGCACAAAGTTCAAAATACATTTCAAGAAGCTTCTGAGCGATTATCCTGATATCAACGTAGGCTATATGGGATTTCCCAACAATTGGGAAACACATCCATTATGGAAATAAATTTGAAATAAATTGCATTTTTCAAAAAACGGTTTTACTTTTGCAAGACAATTTTGAAAGCAAAGGCAAGAAAAATAATAAGCCTCCCAGGCGAGCCGCAAGGCAGCATACTTGGGGGGCGTTCTTAATTTTAGGGCAGAGCCCATTATGCCGATGCAGAAATCTCTGCCAGGAAGTCATTCAAGATATACAAATTACCTTGAAGATAGAGTCCGGTCTCCTCATCGTGAAACCTCCGACAGGTCTCGCTCCTGTAGAACATATCAAGAGCCTCCTTCAAAGAAATATTCATCATCTCCGAAATCTTCACCACAATACACCCGATGCGCTGCCAGCGGATTATGTTGCGAACTTTTCTGTGCTGCTCCGGAGTAAGATTGTTCAGGTTCTTTACTGTATCTTGATCAAGGTGTATTGGATTTGAATACCAACCATTCCAATTTGAGACAGAAAGCGAACAACTCAAGGAAGATAATTGGATCGGACGAGCATGGAGATGCCCTAACTTCATCATCAGATTAGAAAAGCTAAAAGGATATGCGAATCTATGTTTGATAATATCTCCTTTGGCAGAACAGTCGACTCTAACAGCTTAGCTTTCTCAATCGCAACCCATATAAATTGCCAAATCTTATAAAAAATATGAGATTTGGCAATTTATGTAACACTCCTAGGAGCTTACTTTAGCAAAAGGCCACCTTATTGAAATAAATCATTAAGCATTCAAAGGCATACTTGCTATTTTCACATTAGTGGTTATTTCCTTTTTGGAAACAACCACTCTGGCATATACTCTTGCACGACTATCCCCATTTTAAGGACTATCGCCAATAGCCTAAATATCAGATTATTATATAGAAAATTTGCATTATTATACACCTGCTATATAATAATGCAAAATCTCTCAATCGGAAATACACTACCATCATTCACTATGCGAAACACAAATACACAAAAAGGGCTCAGTAACTTTGAAGAGTTACCGAGCCCATAATCTATCTGTTTGCATAGTTAAAAAGCAACTGTACTCATAAAGTGAAGCAAGTCATCTACATTTTCGAAGATATCCACATTCGATGTCGGACGAATTGTCTTCACTTTTGTTTGAGTCTTACTTACAGATGTTATCATTGCCTGAATGTCCTCCGGAACATTTGTAATCTCTACCTTAAAAGGCAATGACGAAGCATCCTTCAAAAATAGATTATAGAATTCATCTATAAAACTCCTGGTAGCAAATTTGATATCCTTGAAGTCCAGTTCTACATCGGTAAGTTCTCGCTCCACAATATATGCCATCAAGCCCCGAGCACGAGACCTGCTGATAATATCTTGAGATAACACTTTTGCTACATCAATAACCATATCCGAATCTTTTGTGCGAAGATAACAACAAAAGTTTATATCTTTGCTGTCCATAGTGCAAGTATAGGCTTCGTCCCTATGCCATGCACTTTAAAACGGGCTAAAACCTCCCATATCGCTTCGTCCGATATGGGAGGTTTTTCTTATTTCAATTTCTTAACTACCTTATCAAAGTCAGACTCAATCTTCTGGGTCTTATTAAATTGTTCGTATTCTTTCCCTGCCTTGCGTTCTGCCTGTAACCTCGACACTTTACCTCTATCAGTTAGAATCTGATACTTCCTGAATGATAAGAATTCGTTTACACTTGCCGCAAATTCTTCCATTGTAAAGGTGTTTTCCCTCTCGACCAGATCTTCAATGTAATCGAAATATCCTGTGACTGCGCGTTCCAGACGCTTAATCTCTTGCTCCTGAAGATAATTCTTTGCGACTATGACATCAGACTTCAAAATTCTGCCATCTGGAGAGTGTTTCCACGTTGTCAGACCCATATTCTCCTTAGTGCTATCTGCTTTAGAATATATGATTTCAGCAGCTGTCTGTCCTGTTATAGCATAATGGAACTTATTTTGGACCATTGCATAGAAATCCTTTGTAATATCCGAGTCACGATCATAATCGAGACTACACTCCGCAAAAATATCCGTTATCTGCTGCCATATACGTCTCTCACTTGCACGGATTGAACGGATTCGCTCGAGCAATTCACGGAAATAATCTTTACCGAATACCTGACCACCCTGCTTCAATCTTTCATCATCCAGCACAAAGCCCTTGAGCATATATTCTTTCAAGACATTAGTAGCCCAAATACGGAAATGAGTGGCTTTTGCCGAGTTCACACGATAGCCGACAGAAATGATTGCATCAAGATTGTAGAACTGTGTTTCCAGTGTCTGTGTTTTACCCTCAATAGCACCATGCTGAGTGGTTATTTCCATTTTGGAAATAACCACTTCCTCGTGTAATTCTCCCTCTGCAAAGATATTCTTCAAATGCTTGTTAATTGCCGGAACCTGCACACCAAACAACTGAGCCATAGCCTTTTGAGTCAGCCACAACGTCTCATCCCTTACAACAGCCTCCACATTCACATCTCCCTGCGGTGTGCTGTACATCAAAAACTGTATCTCTTTGTTCATACCAAGTATAAATTTATCCTTGTAAATATAGTTATTATCTTTCAATATTCCTTACTCCAGCATATTCACCAAATCCCTCTTCATATCTTCGTCGATTTCGCGGTAGCGGGCGAAGGCACGGCTGCCTTCTTTGTGGCCGCTGAGGGCGCCGACCAGGTTCGGGTCTTTGACCTGTTTGTAGAGGTTGCCCACGAAGCAGCGACGGGCCAGGTGGGAGGATGCGACTTCGTTGAGAGGTCGGATTTCCTGTTCGCTGGTGGTTGGATTATATACCACGACCGGACGGGTAAGGCCGGCAGCGAGGAACATCTTCTTGATTGCAACATTATATTTCTGCTGCGAGATCAAAGGGAGGAGTTCATCAAATGGACAATCCTTGTATCTTTCAAGTATTTCCTTCGCGATAGAATTCAATGGTACTCGAACTGTCACCGGGCGACCGTCCTTTGTCTTTCGTGGAATGTACTCGATACCTCCATTTATGACATTAGCCTTTGTCATCTTGTACAGGTCGCCCACACGACAGCCGATCAGACATTGAAAGACGAATATATCTCTCTGTACCGCCAAAGCTGGAGTGGCAGACAAATCAGTCTTTCATACTATCAATAATTTTTACCGCTTTTCTATTACACCGTATCAATCAATTTCTGAACTATATTCCAAATTATACCTAGCTTCCTTGAACCTGTAGCAGTATCTGGCGTACAGAGCCAATGTGGGCATACCAAACGCTTCTGCCTTGGCCATAAAAAACTCATACACATCCTGCAGAGTTGGAATACGCCTTATGCTTTGGAAGAGTTCACCTTCTACGCCAATATCCGCCTTAAGCTCCAGACTGTTCCTATTGAATTCATCGAGATTGCCATGTGAATGTCCATGAAGCAAGACGGCACCTTCAGGCTTCCTGTACCACGAATACATCGGATAGGACACATCGTCACACTCAGTCTTTCCTTGAGGAATGGATAAACCATCGGAGAGAATACCTTGTTCATCATCAGCTCCACAGATCTGAACTGCCCCGGAAAAGCCCTCAGATTCTCATCATGATTCCCTTCTATCAAGTATTTCTTGCCTGGCAGCCTACTTAGCAGATTCTCGCCCGTCTCGCCTCGATAGGCCATGAGATCACCAAGAATGTAGACGCAGTCCTTTTTCCCGACCTGACTCATCCACATATCAAGCAGCCAGTTATCACGCACGGCTACATTGACATTCATCCTCCTCCCGTTTTCATCCTTGGTGAACACATCATGGTCACCAAGATGAAAGTCAGCTATGAAAAATACCTGTTCCATTGATACACCACTCAATATGATTACTGTTTTCTGTTTATAAGATTCACGACCACCTTGACAAGGATGTCCATCTCGTCCATCCGGCTTTCGGCAATCATCAGGGTCAATGCGACAAGGGTACCATCGGCGATTCTTTTTGTGCCATCCGGACGGTAGAGGATGCCGTTATTTTGCAGGAACCATAGGAACAGAGTCGCGGCAATTCTCTTGTTTCCATCCACGAATGAATGATTCTTCACCACGAGATACAGAAGCATCGCAGCCTTCTCCTCTACGCTTGGATAGAGTTCCTGGCCATCCCAGGTCTGATAAATCTGACCTATGCTGCTATGGAAGGACTTGTCCTTTTCGACTCCAAACAACTGACTTTCCTTGAACTTCTCCTTCAGACTTTGAATTGCATCCATTGCGCTCTCATATGTCGCTCGAAACTTCTCATGCAAGGTGGTATCAGATATTTCAAGGCTCTGATAGTCATAGGCATCCAGAGTATCCAGCGCATAAGTATAATCCTTTACGACAGCAAACAGTTCCTTAGCCTGCTGTTCAGCCATAATCAGGTTCTGTCCGAATACGTTCTCCAGCAATCCCAAGGCACGTTTGAGATCCTCATACTTCTGCTCTGAAACAGCATTCTGATTCACGGCGTAACCTTTGAGCATATATTGCTTCAAAACAGAGGTCGCCCATTGCCTAAAGGCTGTGGCCCTTATTGAATTAACTCTATAGCCTACAGATATTATCACATCAAGGCTATAAAAAGCAACAGGTTTGTCTGAATTTGCAATTTGCATTTTTTGCAAATTGCTTTTTTCATCTAATTCTCCTGATGAAAACACATTAACCAAGTGACGGGATATTCCCGAAACATTCACCCCAAACAACTCCGCCATCGCCTTCTGCGTAGCCCAGATAGTCTCATTGGAAGCGTCTACAATCGCCTCCATCTTGACAAGCCCGTCACTTGACTGATAAATCACAACATCGTTATTCATACCTGTATCTCTTTTGATTACACCTCAATAAACTTCCGCCCATCAAAACCATACTCGTGTTCTCCACGCTGAACATATCCCAGCTGATTGCAGACTACTTTTGTTCCATTGATTTCTGTATCAATATTGGTGTGAGAGTGACCATATATCCACACATCAATCCTGCTGTCAGCAATATAGTCATGCAGGTCCACCGCAAATGCAGTATTGAGAGGGCTCTTCTTATGATGCGGTGCAACAACTGCCATTGTAGGGAGATGATGAGTCACCACCACAATATGCTTTGCATCACTCTCCGCAACACTCTTCTTGATGAAGGCAAGACATTTCTCGTGCTCATCATTAAAGTGCCCCGGCAAAAATACCTTCCCTCCATATCTGATCTGATAAAAGTCATTCATGCCCTGCCAGATAGTGAATTCATTTGCAGGATTGATGCGTGACCACAAAGTCGAAAGAACAAAGTCAGTATCATCAACACGGACCACCTTATTCTGGTGATAGTGGACGTTCGGGAGAATCTCTCGGCTCCAGCTGTCGCCATTCTCCAGCACATCGCCAAAGCCGTAGTATTCATGATTACCTGGTATCAGGAACACCTCACGATAATTCTCTGAGGCCCATTTCCAGAACTTACTATTAGGGAGATTCTTGTCTCGTAAATAGGCAGTATCACCCGCCAGTACAAGAACATCTCCAGTTACCTCAAAAGGAATTTCCTTTACATATTTTGAATTGCCTGACAACTCCAAATGCAAGTCAGACGCGTATTGTATCTTCATAAGTCAACCTCCTACTTTTTATTCTTCATCAAAAACTCATCGTTAAGGATATCAACCAGAATATCTATATTCATCATAAGCTGCTCGTACACATCTATTTTCACCATATCTCGGATGATGATGTTGCAGAATCTCAAATCGTCATCATAATTGTCGATATCAGGATTTGTTTTAAGAAATTCTTTCATTTCCTCAGTCATGCTGTGTGACCCAAACGGCCAGGATGCCATAAGGAATTCATATTCGCATCTGGCCCAGAACTGGTATCTTGCCCAGTCAATAATCCATTCTTTCAGCTGCTCCTTGGTCTTTACGGGAATCTTGTTATAGTCTTTATCCCAATTAAAGCGGTGACCTCTCCATATATTCCTAAAGTACGGCAAGACATCATATGCTTCATATTTCTTCCTATTGAAATCCATCAATAAGACCTTGAATTCTTTCTTCTTCACGATATTTTTCTTTTTTAATGGCGGCTCTCACGTACTATGGATAGTTGCATATTTTGCAAGAACCGCCATTTATATCTTAGTGTGCAGTCATATACACTCTCTTAATTACTGCGGTAATCTTCTTGTTCAACTCCTTGTTGAAGACCTTGATTTCAGACTTATCAATGACATTATACAATGCAGAATGCTCCTTGAGGAAGTCTTCAACTACATCGTATGACATCTCCTTGATCAGTTTTCCAAGATCACGAGGAATCTGCACTTCTCCGATATGGCTGACAACATTAGCAAGACGATTCTCGTTGACATATGATGCGACAGTTTCAATCAGTTCCGCCAAATCCTTGCTGTACTCCACTGGAGCCTCCAACTGCTTGTTACGTCTCTTGACGCTTTTCTTCTCTGCAAACTTCTCGTTCTTGCTCTTGATCAAAGCCCTGCTGCCGGTCCTCAGATAGAATGGAATCACAGGACGAATCACAATACCCTCGCAGACATTGTCCTCAATTGCTGGGAGACCCAGCCACTCTGCGATCTTTGACTGGAACTGATTAGGATGCTTCAGGCAGTCATCAAGTGAACCAGTAAAGAGACTACGAGCATAAAAGAATCCCTCTGCATCAAAGAGTGCATTGGTCTCGTCTACAGAAAGGTAGTATCCGCCATCCTTGGTGAACACATAGATATCAAATCCATAGAACTCATGACCTGGAGTATAGAACACTCCCTTCTGAATCAAAGTCAGGCGACCAATGCGCTGAACATCAGGATGTGGATATGCTCCACCACAAAGCTCTCCAAATACAGAGATGGATTCTACGTCCTCATGAAGCTGGCAGACCTTACGGTATAGAGTCATCACCTTATCACGATACTCCTCCAAGATCTCCTGATAGTCATAGAACTTCTCCTCATCCCCAAGGATTGAGGTTCTCTTCGCAAACTTCACATCATTTCCGTCACACAGGAAGCTGGTATTGGTACCGTGTACCTTCTCCTGGACCACCCACTGCATATCAGCAGGAACCTGCTCCCTTACCTGGTCCAGATAATCTTTATAAAAATAGTTCTCAATAGAACTGTACTTCTTAAATTCAATCATAATTCGAATAGTTTTTTGTTACACTTCCGGCTTTCACAAGCCATCAAACATTACCCCGGGATTTGCTGATATCGAGGCAAATCTATGAAACAAAAACCAATTATAAAACATTGATTTTCAACGACTTTTTGCTTATATATAAATATATAATATACTATAAGATTACTATATATATTTATATATAAAACTTATACTAAATCTTAGTATAGTATCTATATAGCCGCCGGTTTTCGGTTCAAATTTACCTCTTCAATGTGCCAACATAGGACACATCATTATCTCACTTCCGAGCGATAGTTCTGTTTTGCGTACTGGTGAAAAGGGCAGGCGGTAGGCTTGATTGTCAGATCGAGTATCTGCGCCGTAGTCTTGAAATAGTTGGAGTATACCCTTATGGAACCGTCGTGATTGCCCTGTATAAGAAACTTCTGTCCTGGAAGCTTTTCCAGCAGATGACGGGCATCTTCGCTCTTGAAGAATGTGAGGTCGCCGAGAATATAATCTCCCTCCTGAGCGAAAGGACGGTCTGGTTGGTGTTTTAGTATGTTAGTGTGACCAAAGTGAAGGTCTGCGGTAAAAAATATCTTGTTCATAATCATCGTCGATTTCTTTCGCATTCGCTTCAGCGACTTCGTCGATTGCGAAGCCGCTTTCGCTTGAAGGCTCCTGGGTTAATGGTAAATGTTTCACGAGGGCAGGTTTCCTGCGTCATCGGGGCTATCACCGATAGCCATTCAGATGTTCTGATTGTCTGTTTCATTTTGGTTGAATGATTTTGATTGTTAATATTTCGTGGATAATAACGGGTACAAAAAAAGAGGCGCCACATTGATGCGACACCTCCGTATATAGTCTTGACAGATCTATCTATCAGTTACCACTACAATGAGCATATCGCACTCTACAGCCCAGGATCCATCCTGTGCTGACTTTCGGTTCGAGTGAAATTATGTTCATTAAATATCTCATGGTTTTAATTGTTTGCGGCTGCAAATGTTGAGACTTTTTCCTTATCTCAAACACTTCCAAGCAACTTTTTTCGTGGCCCAAAACGCTTATATCTAAGATATAAAAAATTTGTCGCTGGTCATTTCCATTTTGGAAACACCCACCTCAATTTGGCGGTTGACGACCGCCGAATTTGCAGAAATTGCAAAACGCACTTATTACTCGTCCTTCTTTAAATTATACCTATACCATGCGGACATTGCCCTATCAGAGATTGAATAGCCGGTCTTCTTTACTCCCAAAGACTTTTGGGTTACAATACCTTTGGAAGAAAGGCTCTTCAACTGAGGCGACAGATCTCCACCTGCCAAATTAGTTGCAGACCTTATATCCTTCAAAAGAAGAGGAGTAGCAGATGATAATAGACAAATAATAGTACGCCTCTGCAAAACACTAAAATTTGCTATAAGCATTCTGTAGTAATTAGTCAAAGGCTGAAGCAGCTCACGCATCATATCATCATGGCTCAACTCGCCATTGACTTTTGCCAATAGGCAACAATTAAAGGGAGTATAACCAATTTCAGATAGTACAGAATCAATCACACCTTCCGATAAACGCTCTCTCCCCATTCGTTCTTGTGCCACGAACAGAGCCGCGGCAGATGGCAGCATTTCCTTCAATATATGCAATGAAAAGGTATCATAGAATGGTGCACCATAAGAAGTAAAATGCTCAGAAAGACTATTACCGGTTCCTATCACGATGGGAGCATTCTCCTCATAAATCATTGCACGGAATCTGAATTGTTCTTTTTCTGATATACCAGACACAAACAAATCCATTCCGTCAAGCAGCCAAACCACACGTCGAGATGACTCGTTTTCACGAGCAATCATCCAATCAACGCTCAGCGCAGGATTCAGCAAACAATCCACATAAATAGGTTCAAACTTATCGGCTTCATTCAGGTAAGAGTTAATCTGCTTAAGAAGTGCTGTCTTTCCGTAACCTTTCTTTCCCACTATATAATGACACTGAGGCACGCTTCCGACTCTTTCAGACGAAACGCTTCTTATCAAATCATTATATAAAGATTCATGGACTATCATGGCTCACTTACTCTACTTTACAAATTTATTATACCAATACTGACGAATGATAGGCGATCTGAAAACAATGTCTCCTTGATTAGATTCCATTAAATATCCGTCATTGTCAAGCATCTGCCTTAATTCAGCATAAACTTTGCCGACATCTTCCATCTGTTCACATGCAGGAGAAATGATTGTCTCCAGATGAGATCTGTCTGATCTATGATTCGGCTGGCATAGATAATTAAGGAGCAGCTGAGCTGGCTTTTCATATGCACCATATCCCGACAACCTCTCACTCCATGTCGCAATCTGATGCTCTCGTATAATAACACTTACTATTTCATCCACAACCTTATCCATTGGCTGACCTTTATACGACGCTTTATTCTGAATAAAATTCTTAAAGAACAGCTGAATAAAGAACGGCAATCTCCATCCTATTTTCTCAAGGATTACATCAATTTCGCTATCTGCAAAAACCTCTACTCCTTGACCTGAGCATAACTCCTTTAAGAGATGGACAGCCTCGTCATATGCCATTTCTCCCAAAGGGAAAGAGGAAATATCATTGATGGTATATGACATATTATGACGCTTCACAAAGTTTGTGATACTTACTGAACTGCAGTACACCCACACAATTCTACCCTGGTGGCTCTGACGAATGTTTCTCAGCCAGTTCATCAGATTTTCTGCCGCCTCGGGGCCTTGTGCAGTTGTTATATGTTCAAGAAATACTGCTAACTCGTCCATAACGATTAAAGCTCGTCCCTCAAAGTCCATCAACTTCTCGACAGCAGTATAAAATTTCTGCGGATTGTCTTTAAGTTCAAAGCCGACACCCTTGACTTCAACCTTTCTGATACGGTTTAGAAAAGACTCAACCTTATCCTTTAGTCCGACTGCCTTAGATGATTCTTCTCTGATCTTTCTAAATGCATCAGCCATCCTGTCACCAAATTCCTGTTCCGTTCTTACACCTTGGAGATCAACGTATGCAGCCAACACTCCCTCGCGCCTAAACATCTCAACCAATTTCTTAGAAAAGGATGACTTGCCCACACGACGAGGTGAAGCCAACAGCAAGGAGTTTCCTTGACTAATCATACGAACGGCCTCAGCCAATTCTTCTTTTCTACCAACAAAGTCCTCACCCACTACCGGAGGTCCAACAAGATTCTTTACCATAACGAACAATTTTACGCGAATATATAAAACATTTTATATATAACAAATCTTATATATAATTAAAATTATACATACCATTAATACTCCTACTCCAACA
Source organism: Bacteroidales bacterium (assembly GCA_017546585.1). Taxonomy (GTDB): domain Bacteria; phylum Bacteroidota; class Bacteroidia; order Bacteroidales; family UBA932; genus Cryptobacteroides. Next base: position 10,760 of record JAFYWC010000134.1, read on the forward strand.
ACGAGACAGTCTTACGGTTGGTATCCTCGTCAATCTTGCGGTAGCGGTTGAAGGCCTTGCTACCTTCTTTATGACCGGTGAGTGGACAGATGAGGTTAGGATCCGGAACTTTATCGTATATATTTCCAGAAAAGGCCTTTCTCGCAGAGTGAGATGACAGGATATCAGAAATCACGCGATGCTTGTACCCAATATCCTAACCCCTGTCAGCTGACGCTGACATCCCCTGTTAGGGGAATACCGCCTTCCGCTCCCGCTTCAGTCGGGCGTCCCCGCTGCTTCAACTTTCTTCGAAAGTCTCGCTGACGCGGATGACGCGGCGCTGATGCGCCCTCGCTTCGCTCGAAAGTCTACCACTCTTCTCCGTGGAGGATAGTTATATTGTGTTTTTCCGTTGATTTACATAACTTTATACCGATAAATCGAACTTGTGCGTCATTACGGAAGTAATATAAACAGAACTACGTTACACAATTAAACACATAACATATGAAACGTATTTTAGCTATATTGATTGCAATGCTCAGCCTTTGCGGATGTCTTAATGAGAAGGATTATGCCGAAAATGCGATAGATCCGTCGTTGATTGTCGGATCCTGGTACGAGAGTTATGAAATATATCCATATTTAGCATGGGACGGCGGGGCAACATACACTTTTTACGAAGACGAATCATATCTTCTTGAGGCATATGACGTTGAAGCAGGACATTCTTCATACACATATAATTACACAATCTCAGATGGTGTGATAACAACAACTACTACTTATGGAAGCACAAGCTATAAAATCGTTAGGCTAGACAAATCCATTATGGAGTGGCAGAAGGTTGGAACAGAGTTCTCTGAAGGAACACTTTTTACAGATTACAAACGTTTCAAGAGAAAGAAGTAAATTCCAATTTTTCTAACAGGTTCATTTGCGCTCAAAGATTTAGTGTTGGTCACTTTTGGTCACCGCATCACACTACAACTGAGGGTATTTTCGGACGGGACATTTCGGGATCCAGTTAAACGGTTAATTATCAAACAATTAAGCATATGAGGGTCGGAAAATTTACCCGACCCTCGATTATTTATTTTATTGACTATCAGCCATTTAGCCGCCATCCAAAAATCCAGACATCAGCAGACCAAAGATAAAGTTCCGGCAGAAGGTGGCAAATTTGGGTAGAGGGTGGAAGATTTTCATATCTTTGCAACTCGGGAAACGAAACTGAACATAGAATACCTGACTGATAATATGGATTGGATACTGTTGATTGTGGCCGGGATGTGTGAGACCGGATTTGCTTTCTGCCTGGGAAAGGGCAATGTGGAGACTGGAAACAAGGCAGCGATGTGGTATGTGGCTTTTGCGCTGCTGTGTCTTCTGAGTATGGTGCTGCTCACCAAGGCGACCAAGACCATTCCTCTCGGCACTGCATATCCGGTGTGGACAGGTATCGGCGCAGTCGGAACTGTCATCGTGGGCATCCTGGTATTCAAGGAACCGGCATCGTTCTGGCGCCTGTTCTTCATCTTCACCCTCATCGCATCAGTCGTCGGCCTGAAGATCGTACATTAAAAACATCTACACAGAACTCATACTACTCGCAATTGCCTGAAAATAAAGGCTATTGCGAGTATTTTTTTGCTGATTCTGAAAATCAATTGTAAATTCGCGGCCTTTGTGCGTAAAGACGTCCTACGGACGTAATGCATAGATATCAAAACGGAAAAGATTGAAACAATGAATATGACTAAGAAGTTCGAAACTTACGTCTCACCGGAAATAGAGGTGATCGAAGTAGTGCCGGAGGGCGTATTATGTTATAGTGGATATGCTCCAGACAGTGACGACACTGAATTTTAATTAACCCTTATTGACTGAGGAGAATATTATGAAAATCGACAAGATAATTTTCTGGATATTGGGTATGGTTGCTGTTGCAGCCAGCTGCACATTCGAAGAACTGAACAATGAGACTGAGGGTGACAATATTCAGAATGGCGACTATGTAACCCTGAGATTCATCACCTCTGAAGAGGCGGATGATGCAACACGCGCCGTATGGGGTGACCCTGAAGGCAAGGGAAGCCTTAAGTTTCAGTGGGAGAATGTAGAGAAAGACCCTGAAAACACAAATAGACTGAACCTGGTGCTTTCCGACGGAAATTCAGCTGTAGCATCTGTATCTTCGGCATTTTCAATGCCAGGTGCAGCCCAGGAAACTCTTACATATAGTGGCCTCACTGTAAAGACAAGAGAAGGAGATTCCAACTCAGCGGACTTTGAGACAGTACGTTACTATGATACGAAAGACCTCGTCAACGCCAAATACTGCTTTGCGGTAGCCGGCAAGGTAACCACTATCGAAGAGAATGACAGCAAGCACGTCTTCCACCTCGATATGCCGCAGACATTCACTCAGAATGCAGGCCAGGATCCTAGCTTCTTGAGAGACTATATGCATATGTATGCGACTGCAGACTACAAGCAGGAGATCGGCGATGCGGCTTCATTGAAATTCACTCACATCCCTGCCACAATCCGCTTCATCATAACAGATGCCAGATCAAATGCAGGAACTCTCCAGGAGGTATCAGTAAACGTCTCAGATATGTCTGTCGACGTGGCTTCGAAATCTGCCCAGGTTGCATTGGACTGGACAGACGGAAGTGCGACAGTATCATTCTGCGAGGAAGGATATAAAAAGGTAACCACAACTCTTGAACAGACTGCAGCTGGAGCACAGATGTATACCGCATACACTATGGTACTGCCGTTGAGCAACGACAATGCCTTCAAGAGCAAAGTGCTGCATTTCAATGTAAAGGGAGACAACCTGGAGTATGCTCCATTCAAGCTTGATGCTGAAAGACTTGCAGGAGCAAACAGCAACGAGGGCAACATCTACAACTGGATCGACGGCAAGTCATACACCGTCAAGATCAACATCGGTGAGAAGGGAGAGGTAACAGGAGAAATCACTGCTGATAAGAACATCAGGATCACATCCAATGTTGCCGGCACATACACTCTCAAGTACATTGGAGCAGACGGCAATGCTTTGGCAGACTATGCAGAGATCTGCACATTGAATACAGCAAAAGAGGTAGAACAGTTTACTGCAGAGTACACTGATTTCATTGCCGAAAATGTCGCTCCACGTGAAGCTGAGGCAATAGGAATCTTTTATGATGGTTATCCTTTGGGATCTGTTTCCATTTCGAACCTCAAGCCTTCATACTCCGAGCCTCTTTACAGCTTCGGACTTCTGTCCGACGTGCATCTGAACGAAGGCCACGTCCTGGAATCACATAGCGATGACTGCTTCAATGACTTCAAGAATGCACTCAGCTTCTTTGAGAGCAAGCAGGTATCCCTTACCTGCATCTGTGGAGACATCTCTGAGAACGGAGCAACAAGCGAGTTCAGCCAATATAAAGAAATCGTTAATGGAGGCTTTACATCAAAGCCAGTATATACAACTACCGGAAATCACGATGCAACAACTGGCGGCATCAGTGAGTACAACTGGGAGCGCTATACCGATTGTCCTCTGATATTCGAAAAGACAGTAGGTGATGACCACTTCCTGTTCTTGGGAATGTCACGTTGGAAGTTCTCATCGGAAACATACCGAGACGAGTACATCGACTGGCTGGAAGACAAACTTGAGGAATACAGGAATGAGAGATGCTTCGTATTCACACATATGTTCTTCCCTGACAGAGCCGGAAATATGTTGGGAATCTATCCGGAAGCCAACTGGCTAAGCGGCAATCAGCTTATCAGACTTAGCTCATTGTGTGACAAGTATAGAAACTCTATCTGGTTCAGCGGACACTCACACTGGAAATGGTCATTGCAGAAGTTCGAGGATAGAGCTAACATCTATGGCAGCCCATCTTCTGGATGGTGCGTTCACGTGCCGTCTTGCGCAAGACCGATCGACTCAAACGGCGATATAAATGACGCAAACAACAGAGGAGTATTGAAAAACGATCAGTCTGAAGGCGCATTGGTAAACGTATATGAAGATCATATTGAGATTCTGGGACTCGATCTCAAGAATGGAAAATATCTGCCGATTGCAACATATCAGCTCGACACTCCACTGCTTCAGGTGGCATCAAGCACAATCGAGAGAAGCGGCTACATAAAAGCTGACTACTTTAAATCGTACAAGGGAGATGGTCATACTGTCAGGGATCTTGACGACAACTATGTAGAAATCACATTCAGCGAAGACAGGTCGTCACAAGGCTGGTATGTCTACAATGACACCTACACAACTACAGCGACACAAGCTACAGTCGTAGTAGAAGATGTAATCGTACTTGACAATGATGGCAAAGAAATAGAAATTCCTGCCGGAGTGGGATTCTATGGCGAGAGCGACAGATACTTCCTTTCAAGTACAACTACTTCGCACGTCAACAATCACTATGACGACGACGGCAGTAAATATTGGGGACTCCAGTTCCAGGTTTCAGGCTCCCAGTACATCGATAAGGGAGGCTCATTGCCGCTCACCATCAGACTGAAGGCGCGTATGCAGTTTTATCCTAAAGGAGGCAGTGCAACTGTCGAGCCTACCAGTTTTGCGATTTATAAAGGAGATGACGGTGACTGCTATGCCACAGATCTTGGAGACGGTAGAGTCGAGGTCAAGTTCACAAAAACAGCACAAGGTTTTTATGTAAAGAACAGCACCTATACTCCTAATGCCCAAAAGGCAAGCATCCTTGTTTCCAATGTGGAGATTGAAGCAAAAGCCGGCACCGATTCCGCCTATACGCTTACAGAGATTCCGGGATATATCGGATTCAACACCAGTTCAGGGTATCGTTTGAGAAGCACAGAGTCTGCATACGTCAACAATGATAACGACAGCGACGGAACGCAGTGGAGCGGAGTCCAGTTCCAGACATCCAGCAGTTTCGACCCAGATTTGCTCCCTGTCGTCATAAGGATGAGACTCGGAATGGTATTCAGCGAATAATATGATTTGTCCGTAGAATTGTGAAAAATCACTAATTTTACGGACAAATGTTTTTTTATATGAAGAAGGGCATCATCGTTATCGCACTGGCTTTGGTGGCAACGGCAGTATTTTATATTATGGGAAAGAACGGTTCAGAGGGCACAAAGACCGACATCGTGATCGGCACTTACGGCGAGCATCTTTATGTGTATTCATTTGACAATGAGACGCTTGAATTCACTATGAAAGCAAAGGCGGAGGCGAAGAATCCGTCATATGCATTGGCTGACAAAGGTTCGATCTTCGCAGCAAGCGAGGTGGGAGAGGAGTCAGGAGCCTATTCATTTGAAGTGAAGCGCGGAGGCAAGGATATAAGCCGAAGCGCAGACAGACGCCAGACCGGAGCCGACCCTTGCTTCGTGCTGATGCACACAGAAGAGGACGGAAGCAGATATATGCTCACAGCCGACTACAGCGGCGGATCGATCAGCGTGTTCCCAGTATATGACGGACATATCGAACCTCTGGCCGAGCAGATGTTCTTCGAGGGCAGCGGTCCGATTGCAGACAGACAGGAGGCTTCGCATATCCACCAGTTGAGATCAGTTCCGGGTGTAAGAGGATTCATCTTCGCAAGCGACCTTGGGGCTGACGTGATCCGTCTGATCGGAATCGGCAAGAAAGACGGCGATATCAAACTGACGCACATAAAAGACTTCGAGTGCCCGGCAGGCAGCGGTCCAAGACATATGGAATTCAGTCAGGACGGCCATTTTATGTACTGCATCGCCGAGCTCAGCGGAAACGTCCTTGTCTACAGAATCACAAACGATGACGGCACGCCAGTGATCACTCTTGTGCAGGAAATCCAGGCAGACGAAGTGAATGCCGGAGGCAGCGCAGACATACACATCCACCCGAACGGCAGATGGATCTACACATCGCATCGTCTTGAGAACGACGGAATCTCCGTATTCAACATCCTTGATGACGGCACATTGGAAAAGATCGGATATGCCCACACAGGACGTCACCCACGCAACTTTATGATCACTTCAGACGGCAGGCACCTGCTTGTGGCCTGCCGTGACGACCGTACAATACAGGTGTTCGATATAGAAGAAGAGGGCACCCTGACTTTGACTCAGAGCACCCTCGACTTTGATGTTGATATGCCTTCGAGCGTTCTTGAAATGCTCTAGGCTTTAGACTTCTTGGCAGTCTTGCCGGCAGCCTTCTTGCCGGCAGCCTTTCTCGCCTTACGTTTTGATTCCTGGATAGCCTTGCGGACCTTCTCCTTGCGGGCTGCCTTGTTGATGCCCACTGTGACGTTGTCGAACGAGCCGTCAACGCCCTTGATGAATGAGGTTCCGCGACCGTGTTCGTAGTCGATTCGGTCATATATCCTATCCTCAAGTCCAGTTTCAATCAACTCGTAATCAAGAAGTTTCTGTTCCAGATTGGTCTTCTTGACACGAATACGGACAGGGTCTCCAAGGTTATATACGACGCCTGTGCGCTTGCCGACAAGACGGTAGTGGTCTGCATCGAACTCGAAGAAATCACTGCTGATGTCGCGGAGTGCGACCATACCCTCGATCATAGTAGGTTCGATCTCCACATACATTCCCCACTCGGTAAGACCTGAAACGTGGCCTCCGAACACTGCTCCCACCTTGTCCTGCATAAACTCGACGAGCTTATACTTGATGCTTGCTCTTTCTGCCTCTGCAGCTACGATCTCACGCTCTGACGCGTGCTTGCAAAGCTTGTCGTAAGTCTCCTGCTTTGCAGACTGGCCACCGTCGAGATATTGTGCGAGAAGTCTGTGCACGAGCATATCCGGATAACGGCGGATAGGAGATGTGAAGTGAGTATAGTACTTGAACGCAAGTCCGTAGTGTCCAAGGTTTTCAGTATCATAGCGCGCCTTGGCCATTGTCCTCAGCGAGAGGAGTTCGATGGCATTGTATTCAGGAGTGTCCTTAGCAGCGATGAAAAGGTTGTTGAGCTCTTTCGAGATCTCCTTTCCGTTGCCGGTAGGACCCATCTTATAGCCGAAGTTGCCGATGAAGTTGCGGAGGTTCTGGATCTTCTCCTGGTTAGGCTCGTCGTGCACACGATATACGAATGTCTTCGCCTGCTTGCGTGCGCCCTTGGCCGGAGCCTCGCCTATTCCCTTGCATCCTGTAGCCACAAACTCTGCCACTGTGCGGTTGGCAAGGAGCATAAACTCCTCGATGAGCCAGTTGGCCTCCTTTGTGATCTTCTGGTATACATTTACCGGGCGGCCCTTCTCGTCCACCTCGACCTTCATTTCAGGACGGTCGAAGTTGATCGCTCCTGCAGCGAATCTCTTCTTGCGAAGCTTTGAAGCAAGGCCGTGCATTGTGAGGACTGCAGAAACGATCTCTGAAGGCACTCCCTCGTGGGCAGCCTTAGGATTGTCTATAATCACCTGAGCCTCCTCGTATGCGAATCTGAAATCAGAATAGATTACAGTCTTTCCGAACCACTGGCTGACGATGCGGCCGAGCGGAGTCATCTCGAACACTGCCGAGAAAGTAAGTTTTTCCTCATTAGGACGAAGCGAGCAGACCTTGTTGCAGAGTTTCTCCGGAAGCATAGGCACTGTTCTGTCCACAAGATATACGGACGTTCCGCGCTCCTGGGCCTCCTTGTCCACAGCATCACCAGGTGTCACATAGTGAGTCACGTCTGCGATGTGGACTCCCACTTCGTAGTTGCCGTTTTCAAGGACCTTGAACGAAAGCGCATCGTCAAAGTCTTTTGCATCTGCCGGGTCGATGGTAAATGTAAGCACATCACGGAAGTCCCTGCGGCCCTTGCGGTCCTCGTCTGTAATCTCCTCGGAGATTCTGTCGGCAGCATTGGCCACGTCAGACTCGAACTTGTAAGGAAGTGCATATTCGGCAAGGATTGCGTGCATCTCAGTGTCGTTCTCACCCGGCTCTCCGAGCACATCGACGATGTGTCCGCGTGGACTCATCTCGTGCCTTGGCCAATCGTCCACCACCGCAGCGACCTTCATTCCAGAACGGACGGTCAACTCCTGCTTGCCGTAGCCGTCTTCGCCGAGCTCGTATACTCTATGCACAGCGTACATATCATCTCCGAGCGGCTTGAGGAAGCCGGTCTCGTCCTTCTGCTCTGCCATAGAATGGCTTCTTACCTTATGTCTGCGGTAGCGCTCCTTGTCCGATTCCGTGAACGGAATTGTGATGTCATATGGCATAAAACGGCTCTGCATAAGCACCCAGGCCTGGTTTGCCACGATATGAAGTATGCCGATGAAAGGCCTTGGCGACCTCTCGATGATCTCTACGACCTCACCTTCACGGCGCTGACGGTCCAGTTTCTCACGTGTCACTGTCACACGCACGATGTCGCCGTTCAATGCTCCCCTGGTCTTGGACGCCTTCACAAAGACGTCGTCATCCTCTCCCTCCACAATCACGAATGCATAGCCCTCGCGGGTCATCTGCACCTTGCCGACAACCTGTGGAAAAACCTTCTTTTCCTTCTTTCCACGGCCTCTGCCGTGAGAACTTCTCTTTCTTGCCATAAAATCAAGTTTATAGGTATCTCTCTCAAACTCCGTGCATTATTCTTGAAAAGCACACGGATTTATCCACACAAATATAAATAGAAAATCGTATATTTGCGGCGCATTTGATAAAATATAAAACTCTATATAATTATGGACAAGAAAGTTCTACTTATGATCCTCGACGGATGGGGCGAGGGAAGACAGGATGAGTCTAATGTCATCTATGCACAGGGAGCACCTTACATCGAGGGACTCCGCAAGCAGTATCCTATGAGCACACTCAAGGCTTGCGGCGAGGCCGTAGGTCTTCCAGAGGGCCAGATGGGTAACTCAGAGGTAGGTCACCTCAACCTCGGCGCAGGCCGCGTGGTGTACCAGGACCTCGTGAAGATCAACATCGCAGCACGTGAGCACAAGTTCCTCCAGAACCCTGAGATCAAGGCTGCATACGACTATGTAAAGGCAAACAACAAGCAGCTCCACCTTATGGGTCTCGCTTCTATGGGTGGTGTACACAGCTCACTCGAGCACGTATATGAGTTCCTCAACGTAGCTAAGGAGTATGACCTTGAGAACGTGTTCGTACACTGCTTTATGGACGGCCGCGACACTGACCCTAAGAGCGGAAAGGGCTTCGTAGAGGCTCTCGAGGCTGAGATGGCAAAGTCAACTGGAAAGGTCGCTACAGTATGCGGACGTTTCTACGCTATGGACCGTGACAAGAGATGGGAGCGTGTGAAGGAGGCTTATGACCTTCTCGTTGAGGGCAAGGGCACATATGCTGCTTCAGCTACAGAGGCTATCCAGGCTTCATACGACGAGGGCGTTACAGATGAGTTCATCAAGCCTATCGCAGTAACAGGCGCTGACGGCCAGCCTCTCACAAAGATCGAGGAAGGCGACGCAGTGATCTTCTTCAACTTCCGCAACGACCGTGCACGTGAGCTCACAGCAGTTCTCACTCAGCAGGATATGCCGGAGTTCGGAATGCACACTCTTCCGCTTTACTTCTGCTGCCTCACTCCATATGATGCATCATTCACAGGTGTTCACATCCTCTTCGACAAGGAGAACGTACAGGAGACTCTCGGTGAGGTTGTATCGAAGGCAGGCAAGAACCAGCTCCGTATCGCTGAGACTGAGAAGTATGCACACGTTACATTCTTCTTCAACGGTGGCGCAGAGGCTCTCTTCGAGAACGAGGACCGTATCCTCGTGAACTCTCCAAAGGTTGCGACTTACGACCTCCAGCCAGAGATGAGCGCACCAGAGGTGACTGAGAAGCTCGTTGAGGCTATCAACAGCGGCAAGAACGACCTCATCATCCTCAACTTCGCTAACGGTGATATGATCGGTCACACAGGTATCTATGAGGCTATCCGCAAGGCTGTGACTGCAGTAGACACTTGCGTTGAGAAGGTTGTAGAGGCAGCAAAGGCACAGGGCTATGTAGTTCTCATCACAGCTGACCACGGAAACGCTGACTTCGCAGTAAACGAGGACGGCACTCCTAACACAGCTCACTCACTCAACGATGTTCCTTTCATCGTAGTGAACGCTGGTGACGAGGTTAAGGAAGTGAAGGACGGCAAGCTCGCTGACGTTGCTCCTACCATCCTCAAGCTGATGGGCATCGAGCAGCCAGCTGCTATGACCGGCCAGCCACTCGTTTAATCATTGGCACTCGGTAAATAAGGCACACGCGCACAAATAAGGCGATTTTGTGCCTAAAACCTAGAAAATATCATAAAACGCGCACAAAAAGAACGATTTTGTGCGCGTTTTTATTGTATCTGTTCTAGTCTAAAGGAAAAGATTGGCGATGTTGAATGTGATGAAGGCGGCGACCCAGGCCAGGATGATGGTGTAGACTGCTGTGATGATGGCCCATTTCCATCCGCCGGCTTCGTTCTTTATGGCGATGAAGGTCGCCACGCAAGGGAAGTAAAGCAGGATGAAGACCATATAGGCAAGGGCGCCTGCAGGTGTCACGGCCTTGACCAGAGCCCTCTGGAGGCGGGTCTCCGCGGCCGACTCGGGCGAAGGAGACGTTTCGCCGTCCGGAACGACAGCAGAGTCAGACGGGACAACAGAGCCTGAAGCGACAGGCTGATCGTCGGCGTACATCACACCGAGGGTGCTGACCACGAGTTCCTTCGCACCTACTCCGGCAACGATTCCGACTCCCATCTTCCAGTCGAAGCCCAGCGGCTCAAGGACAGGCTCGATGGCCTTGCCGACATAGCCGATGAACGAATGCTCCTGCTGCTCCTGAACGGTGTCGTAGGCGTTATGGTTAGGGAAATATCCGAGGAACCAGATGATCACCGAACAGATGAGGATCACGCCGCTCATCTTCTGGAGGTACTGGCGTCCCTTCTCCCAAGTGTGCCTGAGGATGGATTTTCCGGTCGGAACTCGATATGGAGGAAGTTCCATAACGAAAGGAAGGTCGTCATCCTTGAAGAAGCGGCTCATCACCTTTGCTGCCAATATGGCCAGGATGATGCCCAAAGCATAAAGGCCGAGCAGCACAAGACCTGCGTTGCGAGGGAAGAATGCGCCTGCTATAAGGATGTATACAGGCATTCGTCCTGCGCAGGACATCAACGGAATGATGAGCGTGGTGATAAGGCGACTCTTAGGGCTTTCTATGGTCCTTGCGGCCATAATCGCCGGAACGTTGCAGCCGAATCCCATAATCATAGGAATGAAGGACTTTCCGTGCAGTCCCATCTTATGCATCACCCTGTCCATAATGAAGGCGGCGCGGGCCATATATCCCGAGTCCTCCAGCAATGATATGAACAGGTAAAGTATCAATATGTTCGGAAGGAAGACAAGCACGCTGCCGACTCCTCCGATGATGCCGTCCACCACAAGATCCTTCAGCCATCCTTCAGCCATCATAGAAGACACAAAGGCGGCAAAATTCTCCACAACCCACTCAATCCAGCGCATAGGATATTCTCCGAGGGCGAATGTTCCCTGGAACATCACATAAAGGAGCACTATGAAGATAGGGAATGCCATCCAGCGGTTGGTGACTACCGCATCGATCTTATCAGTAAGAGTGTATCTCTTCTTCTTGCCTTTGTAAGGCTCATATGTCTCCGCCAGGGCTCCCTGCACGAAGGCATATTTGGCGTCCACAAGCGAAGACTCGATACCGGAGCCAAGAATCTCCCTGATCCTTGTATTCTCCTCGAAACGGGCAGTGATGATGGCGTCTCTGTTAGGAAGGGACTCCACCACTCCTTCGACCTCCTTGTCATTCTCAAGATACTTGATGGCAAGGTACCTTGTGGAGTATTTGTAACGGAGGCCTGTGTTCTGCTGAAGAAGCAGCTTTATGCGGTCGATGCTCTGCTCGAGCTCGGTGCCGTGGTTGATGTGGATATGTCGCGAGAGATGAGGGTCGCTCTTCTCATAGACCTGGATGACGGTGGCGAACAGTTCCTCGATACCGTTGCCGGTACGGCTGACCGTCGGCACCACAGGCATTCCAAGGAGGTAGCCCAACTGCTTGATGTCAAGCACATCTCCCTTCGCCTGAAGTTCGTCATACATATTCATAGCCATCACCACGCGGAGATTCATATCGATCAGCTGCGTGGTGAGGTAAAGGTTTCTCTGAAGATTTGAAGCGTCAACGACATTGACCACGATGTCCGGCATATCCTCCAGGAGGTTCTTCCTCACATAGAGTTCTTCCGGGCTGTAGGCCGAGAGCGAATATGTGCCCGGGAGATCCACGATCACGAACCTGTATCCACCATATTCGAATGTGCCTTCCTTGGCGTCCACGGTCACACCGCTGTAGTTTCCTACGTGCTCGTGCTCTCCGGAAGCCATATTGAAAAGGGATGTCTTGCCGCAGTTCGGATTTCCGACGAGGGCAACCTTGATGATCTTGCGTCTTTCGTCCGCCAAGGTGTCCATCTCACGTTCGAGCCATTCCTCCTCCATCGCATCGATGGCTTGAAGGTCTTCGCTCACGCCGTGCATCTTCTTTGCCTCGCTTTCACTGATGACCTCGATGTTGCTGGCCTCCTCACGACGAAGCGATATCTTGTAGCCTATCACTTCGTACTCGATAGGGTCTCTGAGAGGGGCATTCAAGATCACCTTGACCTTGTTGCCCTTCACAAATCCCATCTCGATTATTCGCTTACGGAAGCTGCCGTGACCGTAAACCTTTACGATCACTCCTCTCTCCCCCGTCTTCAGTTCCGACAATTTCATATTATACTATAGAATCTCGATTGTATATACGCTTGAGAACTTTTCACCCGGAGCAAGGCGGTTCATCCAGTCCTTGTCCTGGTATTCTCCTTCGTACCCTGCCCTGTCGCATCTTCCGTACCAAGGCTCGATACAGATGAACGGAGCGACTTTTCCCGGAGGGGACCAGATGCCCACTACCGGCGCATCGAAGGCGAGGCTGAGCCAAGGGGTGCCGTCAGCGCGGAGATAATCCACGCGGCCGATCTGCGAATCCTGGAGCATAATTGTGTCGATCGCATCGAATGTATCTCTCTCGACCTTGAGGCGGCCGTCCGCAGGGATTTCAAGCGGATACTTTGTCTCTGCATCCACACAACCCTTCTCGACGATTCTGATGCACTGGAGTCCTTCCGACTTGTCGAATACGAAATAGCCTCTCTCGGTTGTCTGAGGATCGTAGTCAGGATAGTTGAATGCCGGATGTGCTCCGATCTGGAAATACATTTCCTCTGATGCAGGATTGGTCACCTCCCAGATTACATCTACGCTGTTGCCGTGAAGTCTGTATGCAATCTCAAGAACGAACGGATAAGGATATTTCTTGAGTGTCTCCTCGTCCGACTCGAGTCTGTAGCGCACCTCATCCTCAGTCTGGCTGACGAGGACAAATTTCATATCGCGCGCGAAACCGTGCTGTCCGAGTTCGTACTCGGTGCCGTTTACGCGATAACGCTTCTCCCATACGCTTCCTACAATCGGAAAGAGGACAGGCGAACGCCTTCCCCAATATGCAGGGTCACCCTGCCAAAGATATTCTACTGTTCCTTTTCTGATGCTCTGAAGTTCGGCACCGTGCTCGCTGACCTCGACAGTCAGGACGTCATTCTTCAATGTCTGCATAATTGAATTGATTATATCTCCGTAAAGATACACAAATTCGCCGGAAAACTGAGCAGGAACTGCAGTAAAAAAGAAAAAGAGGAAACTTCTTTCGAAATTTCCTCTCGTGAAATGGAGTGCGGTGGGCGAGACTCGAACTCGCACAGGCTTACGCCCACTACCCCCTCAAAGTAGCGTGTCTACCATTTCACCACCACCGCTTGTTTGATTTGGGATTGCAAAGGTACGACAAAAATTTTAACTTCCAAATTTTTCTGCAACTTTTTTCACATTTTTTTGAAAAATTTTTGTTTTTGCCCTGAAAACGGGATCGAAACAAGATATTAAACAATCTGAACCACAGATATTTGGTTATATAAAATTAAATTTTTATCTTTGCGCGCTTTTCCTCGGGTAGGAAAACATTGGTAATTATTAATTAACTTATTAAAACAGATTCACAATGGCTGTTAAAATTCGTCTTCAGCGCCACGGAAAGAAGAATTTCGCATTCTTCCACATTGTTGTGGCTGATTCACGCGCACCTCGCGATGGTCGTTTCATCGAGCAGCTCGGCTCTTACAACCCTAACACAAACCCAGCAACTATCGTTCTCAACTCAGAGCGTGCACTTGCTTGGCTTAACGTAGGTGCTCAGCCTACCCTTACTGCTAACAAGATCCTCTCTTACGAGGGAGTACTTCTTGCAAAGCACCTCCAGGGTGGCGTTAAGAAGGGCGCGCTCACTCAGGAGCAGGCTGATGCAAAGCTCGCTGCTTGGAAGTCAGAGAAGGCTGCTAAGATCAACGCTAAGAAAGAGGGACTTAGCAAGGACGCTGCTGCTGCTCACAAGGCTGCAGTTGAGGCTGAGGCTAAGGTAAATCAGGAGAGAGCTGAGGCTATCGCTAAGAGAAAGGCTGAGGCTGAGGAGGCTGCACGCGCAGCTGCTGAGGCTGCTGCACAGGCAGTTGAGGCTGAGGAGACTCCAGCTGAGTAATTCCGATGGCAGGTTACGACAACTTGCAGCAGGTAGCCCAGGTATTGAAATCTAACGGTACCGATGGGGAGCTCGTTATGGGCTTCCGTGAGATCGCTCCTGAGGATATCAACCTAAAGGAACCGGTGTTCATCGTTTTCGATGGACTTCCGGTTCCTTTTTATATTGAATCTTTTACAAAAAGGGGCAATACAAAGGCCCTTGTCCGCCTTACAGGCATCGGTTCTATGGAAGATGTCGAAGAGATCACAGGAAAGGCGGTATATATAGAGGAAGACCAGCTTCCTGAAATGTCTCTTGAAGATGACGGATATGCAGCGCTCGTAGGTTGGATGCTGCTCACTCCGGCTGAAGATTTCTCGACTGCGCTTGAAATGACAGAAGAACCTGCACTCATTGAAGTAGGCGAAATCACAGACTTCCTCGACATCCCTAAAAATCCTTGCATAGAAGTAGAAACAGAAAATGGAGCAGTAATGATACCGCTCCACGAAGATTTCATCCTGTCCGTCGATCCGGAATATCAGGAGATTATTATGCAGATTCCTGCCGGACTCCTTTAGAGTCTATCCTTAAGAAGGAAATAGTAAACAGCAAAACCTACCCAGCTGAAGCACAGAAGTGCTACAGTAAGCACGAGTTTTACTACCTTGTCCACCTTAGGCTTTGCCCATAGATCCTTGATGCACCAGATGCAGCAGATGACTCCAACGAGCCAGATAAGAAATGATACCATAACTTTGTTGTGTTTAGTTGTTTGTTATTGTTAGTTGTTCTGTTTTGCAAGGTATTCGTTCTTCACGTCCTCGTAGAATCCCGACATTGCTGTAAATACGTACGGATAGAGCCAGAAGGTTCCGATTCCCAATGTGAATACATTCAGGAAAGCCCATCCGATGAATGAGAGGAGAAGCCAGAAGAGGTCGAACTTGTGTCCCTTCATCATCTTGCAGCTGAGGTCGATGGCCTGGTTGGCTGTAAGTTCAGGGAAATCCTTCACGATATAAGGAGTCATAGCATAGGCAAATGACTTGATGATGCCTGGGATGATGAAAAGGAAACTCCAGAGAGTAGTGAACAATCCATAAAGGAACATAGCCCAGACATTCTTGAGATACGGATGGAAAGTGCCGTAGAATGTGTTGTAAGCCACTCTGTTGTCACCTTCGCGGGCAAGAGCTGCTGTCGCATTGAAATAGCCCACTACCATCGGTGCATAAAGCAGGATCAGCGCGAGGAAATAGACTCCGAAAGAGCCCAACAACTGCTTTTCATTTCCCGCCGCCAGGCTCATAGATGCAGCCATATACGGAGTAGCGAAAATGTAAATCACAACCATCATTGCAAGTGTTGCGAGGACGGCCTTGGCCCAGTTGCCCTTAAGAGCGGCAAGAGCTGCGTTTTTGTAATCCTGATTTGTTCTCATAATATTAACATTTAGTATTTGATGTCGATGTTTGCAAGAACTCCGTCAATGCATACGTAACCTGGAACAGCGTCATTTGTAGATTCCACCTCAAACATCACCTTGTCGACAGCACCCAGTTTGGACATATCGAACGCTGACCAGTTGTACATTACCGAATCCTTCGCCTCAGTATATTGTGCAAGTGTTATAGATGAAACACCTGTTTCCTTATCGTTGAGATAACCTGTCGCCTTGAGGGTGAGTTTGTCTCCGTCCTGGAAATGCTCCTTAACCTTGCGGGCTACCAATGTAGTGTTGTTCACATAGCAACCTGCGATAGTGCAGGTTCCGAGTCCTCTGTAAGTGAAGGCCATATGCGGATCAGGCATCTTCTCAGAGTCCGGATTGTCATAGAAGACAACATAACCCGTGCTCTTCACAGAACCTGTTGCTGCGTGTACGCGGTATCTGTCATTGACGCTCTCCGGTTTTGTGATGAGACCATTGCTCTCTCCGGTAAGATATGACAGAATAAATCCGCCGAGGAATGTGTCATTATCGTGCGTCTGACCGAATATCAGAGAAGGGTCATAATAAAATCCCTGGTCCTCACCCTCCAGCACATATGTACTGTCGGCACCGAAAAGATTCTTATATACTGACGCATCAAAGTCGAATGTAATATCAGCTGTGTATTTGTTGCTGTAGCTTGCATCTCCAAGGCAAGATGCCGCCATAAAAGCAACAGTAATCAAAACAATAAAATTTCTAATCATATCCTATTATAAATCTATATTAATTTCTGCAACATAAGTAGCTGGGCCTGTGAGCCAGATATCCTTTGCAAGGCTCTCTGTTCCAGGTATGAAATCCACAGAGAGGTCATCTCTCTTTGCCTTTACCGCATATCTGATGCGGCCGTCCGTTCCAACCGTAGATGGTTTTACCCCGTTCACGTATGAAGCGAGTACAGAGGCAACAATTCCCGTTCCGCAGGCAAAGGTCTCATCTTCTACCCCTTTCTCGTATGTGCGGACCTTTATTCCCTCCTCTGTCGGCTCCACATAATTCACATTGGCTCCCACAGGCTGGAGTTCCATCGCATTATATCTGATGTCCCTTCCTTCATTTACTATGTCGTACTCCTCAAGCCCCTTGACAAAACGCACATAGTGACGCGTACCTGTATCGAGGAAATATCCGTCAGACTCGACCGATGCACCGGTCAAAGATCCGTAGCGGTTGTATTCCTGTACATCCTTCATTTTCAGACGCACCGTCTTTGCCGGTCCGTCGACTGAGAGAATCTCCGCAGTGTGGAAACCGTCGGCAGCATCGAAATCAAAATGATTGATTCCGCAGTCTGCAGCAAAAGCCACGATACAGCGTCCTCCGTTTCCGCACATCATTCCACCAGAGCCATCAGAGTTGTAGTACACCATCCTGAAGTCATATCCTTCGCCGGACTCCAGGAGCATCAGCCCGTCCGCACCGACTCCATAGCGGCGGTCACAAAGCGCAGCGATCTGTTGCTGTGACAGCTGAACGGCGCCGTCGCGGTTGTCTGCAATCAGGAAGTCGTTTCCTGCACCCTGGTATTTATAGAATTTCATCTCTCAACAAATCTGCAAGGAGACGTACTCCTTCTGTTATCTTTTCAGGACTCATAAACGAAAAGTTCATACGCATCGTATTCTTTCCGCTTCCGTCCGGGTGGAAGAATTCTCCGGCGACATATGCCACACCTGCATCAAGCGACTTGTCATAGAACTTCACTGCCTCAAAGCCTTCCGGCATTGTAAGGAAGAGGAAAAGTCCTCCCTCAGGATGAGTCCAAGTCACGCCCGCAGGCATATGCTTTTCAAGCAGGCCGAGAAGCAGATCTCTCTTTCCCTTATAAAGTTCGATGCTCTTCTGAAGATTCGCATCAAGTTTGCCGCTTGAAAGGAACTCTGCTGCGACATACTGGTCGAAGATCGGCGGGCAAAGGTCAAGCGACTGTTTGCACACATATATCTTGTCCAGGATCTCGGGATGTGCGATGGCCCATCCGAGACGGAATCCGGGAGCGAAGATCTTCGAGAACGAACCCAGGTGGATCACTCTGTCAGGATCCAGAGAGTACATTGTCGGGATGTGCTCGCCCTCATATCTGAGTTCCCTGTACGGACTGTCCTCAACGATGAGGAAATTATGTTTCTGCGCGAGAGCGACGAGTCTCTTTCTCTCTTCGAGCGTGAGGGATTCTCCTGAAGGATTCTGGAAGTCAGGAATCATATAAAGGAAACTGATGTGCTTTCCCTCTGCCTTGACTTCGGAGATGACCTCTTCATATGCAGAGACATATGCGTCTATGTCAGCATTGTGAGCCACTCCCCTGATGTCGGCACGGTATGATCTGAAGGACTGAAGCGCACCGAGATATGACGGACTTGAAGTAAGGATCACATCTCCCGGATTCACAAGCACCCTCGTGCATACGTCGATGCCTTGCTGCGAAGATGAAGTGATCTGCACTCGCTCCTCCGCCACGCCGCAGCGCTTCGCCACGGCTGCGCGCAGCTCCGGCACTCCCTGGGTCGCTCCGTACTGGAACGCCTTGCTGCCGTATTTGTCAATCACCTCGGACATAGTGGCACGTATCTCCTCCAGCGGGAAAGTCTCCGCAGACGGATAACCTCCGGCAAAGGAATATATGGCGTTAAGGTCGACCTTCTTGAAGATCTCCCTGACAGGAGACCTGAAGAATGACCCTACATCCTCGGAAAATCTGTAATCGTTCATATCCATTTGCTTTACATTTCCACAGATTGCCACGTCACTTCGTTCCTCGCAATGACGTGTTACCGATCACTTCTTTGCTTCACCCTTTCACTGCAATGACGTGTTACCGATCACTTCTTTGCTTCACCCTTTCCCTGCAATGACTTTCTTACGTCATTGCGAGGAGGGACAACGTCCCGACGTGGCAATCTGCTAACGAAGCATATCCTCCAATGTGATCGAGCCTGAAGTCTTCTCGTCACGATACTTGACGATCACAGGGCAGTAGAGGTGAACACCCTGCTCTGCTCCCGGGCCCTTGCTGATAGGACGGCTTCCCGCCACTACCACGGCTCCTGAAGGAACCACCATCTGTCCGTTTTCGTTCGCTCTGATGTACTCGCCTGTCGTAGCGTCGAAGATCGCTGTCGAAGCATTGATGATGACGCCTGTTCCGATCACTGCGTTCTCCTTCACGATCGTACCTTCGTAGATGCCGCAGTTTCCGCCGATGAAGACATTGTCCTCGATGATGACAGGAAGTGCACCGACAGGCTCAAGCACACCGCCGAGCTGCGATGCAGCAGAAAGGTGCACGTGCTTGCCCACCTGAGCGCACGAGCCCACGAGTGCGTGAGAGTCGATCATCGTACCCTCGTCCACATAGGCTCCGATGTTCACATATGCAGGAGGCATCATAATCACTGACGGCGCGAGGTATGCACCTGTGCGCACGCTGCTTCCGCCTGGAACGATGCGTACACCGTTCTCTACTGTGAACTTTCTTGTAGGGATAGTATGCTTGTCAAAGAAAGAGAACTGACCCTGGCTCATATCCTCCATCTTACCGAGACGGAAGCCGCTGAGGATCACTTCCTTGACCCAAGAGTTGACCTTCCACTCCCCGTTCACCTCCTCTGCAACTCTCACCTTGCCGCTCTCTAGGTCGGCAATGGTCTGATTGAATTTTTCTATATCTGTCATTGTCTTGACATATTAAAGCAGACCAAGAGGTCTGATGGTTTCGACCATAAGGTCGTATGTGCTCTGCTGGGCAGGAACGAGAGGCAGACGGAGTTCGTTCTCGATGAGTCCCATAGCGTGCATAGCCGCCTTTGCAGGGATCGGGTTGCTCTCCACGAAGCAGTTGTTGAAAAGAGGAGTGAGCTTCTCATTGAGTTCCTCGGCCTTCTCCATCTCACCGTTGCGGACCGCAGTCGTGAACTCGGCAAGAAGAGCCGGAGCCACATTGGAAGCAACGCTGATGATACCTGCTCCACCCTTCTGCATCATCCAGAGTGTATCGTCATCGTTTCCGCTCAATACCTGGAATCCCTCAGGTGCACCTGCGAGGATAGCCTCGATCTGCTCGCGGTTGCCGGAAGCCTCCTTCACCGCTACGACGTTAGGGAGCTGCGCAAGTCTGAGGCAGGTCTCTGCAGTCATATTCACGCCTGTACGGCCAGGCACATTGTAAAGCACGATCGGCTTGTCTGTCGATTCAGCCACAGCCTTGAAGTACTGATACTGTCCCTCCTGAGTAGGCTTGTTGTAATAAGGCACCACGATAAGAAAGGCATCCACGCCATACGGCTCGAGCATCTTCATACTTCTGATTGTGTGCTGAAGGGAGTTTGTGCCGCCTCCCACTACTACAGGACGTCCCTTCGAATGCTCTTTGGCAATCTGGAGAACCTTGATACGCTCCTCGTCCTCAAGGCAAGGAGTCTCACCTGTAGTTCCAAGCGGAACGAGGAAATCGATTCCCGCTTCCACCTGTCTGTCTACTGTCGCTGCAAAAGCCTCATAATCCACCTCACCGTTCTTGAAAGGTGTGATGAGCGCTGTACCGCAACCTGTCAAATCTATATTATGCATATTCTTCTTGTTTTCTATTCAAAAACAGGTCCTTGAACTCGTGGACTCCGACGAGGCCGTCGGCCCTGAGGGCTGCCTCGACCGCGCCAGCGGCGAAGCCCTCACGGGAGAAGGCCTCGTGTGACAATGTAAGTCTGTCGTTCAGACCTTCAAATCCTATTGTATGTGTGCCCGGAATCTCTCCGCAGCGAACCGACTGCACGTCGGTCTTCACACCCATATTGCCTTCTACAATCTCTGCCAACGACTTTGCCGTACCGCTCGGAGCATCGAGCTTGTGACAATGGTGCATCTCCACCATATACGGGCTGTATCCGCCGAACTTTCCGAGAAGTCTGGTCATATAATCCGTAACCGCGAACATCACGTTCACACCCACAGAGAAGTTGGTCGCCCAGATCATCGGAGTGCCGCATTTCTCGAAATATGCGATCACTTCGTCCTTGATGTCGCCCCAGCCTGTAGTGCCTACAACCACAGCCTTGAAGTTCTCCGCAAGGAATCTGTAGTTTGCCTTGAACGCATCCGGAGTCGTAAAGTCGATGCATACACACTCCTTCGCGAGAGCAGGATCTGTCTCAGTCACAGCCTCGCTCCAGCCGGCATATTCCAATCCACGGGTCTGGATGATCTTCTCGATCATCTTGCCCATCTTTCCGTATCCGCTGATAAAAAGTTTCATATTTCTAGAAAGTCTCCAATTCTTCCGGGTTGTCGAAGAGGTGATCGTGAAGATCCTGAACAACCTCTGTAAGTTCCCCCCTGTCTACAACGAAGCTGATGTTCACAAACGAAGCACCCTGGGAGATCATATATACGTTACATCTCTTCAACGGCATAAATGTCTTCTTGAGCATACCGTTCAGACGGACGATATTCTTTCCGATCACAGACACCTGCGCCTTGTCGTCATCCACGATCACATCGCAGAACTCCGAGAGTTCCTCCACGAGTCTGTCGATCTTCTCACCTGCGTCCACAGTCACTGAGATGTTCGCCTCCGATGTACTGATGAGGTCTACAGACACCTTGTTCTCACTGAAGATCTCGAATACACGGCGAAGGAAGCCGGATGTGTTGATCATCTTCATAGAGAAGATATTGATCACCTTGATATTTTCCTTAAATGAAACCGACTTCACACCGTCCTCGATGAGCTCGTTCCTGAGGATTGCAGTACCCTTGCCTGAAGGGTTCATAGAGTTGAGCACATAGAGAGGAATGTTCTTCTTCACTGCAGGCTCAATTGTAAGCGGGTGAAGCACCTTCGCTCCGAAGTGTGCCATCTCGGCAGCCTCCTCGAAAGAGATCTTCTCAAGATACTTTGTATTCTTCACCTTGCGCGGATCCGCTGTGCGCACTCCGTCGACGTCTGTCCAGATCTCGATTCTCTCAGCATCGACTGCCATACCGATGAGCGATGCAGAGTAGTCTGAACCTCCACGACCAAGCACAGTCTGCTCACCTGCCATATTGGAAGCGATGAAGCCCTGAGTGATGACTGCGTTCATTCCCTCGTATGCCTCTGAAATGATGCCGGGCACTCTTGCAGCGATCTCGTCTACGATAGGCTCGCCCTTGAGGTATGAATCATTTGTCACCATCATCCTGCGTGCATCCACAAAACCTGTCTTGATGCCCTTCGCATTCATAGTGAAGCAGATGATGGTCGATGAAAGAAGTTCACCGTTTGATATGAGGATGGCCTTGTTGCGGTCTGAAAGTTCGCCTACTGCGCAGATCGCATAAGCCAGTTTGTCGAGGTCGTTGCAGATCTCGTTCACACGCGCGAGAGCCTGCTCCATAATCATCGGACTCTGCTCGAGAAGCTCCTTTACAAGGTTGACGTGACGCTCACGGAGCTGTCCGAGAAGCTCGGTTGTCTGAGCCTGGTCCTGCGATGCTGCAGAATCCGCGATCTTGTAAAGAAGGTCGGTGATCTTGGAAAGAGCCGACACGACTACGACCGGCTTCTGGTCGAGCTTGCTTCCGACGATGAATATCGTTCTTGTGATGGCTTCGAAATTCGCTACCGAAGTACCACCAAATTTCATCACTATCATATATGTTGTCCGTTTTATATTATCTGTTTATAGCTTCATACATTGCCACGTACTGGTCTGTCGCCTTCTGAATGTCCTGAAGGTCCACGAACTCCTCGGCTCTGTGCGCGACGAGGATGGTTCCGGGGCCGCAGAGGATCTTGTGGCCGAAGCAGGTGAGTTGAGGAGCATCGCTGCCGAAAGCGACAGGCTTGGACTCGAATCCCGGGAGCACTTCAAATCTGCTTGGAGTGTCGCCTCCGAACGCCTTCACGCTCATAGCCCTCTGCCAAGGTGCCACTTCCTTTGTCACAAAATCCGACCCGTCCTGTACTTTCGGACGTCCGAAACGGAGTTTTGCCTCAGGTCCGGCAATGTTCTTCATAATGTTGCACACCATCTCATCCGACTCGAATGTGGTTCTGAAATAGACCCTGCAGCTGAGAGCATCGCTGAGGATGTTCTGAGGGTTGTCGCTGACGAGCTTTCCGATATTCCAGGTGGTCTCGCCGAGCGTCGGATCATACGGGAACACGATGCTGCGCAATGCGTTCACAAAATCATTGAAATACATTATCGCGCTCTGTCCGTGCTGAGGGTAGCCCGAGTGGCAGGCCTGACCGGTGAATGTGACCTCGAACGACTTGGTTCCCTTTGCGGCAGAAGCCATATAGTTGTCGGTAGGCTCTCCGACGATCACCCAGTCCCAGGTCTTGCCGGTCTCTGCAGCCATAGCGCTGAATGCCTTTGCACCGAAGGACCCGGTCTCCTCTCCAGCGAGAAGCAACAGGCCGAAATCTGTATATCCCCTTGACTCAAGGACCTTGCAAGCCTCGTACATCGCGAAGATCTGACCCTTGGCATCACACGTGCCTCTGCCTGTGGCTTTCGACTCAGAAAAGACAGGAGGTAGATATGGAGGGACAGTATCGAGATGGGTGCAGAAAACCACCTTGGGTTCACCCCAAGATACAAAGAGATTCCTTGTGCCGTCACCGACTTCGTAAACGTCGGTTCTTCTGCCTGGTGCGCTCAACTCAACGGCGAGCATATCAGCCAGTTCCGCCTCTTTTCCAGAAGTGGAGTCGACACTGAGAATCCTATGAAAAAAGTCCAAGTCCATATACGTAAAATGCAAAGAACACGGAATGACGCATTCTTTGCAAATATACGGAAAAATACAATATGATAATTAGGCTGATTGCACTAATTTACAACGACTTCGTCGAGGAAAAGGAAGCCTCTCATCGTGCTTCTGTATGCGTGGTAACGGACATATCTTGCCTGGCAGTCGCATATCGTGCTGAAGTCCTTGAAGAGGAGGTCAGGAGTGGTCACCGGAACATCGTTCCACACTGTCGACACAAGTGTGAAATTCTCTCCGTCTTCCGACACGAGGATGTCGACCTTCGAAGGCATAAACACTCCCGGACCGATAAGCTGCATAAAGGTTCCTCCGACATAACTTACTGTCTGGACTTTTCCGAGATCGACAGTCACATCAATGTCCGAGAGGAAGCCCTGCCAACGGTTGTCGCTGTATGTCCATCCTCCGATCACTCCATCAGTGAAAGTCTTCTCGCCGGCTGCCTGATACCAATCCTGTATCGGTCTGTTATAGATGACTTTACATCCTTTTGCCTTGTGCTCGAGACCTGTCTGCGCAAGCTTGCGTTCACCGTACTCTGAAGCAAGATCAAAGGTCGCATAACCCTTATTTTTCAGACCCTCCAGCTCGAGCAGTGCTCTTCTGCGGAAGTCCGCAAGATCCTTCTTCTCAGGCTGGCTCCAGCCAGTCTCGGCAATGGCGATGGTTCTTGGCCAGTACATATATTCCGCGTGCTCGTCAGTCACCACATACTCGGTCCAGAGATTTGCCTGGACACCCTTGAGATAACCCACCTTGTCCTGAGGCATAGACGGTTCTATAGGCTCGTATACATATACCGAATCAAGCGGGAGATAGCCTCCGATCGACTCCGGCTCCTTGAACGGAGCATCCTGAGCGTGATCAAGATAGCAATAACGTCCAGGTGTCATAATGACGTCGTGTCCCATTTCCATAGCCTTGATGCCGCCCTCTGTTCCTCTCCAGGACATTACGGCCGCACCTTCAGCAAGGCCTCCGTCAAGAATCTCATCCCAGCCTATCACCTTTCTGCCTTTCGATTCCACATATCTCGCTATGCGCTTGATCATATAACTCTGAAGTTCATCTACGCTCTGGAGACCTTCCTCTGCCATACGGGCCTGGCACTTAGGGCATTTCTTCCAATGCTCCTTGTTAGCCTCATCACCTCCGATATGGATGTATTCGGAAGGGAATAGATCGATCACCTCATCAAGGACTGTCTCAAGAAACTTGAATGTCTCTTCATTTCCCACACAGAACTCGCCCTGGGTATATGCGTTTCCGGTACAGCTGAGTTCAGGATATGCGGCCAAGACTTCTTCACTGTGACCAGGAAGCTCGATCTCCGGAATCACCTCAATATAGTGATTATGAGCATATTGAATCAGCTCACGCATATCATCTTTTGTATAATATCCACCGTATGCTCCAGGATCTCCCTCCTCTGCATAATGACGGTTTCCTGCCCACCAGTCCTTCCACTGATGCTGAGGACGCCAGGCGGCGAAAGATGCGAGACGCGGATACGCGTCGATCTGGAGACGCCAGCCCGCCGCATCTGTAAGATGAATATGCATTCTGTTCATCTTGTACATAGCCATCGCATCAATCTGCTTCTTGAGGAAATCCACGCTTCTGAAATGTCTTGACACATCGAAATGTACTCCACGATACGGGAAACGAGGATAGTCATAAATCTCGCAATACTGAATGGATTTACGACCTTCTGCCTCTGTAACCAGCTGGTTCAGAGTCTGCTGAGCATAGTAGGCACCTGCTGGATCAGAAGAAGTGATTGTCACACCTTTTCTGTCAACCTTCAGTCTATACGACTCCGATGCCATACG